>JAOPXG010000402.1 GCA_025965275.1 Nocardioides sp.
GGCGTACGGTCGCGGAGACCGCGAGCAGCAACTGGGCCCAGGTCGCCAAGGACGCGGGCGCGAAGGTGCAGTACGTCCAGGACTTCGGGCCTGCTGTCGAGCTGCTGATCCAGGGCCGCGTCGACGCAATCGTCAACGACAACATCGCGGTGCTCGACTACCTCGCCACCTCCGGCACCGACCAGGTCAAGATCGCAGGCGACGCCGGGGACGAGATCCTCGAGCAGGCGCTGGTCTTCCGTATGTCCGACGCCGACCTCCAGCAGCAGGCCGACGACGCCATCCGGGCGCTCACCGACGACGGCACGCTGGCCAAGATCTCGGAGGACTACTTCGGCGCCGACGTCATCGTCAAGGGCGGTGCCGAGGACGTCAAGGTGAAGGCCTCGGACTCGCGGACCAGGTGGGAGGTGGTCAAGGACACCGCCTGGCCGATGTTCGTGGGCCTCGTCAGGGGCAACATCCCGCTCACCCTGGCCAGCTTCGCGATCGGCATGGTCCTCGCCGTCGGTGCGGCGCTCGCGCGGCTCTCGTCGATCCGGATCCTCGACTGGGTCTCCCGCGCCTACATCTCGGTCATCCGCGGCACCCCGCTGCTGGTGCAGCTCTTCATCGTCTTCTACGGGTTGCCGCAGATCGGCATCGACCTCGACCCCTATCCCGCGGCCATCGCGGCCCTGAGCCTCAACGTGGGTGGGTACGCCGCGGAGGTCGTGCGCGGGTCGATCCTCTCGGTCCCGCGCGGACAGTACGAGGCGGCCACCGTGATCGGGATGGACTACTGGCAGTCGATGCGGCGGATCGTGCTGCCCCAGGCGGCCCGCATCGCGGTGCCTCCGCTCTCCAACACCCTGCTCTCGCTGATCAAGGACACCGCGCTCGCCTCGCTGGTGCTGGTCCCCGAGCTCTTCCGGGAGGCGCAGGTCACCGCCGCCAGCACGACCGAGTACCTCCCGCTCTACGCCATGGCTGCCCTCTACTTCTGGGTGGTCTGCTACCTGGTGTCGCTGGCCCAGGCTCCGCTCGAACGACGACTGGGCAGGCATCTCGCATGAACGCACTGATCCAGGTCGAGGGGCTCGAGAAGTCCTTCGGCGACCAGCTGGTCCTGCGGGACGTCGACTTCACGGCGACCGCCGGCACCGTCACCGTGATGCTCGGGCCGTCGGGCTCGGGCAAGACGACGGTGCTCCGCTCTCTCAACGTCCTGGAGACCCCGGAGTCCGGCCTGGTGCGGATCAGCGACGCGAGCATCGACTTCGGCTCCCCTCCGACCGACAAGGCCACCTATCGGCGCGCGGTCAAGGCGTTGCGCGCCCGCAGCGGCATGGTCTTCCAGTCCCACAACCTCTTCCCCCACAGGACCGTCCTCGGCAACCTGATCGAGGGGCCGGTCCAGGTGCAGGGCCGTGACCCCGAGGAGGCCACGGCGGCGGCGCGCGAGCTGCTCGACCAGGTCGGCCTGTCCGGCCGCGAGGACGCCTACCCCGCCCAGCTCTCCGGCGGGCAGCAGCAGCGGGTGGGCATCGCCCGCGCGCTGGCCCTCAAGCCCGAGGTCCTGCTCCTCGACGAGCCGACGTCCGCGCTCGACCCCGAGCTCGTGGGCGAGGTCCTCTCCGTCATCCGTGACCTCGCCGCCGAGAACTGGACGCTCGTGATCGTCACCCACGAGGTCCGCTTCGCCCGCGACGTCGCCGACCAGGTGCTCTTCCTCGACGGCGGCGTGGTCGCCGAGCGGGGTGGCGCCGAGGTGCTCACCGACCCGCGCGAGGAGCGCACCCAGCGCTTCCTGGCCCGGGTGCTCGACGCCGGCTAGATAAGACGTGGGAGGAGACGCTAGCGGGCGATGACGACGAGTCCGGCCGCGGCGACGGCGGCGAGGACGACCAGGCCCGTCCCGAAGGGACGCCATCCCGGCGCACCGGCGAGCAGGACGGCGACCAGGCCACCGAAGACCGCGGTGACCGCGAGCGCCACGTCCCAGGCGCCGAAGAGCCAGATCGAGGCGAGCAGCAGGCCGGCGGCCACGCCCAGCAGCGCGCCCGGGAGCGGTCCGGGCGGCGGACGGTCCGGGACTGGTGGCTCGATCACGAGTCGATCATGCCCGGCCGGGGCGATCCGCAACCGCGCGCCCACAGCTACGCGAGCGGCGCCTTAAGAGACAGTCGTACGGCGTGCCGCTCCCCCGCCACGTCGACCTCGTGGGTGCCGGCCGCGAGCCAGTCGGACGTGACCGGGCCGCCCGCGCGCAGGAGCGCCAGACCGACGCAACAGCCGACGGTCTCGCCCCAGGCGGCGCTGGTGACCTGACCGATCGGCGACCCGTCACGCAGCACCAGCTCGCCGCCCCAGAGCATCGGCTCGGGTGACTCGACGACCAGCGACACGACCCGGCGGCGCGGACCGCCGATGGCGAGCGCCGCGCGGTGCTCCTCGAGAGCCGTGCGGCCGAGGAAGTCCTTGTCGCCCCGGAGGGCGGTCGCGAAGACCAGCCCCGCCTCGACCGGCCCGACGTCGGGGGTGAGCTCGCGGCCGAACGCCCGGTAGCCCTTCTCGAGGCGCAGCGACTCGATCGCGTAGTAGCCGGCGTCGACCGCTCCGCCGGCGACCAGGTGCTCGTGGACGGCGGCCGTGCCGGCGACCGGGACCATCAGCTCCCAGCCGAGCTCGCCGACGTACGTCATCCGGGTCGCCCGCAGCCGCACGCCGCCCAGGGTGATCTCCTGGCTGGTGGCGAACGGGAAGGCTGCGTCGCCGAGGTCGGCGTCGGTGAGCGGGGTCAGGAGGTCGCGGGACGCGGGACCCATCACGCCGAGGACGGAGAAGTCCTCGGTGACGTCGCGCGCGACGACGCCACCTCCGTGCCGCCTGATCCAGTCGAGGTCGCGGATCGTCGTCGCCGAGCTGGAGACCAGCAGGAACCCGTCGGAGGAGGTGCGGGTGACGGTCAGGTCGGCCTCGTAGGTGCCCCGCCGGTTGAGGAACGGCGTGTAGACGCACCCGCCGACCGGCACGTCGACGTCGGCGGCGCAGATCCACTGCAGTGCCTCGAGGGCGCCCGGGCCGGCCACGACGTACTTCGAGAACGACGTCTGGTCGAACACCGCGACGCCCTCGCGGGTCGCCCGCTGCTCGGCGGCCGACCACGGGAGCCAGGAGGGCTTGCCCCAGGAGTAGTCGAGCGACGAACCCGGAGGACCGAAGACGTTCGGCCGCTCCCAGCCCATCCGGGTGCCGAAGAGCGCGCCGGCGGCCGCGAGCCGCTTGTGCAGGGGCGACGTCCGCTGCGGGCGGGCCGTCTCGAGCTCGCGGTTGGGCCACGGGATCGCGTAGTGCAGGCCGAGCACCTCCGCGACCCGGGCCCGCAGCCAGCGGTTGTCGGCGTGGAACGGCGCGAACCGGCGTACGTCGACGCCCACCAGGTCGTCCTGGGGCTCCCCGGCGACGATCCACTCCGCGAGCGCCCGGCCCGCGCCCCCGGCCGACGCGATGCCGACCGAGTTGAAGCCGGCGCCGACGAAGAGGCCGGCCAGCTCGGGTGCCTCGCCCAGCAGGAACTGGTTGTCCGGCGTGAACGACTCCGGGCCGTTGTAGAACTTGCGGATGCCCGTCTCCTCGAGCGCCGGGATGCGGATCAGCGCCTCGTCCATGAGCACCGAGAAGTGCTCCCAGTCCTCCGCCAGCAGCTGGAACTCGAAGGGGTAGGGCAGGTCGTCGGGCGAGCGCCACGGCTTCGCCTCGGGCTCGAAGCCGCCGACCACGAGACCGCCGGTCTCCTCCTTGAAGTACGTCCACCCGTCCGGGTCGCGCATGATCGGCAGGTCGGGGTGCACGCCCGCGACAGCCTCGGTGACGACGTAGAAGTGCTCGGCCGAGTGCAGCGGGACGGTCACGCCGACCAGGTCGCCGAGCGCCTTGGCCCACTGGCCGGCGCAGTTGACGACCACCTCGGCCTCGACGGCGCCCTGGTCCGTGCGGACGCCGGTCACCCGCCGCCCACGCGGCGTCTCGGCCACGTCGAAGCCGGTCACCCGGACCCGCTCGGCGATCCGGGCACCGCGCTGCCGGGCCCCCTTCGCCAGCGACTGCGTGACGTCGGCCGGGTTGACCTTGCCGTCGCCGGGCAGCCAGATCGCGCCGAGCAGGTCGTCGGTGCGCATGGCCGGCCAGAGCTCGCCGGCCCGCTCGGGCGAGACCAGCTCGCAGTCCATGTCGTACGCCGTAGCGTTGGCCGCCGTGCGGGCGAGCTGGACCATCCGGTCGGGGGTCCGGGCCACGACCAGGCCGCCGACGTTGCGGTAGCCCGTCGCCAGGCCCGTCTCGGCCTCGAGCGCCGCGTAGAGCTCGGCGGAGTACTGCACCAGCCGGGTGCCGCTCTCCGACGCGCGCAGCGGGCCGACCAGGCCGGCGGCGTGCCAGGTGGTGCCGCAGGACAGGGCGCCCTGCTCGAGCAGCAGCACGTCGGTCCAGCCGAGCTTCGTCAGGTGGTAGGCGACGGACGCGCCGATGACGCCGCCGCCGACGATCACCACCTGCGCACGAGAGGGGAGATCAGCATTCTGCACATCAACCACGGGCCACATCCTCCAGGAGACCGGCGAGGTCCGGCCCACGGAAGGTCGCCACGGCCTTCTCGTAGCGCACCATGCCCCAGCCGTGGAAGTCGTAGTCGATCGGGCTGGCGGCCGCCTGGATGAAGCCCCAGAGCGACCAGCCGTACTCGCTGCACAGCATCTGGACGCGAACCCGGGCGAGGTCCGCGCCGGTCGGGCTGCCGAGGTACGCCTCGGTGTAGGCCTCGACCTGCTCGGGCGTGAAGTCGCACTCGGTGGCGGTGTTGCCCAGCTCGAAGCAGGCGTCGTTGTTGCCGGAGTACTCGTAGTCGATCAGCCGGCAGCGCTCGCCGTCGTCGATGAAGTTGGCCGCGAGCAGGTCGTTGTTGCACGGCACGATCGGCCGCGGCGCCGTCGCCAGCGCCCGCCGTACGTCGGACCAGGCGTCGGCGTGGTCGTCGTAGCCCGGCGGCAATGCGTAGCCCCGCTCCCTCACCGTCGCGAGGTAGGCCGCCTGGCGGGCGAACATGTCGAAGTCACCGGTGAACCGCGGGCCGGCGTGCAGCTCCCGGGTCGCCCGCGCGGCTCGGACCAGCACCCCCGGGTCGGCGAAGTCGGCGTTCTCGAGCGCCTCGCCCTGGAGGAAGCCGATCACCAGCATCGCGAGGTCGGGGCGGTACTCGACGACCTCCGCGCCCACCCCGGCGTCGTACGCCGCCGCCGTGTTGGTGGCCTCGGCGTCGCGGTCGATGCCGAGCAGCGCCGCGTCGACCTGCGACCAGCGCACCACCACGTCGAGCCCGTCGTCGGTCGTGACGTGGAGGTTGGTGTTGGTCAGGCCGCCGGGCAGCTCCTGGACACGCCAGGACCGCCCCGCCAGGCAGGCGAGGCGGTCCAGCGGTGCGTCGGTCACTCAGACGTCGAATGCCTGGACGACGGCATCGTCGATCGTGTGGACGGGGCCGGTGAACCACTTGCTCGCAGACACCAACCACCAGACCGCGATGATCAGCAGCACGCCCAGCGTCATGATCGGGGCGTAGTTGACACTCGCCCAGTCGAACTCGTCGCGCCACGGCGCGCCGTACGGCGTGGTGGGCAGCATCAGCATGATGCCCACCACGATGATCTCGATGACGGCGACCGGGTTCATCCACTTGTACTTGCTGCCGTTGTTCCAGCTGCCGACCTCGAAGCTGTCGCCCTTCCTCCAGCGCAGGAAGATCGGGATGGCGAAGGAGAAGTAGAGACCGATGACCGACACGGACGTGACGGCGTAGAACGCGGTCGGGATCCCGTTGACGGACTTCAGGGCCGGCAGCGTGATGATGCCGCCGACGACCGCCGCGCAGATGACCGCGTTGGCCGGGGTCCTGTTCGCGTTGACCTTCGACCAGAACCGCGAGCCCGGGACCGCGCGGTCCCGGCTGAAGGCGAACATCATCCGTGAGGTCGACGTCAGGCAGGCCGTCGCGCAGAACAGTTGCGCGCAGGCGGAGATGAAGAGCAACGTGCCCGCCCAGTTCGCACCGAGGGAGGCGTCGAACACGTAGGCGACACCACCGGCTGGGATGCTCGCGTAGTCGGGCTGGCCGTCGACCTTCGGGATCGCGAACGTGACGGCGAGCAGCAGGAGGTAGCCGCCGACCGCCGAGTAGAAGATCGACCTCCAGATGCCCTGCGCCGCCGCCTTCGCCGCCCCCTGCGTCTCCTCCGAGAGGTGGACCGAGGCGTCGAACCCGGTGATCGTGTACTGGGTCAGGATGAAGCCGAACGGGATGATCACGAACCAGAACGTCATCGTGCTGGTCGATCCGTCCGACCACCCGGACCCGTTGAACTTGTCGGTGAAGACCTGGGAGACGCTCAGGTGGTCGTCGGGGACGAAGAGCAGGACGCCGATCAGCACCGCTGCGCCGACGACGTGCCACCACACCGAGATGTTGTTGATCAGCGCGAGGAGGTGACTGGAGAAGATGTTGATCACGGTGATGAGGGCCAGGATCACCACGAAGAACACGAAGATCCGGTTGAGCGAGAAGGCGTCGTACCAGCCCCACTCGAGGAAGGTCAGCTCGAAGAAGGTGGCACAGCCGTAGGCGACCGATGCGGTCACCGCGATGAGGCCGATCAGGTTGAGCCAGCCGGTGAAGAAGCCCGCGGCCGGCCCGCCGAGCTTGGAGGCCCAGTAGTAGATGCCGCCCGAGGTCGGCATGGCCGACACCAGCTCCGACATCGTGAAGCCGATGATCAGGATGAAGGCCGAGATGATCGGCCAGGACCACGAGATCGAGATCGGTCCGCCGTTCGAGATGCCCGCCCCATAGGTGGTCAGACAGCCGGCGAGGATCGAGATGATCGAGAACGAGATCGCGAAGTTCGAGAAGCCGGACCAGGAGCGGGAGAGCTCCTGCTTGTAGCCCAGCTTCGCGAGGTGTTTCTCGTCCTCGGTGAGCTCCGGGGCCGGGTAAGTCGGGACCGGCTCGTGTGCTTCGGGCATCAGGCACCTTCCGGGGGTGATCGTGCGAATGTGAACCGGACGCTAGACCCGCCCCGTTCGGGGTGTCCATAGCCCGTCGTAAAATTGGTATGAACCCAGACCATTAACCTCATTGACACCACCCCGCGTCGATCCAAGGATTGGGCCCATGACCGTGTCGCCCGAGCACTCCCTCTCGGAGCTCCCCGAGGCGGTCCTCCGGCCGGTGCGCGGGCACCACGCGTTCGAGGCCTGCGTCGAGCAGCTGGCCACCGCGATCCGGCTCGGCGTCTACCCGCTCGGCACGACGCTGCCGCCGGAGCGTGAGCTCGCCGTGATGCTCAGCGTCTCGCGGGCCACCCTGCGCGAGGCGATGGCCGCTCTGCGCGAGGCCGGCCTGGTCGAGACGACCCGCGGTCGAGGCGGCGGCACCGTGGTGACGCTGAAGCCGAGGACGCCGTCCGCACGGGCGGCGGCGCGGGTGTCGGCCGAGCGGCGCCGGGACTGGCTGGACGCGCTCGAGTACCGCAGGATCGTCGAGCCCGGAGCGGCCTACGTCGCCGCCGCGCTCGAGCTGACCGACGTACGCCGTGCGCAGCTCGAGGAGGCGCACGCCGCCGTCATCGGCGCCCCCAAGCCGGCCGCGCACCGCCTGGCCGACTCGCGCTTCCACCTCACCATCGCCTCGCTCGCCGACTCCCCCCGGCTGATCGAGGCCGTCACCTCGGTGCAGGCGACCCTGCACGAGATGCTGCTCGCCATTCCCGTGCTCCAGGCCAACATCGCGCACTCCGACCGCCAGCACGCGGTCGTGGTCAAGGCGATCCTGGCCGGGGACGCGGACCGCGCCCGCCGGGCGATGGAGGAACACTGCGATGACACGGCCGCGCTGCTGCGCGGCCTGGTGGGATAGGGAAGCAATGGCCCAGGACACGGACCTCCGCAACAACAGGCATCTGTCGATGAAGCAGCTGGTCGACCGGATCGAGGTCGGGAAGGTCGACACGGTCGTCGTCGCCTTCACCGACATGCAGGGCCGGCTGCAGGGCAAGCGCCTGCACGGTCGCTACTTCGTCGACCACGTCGTCGGGCACGGCACCGAGGGCTGCAACTACCTGCTCGCGGTCGACGTCGACATGAACACCGTCGACGGCTACGCCATCTCCTCGTGGGAGAAGGGCTACGGCGACA
>JAOPXG010000412.1 GCA_025965275.1 Nocardioides sp.
GGCCGAGCGTCGGGCCCGGGTCGACGCCGCCCTCGCCGAGCGGGCGACGCTGGCGGACCACGCCGAGGCCGTCGAGGCCGCCCGGGTGGCGCTCGATGACGCGCGCCGGTCGGCCACCGTGCTGCCGCTCCACCACCTGGCCCTGCGGGCGACCGCCGCGCGCGACCGGGCTGCTTCGGTGGCCCAGGACGCGTCCGAGCGGGCCGCCACCGCGCTCGACCTGCCCGGTCTCGATGGGCTCTGGGTTGACCGGGGGTCGCTCGACGCAGCCGTCGAGGAGGCGGTCGAGGCGGCCGCCCGGGTCAAGGCCGCCCTCCCCCGCGAGGCCGCGCTGACCGAGGTCGCCACCGCCCTCGAGGCCGCCGACGAGCGCGCGGGCCTGCTGGCCGAGCAGATCTCGGTCGCCGAGGTCGGCGCCGCCGCGCTGCCGCAGCGGACCGTCACGCTGCGTGACGAGCTGGCGACCGCCCGCGCGGCCGCCGCCGCGGTCGACGGCCAGGCCGCCCGGGTCTCCGACCTCACGGCCCGCGTGGAGGCAGCGGCCCAGGTCGTGGCCTTCGAGGAGGAGCTGGCGCTGGCCCGGCTCGACCTCCAGGTGGCCACGACCGAGACGCTGACCCGGTGGTCGGCCTACCTCGACATCCGCCAGGCGCGCCTCGAGGGCATGGCCGCGGAGATGGCGGGTGCGCTCGCGGTCGGCGACTCGTGCCCGGTCTGCGGCTCGGCGGAGCACCCCCACAAGGCGTACGCCGACCCCGGCGCACCCGACGCGCTCGCGGAGAAGGCCGCCGAGAAGCGCCACGTCGACGCGACGTCGGTGCAGGTCGCCCACGAGGAGCGGGTGCGCAACCTCGTCACCAACCTGGCCCTGACGCGGCAGGCGGCCGGACCCGAGCCGGTGGGCCGCCTGGCGGCGCAGCGCGCCGAGGCCGCCGCCGAGCTCGCTCGGCTCCAGGAGCTCGCGTCCCGGGTCGAGCCCCGGTCCCGCGAGCTCGCCGACCTGGAGGGCGAGGCGACCCGGCTCGGCGAGGAGCTGACCCGCCTGCGCCTCGAGTCCGGCGCGCTCGGGGCCGACCAGCGCCACGGACGGGAGCGGCTGGCCGCACTCCGCGACGAGATCGACGACCTGCTCCGGGGCACCGGCGCTCCCGACCTGGCCTCGCTGCACGCCCAGCACTCCGCCCGGGCCGCGACCGGTCGGACCGCCTGCGAGGCGCTCGACGCCCTGGCCGCCGCCGAGTCGTCGCTGGTCGAGGCGACCACGTCGCTCGCCGACGCCGTCGAGCGCGCCGGCTTCGCGAGTGCGGGGGCGGCGGTCGCCGCAGCCCTGCCCGACCCGGAGGTGCGCGACCTCGACGCCCGGCTGGAGGCGCACGGCCGACGCCTCGCCGCGGTCGCCGCGGTGCTCGCCGAGCCCGGGTCGGCCGAGCTCGCCGA
The DNA here is from genome assembly GCA_025965275.1 of Nocardioides sp. GTDB lineage: Bacteria > Actinomycetota > Actinomycetes > Propionibacteriales > Nocardioidaceae > Nocardioides. The sequence goes on from JAOPXG010000412.1 coordinate 1,438, forward strand.
GCAGCCGCTCCCCGACCTGACCGCTCTCGGCGCCGCGCACGACCAGGCCCTGGCCGCACTCGGCGAGGCGCGGTCGACCGCGGCCCGGTGGCAGCGCCGCTTCGAGCGGCTCGGCACCCTCCACACCGAGCTGACGGCCGCGCTGGGTGCCTGGACGCCGATCCGCGACGACCTCGAGCTCACCACCCGGCTGTCGTCGTTCGTCGACGGGAAGTCCCCGGACAACCGCCTCCAGATGCGCCTCTCGGCCTACGTCCTCGCCTACCGGCTCTCCCAGGTGGTCGCGGCCGCCAACGCCCGGCTGGCCGGGATGAGCGACCAGCGCTACTCCCTCGAGCACACCGGGCGCCGCGGCGCGGGCGAGACCCGGGGCGGGCTGAGCATCCTGGTCCGCGACGACTGGTCGGGTGAGTCCCGCGACCCGGCGACGCTGTCGGGCGGCGAGACGTTCGTCGTCTCCCTCGCCCTGGCGCTCGGGCTCGCCGACGTGGTCACCCATGAAGCCGGCGGAGCCGACCTCGACACGCTCTTCGTCGACGAGGGCTTCGGCTCGCTCGACGCCGACACGCTCGACGACGTCATGGACACCCTCGACTCGCTGCGCGACGGCGGCCGGGTCGTCGGCGTCGTCAGCCACGTGGCCGAGATGCGCGACCGGATCCCGGTCCAGCTCCTCGTCACCAAGTCGCGCCGGGGCTCGACGCTGGCGGTCAGTCGCTGACGATCAGACGTCGACCTGGCCGTGCTCGGCCTCGTACGCTCACCGGTCAGCTTGGTCTTCACGAAGCTGACGATCGAGGCGGCCTTACGTGTTCCACAGCTCCTCGAGCTCCGGTCATGCCGGGGCAGTACCCACCCGTCAGCCGAGCGACTCCCACCGGCTGACGTCGAGTCCCCAGTCGTCGGCGAGCCGTCGCGCCTGGGGGCGGTACATGACCTGGAGCGCCGCGCGGGTGCCCTCCGGCCAGTCCCAGTCGGCCTCGCTGCTCGAGCTCGAGCGGGAGCGCTCGTCGACCGCGGAGAGCGGCACCGGGTCGAGCCCGAGCATGCGCCAGACGGCGTCGACGGCGAGCTGCGGGTCCTCGCGCACCCGCTCGTAGACCATCACGTGCAGGCGGTCCCGGCCGACGAACGACGCCCAGGTGTCGAGCTGGTCGGCGTAGAAGCCGGCCCAGGTCTGGAGGTTGATCGGGATCGGGTACGGCTGGGACCTGCCGCGGGTGACCGACAGCCGCATCGCCGACCGGTACCTCTCCACCGGGTCACGGAGCAGCACCAGGATCGGTGCGTCCGGAAGCAGACGGGGCACGACCACGCCGCACGACGGGTGCCGCAGGTACTGCGGCGAGAAGTCGCCGCGGCGCACGCCGTCGTCCGGGAAGAGGTCGAGGTACTCCTGGGCCGGGACCCGGCCGTCGGCCACCTTGTGGAGCAGCTGCTGCTCCTTCTTCCCGTTGGTCCCGAGGCTGACCTCGGGGTGCTGGGTGAGCAGGCCCGTGAACCACGCGGTCCCGCTCCGTTGCGCGCCGATACCCACCCACGCCGGTGCACCCATGGCCCGACCCTAAGGGATGGAAATGGGCTGGCAGACATCAGATAGGTTCGGCCCATGAGCGCGTCGAGGCTGGATCCGTCGTTCACGTCCCTGCCCTACCGCGACCTCGGCGACGCCGCCCTGACCCGGGCCCGCGAGCTCGGCGCTGCGCACGCGGACTTCCGGTTCGAGCGGGTCCGCTACCAGAGCCTCACCGTCCGCGACGGCGTGCTCCAGAGCGCGAACGACCAGGAGGACCTGGGTTTCGCGGTCCGGGTCATCCACCGCGGTTCGTGGGGCTTCGCGTCCGGGGTCGTCCTCACCGCCGAGGAAGCGGTCCGGGTGGCCGAGACCGCGGTCGCGGTGGCGCGGGTCGCCGCCGAGATGACCAGCACGCCGGTCGAGATCGCCGACGAGCCGGTGCACGCCGACGTCGAGTGGGTGTCGGCGTACGACGTGAACCCACTGCACGTGCCGGTCGCCGAGAAGGCCGCGCTGCTCATCGACTGGACCGACAGGCTGCGCACCGGCGCAGCCGTCGACCACGCGTCCGCCCACCTGCTGCAGGTGCAGGAGAACAAGTACTACGCCGACCTGAACGGCACCCGCACCACCCAGCAGCGCATCCGGCTGCACCCGGGCTTCGAGGCGATGGGCGCGGGCGCCGACGCGTTCGACTCGATGGCCAGCGTCGCCCCGCCGGTCGGCCGCGGCTGGGAGTACCTCACCGGCGGCGCCGGAGCCTGGGACTGGGACGTCGAGATCGAGGAGGTCCCCGAGCTGCTCGCCGAGAAGCTCAAGGCGCCGAGCGTCGAGGCCGGCACCATGGACCTCGTCATCCACCCCTCCAACCTGTGGCTGACGATCCACGAGTCGATCGGGCACGCCACCGAGCTGGACCGGGCGCTGGGCTACGAGGCGAACTACGCCGGCACCTCCTTCGCGACCTACGACAAGCTCAACACGCTGCAGTACGGCTCCCCGGCCATGAACGTCACCGGCGACCGGACCGTGGAGCACGGCCTCTCGACCATCGGGTACGACGACGAGGGCGTCGAGACGCAGAGCTGGGACATCGTCAAGGACGGCCTCTTCGTCGGCTACCAGCTCGACCGGCAGATGGGGCTGATGCACCCCGACCTCAACGGTGGCCGGTCCAACGGCTGCGCGTACGCCGACTCCCCCGGCCACATCCCGATCCAGCGGATGGCCAACGTCTCGCTCCAGCCGGCGCCCGACGGTCCTTCGACGGAGGAGCTGATCGCCCGGGTCGAGCGCGGCCTCTACGTCGTCGGCGACAAGTCGTGGTCGATCGACATGCAGCGCTTCAACTTCCAGTTCACCGGGCAGCGGTTCTACACGATCACCGACGGCGAGCTGGTCGGCCAGGTCCGCGACGCGGCCTACCAGGCGACCACCACGGAGTTCTGGAACTCCATGGAGGCCGTCGGCGGGCCCGAGACGTGGCAGCTGGGCGGGGCCTTCAACTGCGGCAAGGCCCAGCCCGGGCAGGTCGCGGCCGTGAGCCACGGCTGCCCGACGTCGCTCTTCAGAGGCGTCCGGATCCTGAACACGACCGACGAGGCGGGGCACTGAGATGAGCACGCCCTTGCGTCCCCAGTCCTTCGTCGAGCACGCGCTCGCCACGTCGATCGCCGACGACTGCATCGTGATCGTCCGGGACAGGACGAGCGCCAACCTGCGCTGGGCCAACAACACGCTGACCACCAACGGCGTGATGCAGGGCATCGACGTCACCGTGATCTCGTTCGTGCGCACCTCCGACGGCGTCGGCACCGGGTCGGTGACCGGCAGCGCGACCACCCAGGCGGGTGTCACCGTGCTCGTCGAGGCAGCGGACGCGGCGGCCCGCGCCGCCTCACCCGCCGAGGACGCCGCCGACCTGGTCCGCGACGCCGTGTCGGCCGACTGGGACGACGCGTCGGCGTCGACCGACATCCACGTGTACGACGCGGTCGCCCCCGCGCTGGGCGAGGCGTTCGGCCGGGCGGGTGCCGAGAGCAGGGTGCTCTACGGCTTCGTCAACCACGAGATGACCACGACGTACCTCGGCTCGACCACCGGCCTTCGCCTGCGCCACGTGCAGCCGACCGGCCACTACGGGTGCACCGGCAAGACCGCGGACCTCGCCAGCAGCGCCTGGGTCGGCGGCGCCACCCGCGACTTCGCCGAGGTCGACCCGCTCGCCTTCGACGCCGAGCTCGCCCGCCGGCTCGGCTGGGCCCGGCGCCGCGTCGACCTCCCGGCCGGACGCTACGACACGATCCTGCCGCCGACCGCGGTCGCGGACCTGATGATCGACGCCTACTGGAACGCCGGCGCCCGTGTCGCGTTCGAGGGCCAGTCGGTCTACAGCCTGCGCGGCGGCGGCACCAAGATCGGCCTGCCGATCGCCCAGGCCGGCGTCACCCTCTTCTCCGATCCGGCGTACGCCGGGCTCGAGTGCGAGCCGTTCGCCCTGGCGACGAGCTCCAGCAACGAGTCGTCGGTCTTCGACAACGGACTGCCGCTGGGGCACACCGACTGGATCCGCGACGGGGAGCTCACCTCGCTGATCCAGACGCGCCACTCCGCGGCCATGACGCAGCAGCCGGTCACCCCGGCGATCGACAACCTGGTGCTGTCCGTCGACGGCGCGACCGGGTCGATCGACGACCTGGTGGCCGGCACCGAGCGCGGGCTGCTGCTGACCTGCCTCTGGTACATCCGCGAGGTCGACCCGCAGACCCTCCTGCTCACCGGCCTCACCCGCGACGGGGTCTACCTCGTCGAGCACGGCGAGGTCACCGGCGCGGTCAACAACTACCGCTTCAACGAGAGCCCGGTCGACCTGCTCAACCGCTTCACGCACGCGTCGGCCACGGTGCCGGCGTTCAGCCGCGAGTGGGGCGACGACTACTTCTCCCGGACGGCGATGCCGGCGCTCCGCGTGCCCGACTTCAACATGTCGAGCGTGTCGCAGGCCCAGTGAATCGGGCCCAGTGAATCGGGCCCAGTGACGCTGGCCACGACAACTGGCATGCAACCGACCTCACGGCCCGGGCGTATCCCGTGTGTTCAGTCCACGACACACCCAAGGAAGCCACCATGCGCAGCAACCAGCTGATCACGGGCGTCCTGGCCGCTGTCGCGACCTCCAGCCTGATCGGCATGGGGAGCGCGGCGCAGGCCGGCGAGGCCACCACCACCCACGAGAAGGGCATCGTCCTCGAGTGCTCCGGCACCTGGCGGGGCGAGCACGTCTACTCGTCGCTCTACGAGAACAACCTCTACGGCAACACCATCCAGGTCGTCATCGGCGACGGCGACGTGGCCGGTGACTCACGCAGCACCCGGCGTGACCTCGTCGACGGACGCGCGGTCCGTGGCGTGCTGAAGCTCGATGGCCGGCGCGCCCTGGTCGAGGGCCGGGCCCACGCGGTCGGCCGGAAGACGGCCGTCCACGAGGAGCACGACGACGCCGGTCAGCACATCACCGTCGACGGCACCCACCGTCGCCTGGCCAGCACGCTCACCCTCACCTGGAAGGGCACCACGGTCCCGCTCGACTGCGCGGACTCGTTCGTCTACGACCTCCAGGTCACCAAGGAGTCCACGGTCGACTGACCGCGGCACAGCAGCGGCACTGCACGGGCGGCCCGGACGTTTCCAAACGGAGACCTTCGGGTCGCGCGGTACTTCCACGTACCCGACCCTGATCACCTAGCGTTCTGCCGGACACCGCCACTCGGAAACGGAACCTCATGAACGCACGCGCCCGCACCCGGGCTCTCACCGCCCTCGCCGCCCTCACCCTCGGCGCGACCCTCGCCACCGTCACCCCGGCGTACGCCGCCGAACCCGACCCGCAGGCCCCGGTCGTCGTCGACGACACGGTCACGATGTGGCCGGGACAGGTCCGACTGGTCGACGTGCTCGCCAACGACACCGACCCGGACGGCGACGGCAGCGACCTCGCGCTGTGCCGTTTCCCCGACCCGGACTTCAGCTCGGGTGTCATCCCGCCCGTGCTGGCCATGCAGTACCCGGACGACACCGGCGAGCTGAGCGGCACGCTGATGGTCATGGCGGACCCGCGCGCCCAGGGCACGCCCACGATCAACTACTACGTCTGCGACTACGACTTCCTCGTGCCGGCGACGCTCACCGTCGACATCCGTGACGTCGCCCCGGTCGACGTGGCCAAGGTGCCCGGCCGGCCGGGGAAGCTGACGGTCACCAACGAGAACGAGCAGCCGATCCACTTCTGGTACGGCCACCCGCGAGCCAGCCGGCCGGACGCCAAGGTGCTGGTGCCGGCGCACGAGACCATCACGGTCAGGGTCCAACGCACCCGGATCGTCTGGATCGGGATCATCGGGCGCCGCGGGATCGCCGACTTCGGCTACGTCAACCACATCAAGCTCCAGGGCGACCCGCTCCCGCCGCCGGACGCCCACACGGGCGGCCTGCGGCCCGCCGCCGACGCGGCGATCAAGCGCTGGCTGGGCTGACGAGACGTCAGCGGCCCGGATGTCCCCCAGGGATGGGGGCATCCGGGTCGTACGGCGTCCGGGTGTAGACGAACGTCGCGACGTCGAGGTGGCCGATCGAGCCGTCGGGGCGGCGTACGACGCGCAGCTCCTCGCCGGCGTGGTAGCCGGAGCGGCCGACGACCCGCCCGTCCACGACGGCGAAGCGGTAGGACTCGGCACCGTTCCGGCGGGCGACCAGCTCGCTGCCGTCCATCGCGAAGACGAACGGTGTGTTGCCCCAGTGCCAGACGCCGGGCACGCCGGCGAGCTCCGCCGGGACGTGCGCGGTCGGCACCCACGGCCGGGCGATGGTCGGCTCGCAGCGGTGCAGCTCGTCGAGCAGCTCGGTCGCCAGCTGGACGGGCGAGTAGCCGGTGGTGGCGTTCGCGAGCACCACTCCCCCGACGCGGCGATTGCGGTCGATCAGGCAGGCGGCCAGGAAGCCCGGCATCGAGCCACTGTGGCCGGCCAGCGTGCCGGACCCGCCCGGGAAGAGCTGGAAGCCGAGGCCGTGGGCGTAGGTCACGCCGTCGTGCGGGTTGCCGGACTGGGGTCCGAAGGCCTGCGCCAGCTCGCCGGCGGAGAGCACGTCGGGGTGCCCCTGCCCCAGGAACGTCGCGTACGTCGCGAGGTCGGTGATCGTCGCCCACACCTGGCCGGCCGGCGCCATCGCGCCGGTGTCGGTCGACGGCTCGTCGACCAGCGTGCCGTCGTACGGGTGCACGGACTGCCCCTGCTCGGCCGCGCCCTCGGGCAGGTACGACGTGCGGGTCATGCCGAGCGGCTCCAGGATCCGGGTCTGCACGGCGTCCCACCAGGTGGTGCCGAGCAGCCGGCCCGCCAGCTCGCCGAGCAGCGCGTAGCCGAGGTTGGAGTAGTGGAACTCCTGGTGGGCCGGGAAGGCGGCCGCCGACCCGTCGTTGGCCGCGACCAGCTCGTCGAAGGTCCCCCCGACCGACCGCTCCCACCACGACCCAGCCGGCTCGGACTGGAGACCGGCGTCGTGGGCGAGCAGCCCGCGGAGGGTCCGGTCGGCGTAGCCGACGTCGCCGAGCACGGTCGACGCCGGGTCGTCGAG
>JAOPXG010000416.1 GCA_025965275.1 Nocardioides sp.
GTGGCGTCGGAGCGGTGCTCGTGTACGTCGGTGATCGGTGCGGTGTTCATCCGGACGGCCTCTTCTATGAATTGTCGCGGCCCCCATGGCCGCTCTAGGAACCTGCCGAAAGTGGTAGATCGATAAACCACCCATACGGGTGATGTTCCGGTGGCGGGGCCCGGTTCGTGGCACAGTGCTCGGCATGCGACTCCTCGGGATCCCGGCCGCCGCCGGCGCGACGCTGCTGACCCTCGCCACGTTGGCGCCGGCGCTGGCGCAGACCGCGGCCCCAGCGGCCGGCTCGTCCACGATCACCCGCTCCGACTGCGTCCCGGGCGGCACCCTGGTGGTCCGGCAGACCCGGCTCGAGTCGGGTGCGACCCGGGTCGTCATCGAGGGGCACGACGTGCCGAACGGGACGTGGAAGGGCAGCTTCGCGCCGGACGCCTCCACCACGGAGACCGACGTCCCCCTCACGGTGACGGCGAAGCGCCACGAGTTCCGCACCGAGATCGAGGTCGAGGACGTCACGAACGACACCAACACCACGCTGCTGCGGGGCAGCGTCGCCCGGGCGTGCGCCGTCGGGCAGACCACCCGGCCGCGGTCGACCTCGGTGAGCACCTTCGCGATGGGACTGGTCGCCCGGCAGCAGAAGTCCGGCGACCTCAGGGTCCGGGGTGCCGTGGTGGGGTGCGTGAACGGGTCGTCGTGGCGCTTCCGCCTGGCCGTGGAAGCGGGCGACGCCGGGTTCGGCGGTGGGGGCGGCGGGGTGACCTGCCGCAAGCACATGGTGCGGATCCCTCCGCTCAGCGCGAGCGACATCGCCGTACCCCCGACCGCCCTGACGCTGGTCGCGCGGTCCCACGGCGACGTACGCCGGCTCGTCTACCGGTCGTCGACGCCGGCCCAGTAGTCGCGTGGAGGTCCTGCCCGACATCGTCGCGCCCGAGCCGAGGATCGTCTTCTGCGGGCTGGCCGGCGCGGAGAGCACCAAGCTGCGCGACCACTACTACGAGACGCCCGGCAACAGCTTCTGGGAGTCGCTGCACCTGAGCGGCCTCTCGCCCCGCCGGCTGCGCCCCGACGAGGACGCGCAGGTCGCCGACCTGGGCCTCGGGCTCACCGACCTGGTCGGCCACTGGGACCCGCGCTGGGTCGAGATCGACGGGCTCGTCGCCAAGCTGGAGCGGTGGCAGCCGGAGTGGCTGGCCTTCACCAGCAAGGGCGTGGCGCACGAGGCCGCCCGGGCGCTCGGCGTACGGCGCCCCGGCCTCGGCGTGACGGACTGGTACCTCGGCCCGGCCCAGGTCTTCGTGCTCCCCGGCACCAGCGGCGCCAACCAGCGCAAGGACTACGACGGCCGCCCGAACCGGTTGTCGTGGTGGCGCGATCTCGCGGCCCTCGCCGGCCCCTGAGGACCGGTCGCAAGACGCCGCGACACGCACGCGCCCCCGACGGATCTCTGCGCGCCGCGAGCCGCTGACCTGCGGTTTTACCGCGCCGCAACGCAGCCGGCGAGGAACTTCTCCGGTCCACTTGCACCGGCCCCCGACCGGGCGTACGGTTACCACTACATCTAGTACTTACACCGGTGTAGTTATCCACATCTAGTTCACAGATCGATGCGGAAGACTCACAGGCGGAGGCTTGTTGTACACAGTGAGACCTCCGTTATCCACAGGCAGACACACCCCGTCGTGGGGTGTCTGTGGCGCGCCCGAGCACCTCGAGAGGAGAGACCCGTGCACTGTCCGTACTGCCGCAACACCGACACCCGGGTCCTCGACTCGCGGGTCGCCGACGACGGCGGCTCGATCCGGCGGCGCCGTACCTGCTCCGCCTGCACCAAGCGGTTCACGACCGTCGAGCTGATGCAGCTGACCGTGCTCAAGCGCTCCGGCGCCACCGAACCGTTCACCCGCGAGAAGGCGATCGCCGGCGTCCGGAAGGCCTGCAAGGGCCGCCCGGTCACCGAGGACCAGCTGGCCTGCCTCGGCCAGGAGGTCGAGGACGCGCTCCGGCTGGCCGGCGCGGCCGAGATCCCGGCCCACGAGGTGGGCATGGCGATCCTCGGCCCGCTGCGCGAGCTCGACGAGGTCGTCTACCTGCGGTTCGCGAGCGTCTACCGGGCCTTCGAGTCCGCGGACGACTTCGAGGACGAGATCGCGATCCTGCGCGCCGAGCGCGACGCGGCCTCGTCGGTCGAGCCACCCCAGCCCGTCCACACGGGCTGACCCAGACCGCCCGGCGTGTGTAGTGGGGAAGCTGCACGCGCCGGGCGCACCACCCAACTTTTTTCTCCAAAGACGTCGCCGCCGACTGTCGGTGGCAGCAGCAATGATGAAGAACACCAACCTCAGAGACGGGACACCAGAGGGATGACGGAGACGGTGAGCGGCAAGACCGCCCAGACCAATGTGGGCAAGACGGGCGCAGGCCTGAAGATCGAGCGGGTCTTCAGCACGGAGGGCGTGCACCCCTACGACGAGCTCACGTGGGAGCGCCGCGACGTCGTGCAGACCAACTGGAAGACCGGCGTCACGGTCTTCGAGCAGCGCGGGGTCGAGTACCCCGACTTCTGGTCGGTCAACGCCTCGACCATCGTCACCACCAAGTACTTCCGCGGCGCCGTCGGCACCGACGCCCGCGAGTGGAGCCTCAAGCAGCTCATCGACCGGATCGTGAAGACCTACACGAAGGCCGGTGTCGACCACGGCTACTTCGCGACCACGGCCGACGCCGAGGTCTTCGAGCACGAGCTCACCTGGCTGCTCGTGCACCAGTACTTCTCGTTCAACAGCCCCGTCTGGTTCAACGTCGGCACCCCGTCGCCGCAGCAGGTCTCCGCCTGCTTCATCCTCTCCGTCGACGACTCGATGGACTCGATCCTGAACTGGTACAAGGAAGAGGGCTTCATCTTCAAGGGCGGCTCCGGCGCCGGCCTCAACCTCTCCCGCATCCGCTCCTCCAAGGAGCTGCTCTCCTCGGGCGGCACCGCCTCCGGCCCGGTCTCCTTCATGCGCGGCGCCGACGCGTCCGCCGGCACCATCAAGTCGGGCGGCGCCACGCGCCGTGCGGCCAAGATGGTCGTCCTCGACGTCGACCACCCCGACATCGAGGAGTTCGTGATGACGAAGGCCAAGGAGGAGGACAAGATCCGGGCCCTGCGCGACGCCGGGTTCGACATGGACCTCGGTGGCGCCGACATCACGTCCGTCCAGTACCAGAACGCCAACAACTCGGTCCGCGTCAACGACGCGTTCATGCGCGCCGTCGAGGACGGCACCGAGTTCGGCCTGCGCGCCCGCGGCACCGGCGAGGTCATCGAGACCGTCGACGCCCGCGACCTGTTCCGCAAGATCAGCGAGGCCGCCTGGGCCTGCGCCGACCCGGGTCTGCAGTACGACGACACGATCAACGACTGGCACACCAACCCGGAGACGGGCCGGATCACCGCGTCCAACCCGTGCTCGGAGTACATGTCGCTCGACAACTCCTCGTGC
>JAOPXG010000040.1 GCA_025965275.1 Nocardioides sp.
GAGAGCGGCGGCCACGCCTACGTCGAGAACCCCGACGTCGAAGGACACGACGTCCGCACGCTCGTGAAGCTCATCAGCAAGCTCCGCTGGGTGCAGCAGGACGGCCCGGGCGACCCGCGGATGGGCGCCATCGGCGGCAGCTACGGCGGCGGCTACCAGTTCCTGACCGCGTTCGAGGAGCAGCGCACCACCGGCAAGCCCGTCCTCGACGCGCTCGCCCCCGAGATCACCTGGCACGACCTCAGCGAGAGCCTCGCGCCGAACGGCGTCGTCCGCACCGCCTGGGCCGCCGCGCTCAGCGCTGCCTCCACGACGTCCGACGCCCTGCCGCCCAACGTCTACGCCGCCCTCGCCGAGGGCGCCGCGACCGGCACCTGGCCCGACGGGTCGGTCCCCGGCACCGAGGACATGCCCACCTTCTTCCGCAAGAACGGCCCGAAGTGGCACGTCGACCACGACCGCTTGCTCGACATCCCGGTGCTTTTCGGCCAGGGCACCACCGACTCGCTCTTCCCGCTCCAGCAGGGGCTCGCCAACTGGAGGACCGCGATCACGGCGAAGTCGCGCCGGCACAGCATCTTCGTCGCCTACAACGGCGGCCACGTGCTGCCCGCCGTCCTGCCCAGCGGCGTCGACGTCACCTCCGACCCGTGCAGCAAGCGGCTCGCGGGCGGCACCTTCGAGGACCTCACCATCCGGTTCTTCGACGAGCAGATCAAGCACCGCGACACCGGCCTGCGCGGCTACGGCTCCTACCACCTCGCCACGCCGGACAGCACCTGCACGACCGTCGACTCGGTCACGGCGAGCACGACGTACGACGTCGGCACCGTGGCCACGACCGAGACCGGCGGTGCGCCGATCGCCTACGAGGTCGCCCCCGGCCCGATCCGGGTCGCCGGCACGCCGTACCTCACCGGCACGCTCACCGCGCTCGGCGTCAACAACCGCGCCTTCTACGGGCTCGCGGTCGGCACCTCGCCGGCCGACGCGCACCTGGTCCAGAACAACGTGCTGCCGCTCAACACGCTCGCGCCGGTGACCGGGGAGCCGTGGCGGATCGCGCTGCCCTCGGTGGCGATCGACGTCCCCGCCGGGCAGTCCCTCTACGTGCTCGCGTCGCCGGTGAGCGACACGTTCGTCGGCATGGGCAGCCGCACACCCGGGGCCGTGCTGCTCGAGGACACGGTCGTCCACCTCCCCGAAGTCACCCGGTGAGAGGCATAGCCTTGCAACGGTGCGTCGCCGCCTAGCAATCTCCCTCGGCCTGGTCGCGTGTGTCCTCGCCGGCACCGCGCCCGGCCCGTCCGACGCTGCCCTGGCAGGCGATCCGGGACGCCACGCCGAGCCCGGCCCGCGCAAGCTGCACCCGAAGCACACCTCCGGTGGCGAGCCCGGCACCATCGCGGCCCCGCTCCCGGCAGGCCGGCGGACGACGACCGAGGGCACGCGCACGACCTGGCAGGTCTCCCCCGGCGTCACGTTCACCCGCTGGAGCCAGACCGACGCCCGCGGCCCGATCCGCGCCCACCTGCTCACCATCGACCCGCGCACACCCGGGCTGAAGATCGACTACGCCAGCATGGGATCGGTACGCCGGGTCGCACCGGTCATCGACATCCTGGCCAAGGACCACGCCGTCGCCGGCGTCAACGGCGACTTCTACGACATCGGCCACACCGGCGCCCCGCTCGGCCTCGGCAAGGACCGCCAGCGGGGTCTCCTGCACGCCCGCGTGGACGGCTGGAACAACGCGTTCTACGTCAACAAGTCCGGCCGCGCCGGGATCGGCGACCTGCCGATGCACGCCGCGATCCGCTACCACCCGAAGCTGAAGATCACGAACCTCAACTCCCCCTTCGTGACGCCCGGCGGGATCGGCATCTACACCCCGCGCTGGGGGAAGACGGCGGGCTACCGCGTCACCCAGGGCCAGACCGAGCGGGTCCGCGCGGTGACCGTCGTCAACGGCCGGATCGCGACGACCCGCGGCAAGCTCAGCAGCGGCCAGCCGATCAAGGGACAACTCCTCATCGGCCGTGGCGACAGTGCGACGCTGCTGCGCAAGCTCCCCAAGGGCACCCCGATCAAGATCGACCGGTGGCTCGAGGGCCGCCCGCAGATGGCGATCAGCGGCAACCACTTCCTGGTCCACGACGGCATCATCCGGGCCGTCGACGACCGTGAGATGCACCCGCGCACGGCGGTCGGCGTCGACGCCGACACCGGCGAGGTGCTGGTGCTGGTGGTCGACGGCCGCCAACAGGACAGTCGCGGCTACACGATGGTCGAGCTGGCCAACCTGATGATCGACCTCGGCGCGGACGAGGCGATCAACCTCGACGGCGGTGGCTCGTCGACGATGGTGGCGAAGAACCGCGACGGCAAGGTCAAGGTGCTCAACAAGCCCTCCGACGGCTTCCAGCGCTGGGTGGCCAACGCGCTCGAAGTCACCTACACGAAGCCCGGCTCCTAGCCCGGCACGACCGCCAGCGCCACCGTCGTCACGGGCGCGAAGCACTCCTGCAGCGGCGACGCCACCTTCGCGGGCACGATCACGTTGCCCAGCACGTGCGCGCTCGTGGGGGCGTCGCATCCGATGGCGACCACCTGGGCCAGCAGCGCCTGACCGCTCCCGAGGTCGATCTGTCCGGCGGCCCCCGTCACCTTCGCCGCGAACGGATGGTCGAACTGCTCGACGTACGCCGCCAGCGCCGCGTCCTCCGACACGTCGGTCGCGTGCCGGGCCGGATCTCCGTCGCCGGCGGTCCCGGAGACCAGCGTGACCGGGTCGACCTCGGCAGGGGGCGACACGTCCGCGGCCCGGTCGTCGCCGCACCCGGCGAGCAGGGTCATGGCCACCAGCGTCGTCCCGAGGAGTTGTCGCATGACCATGGGACGGTAGCCGCTCGGGCCGGGTTCCGCCCGTGAAAGGGTGCGGGCGTGCCCCGCTTCACCCGCGCCGAGCTCGAGTCCTTCCGCGACGCCGAGGTGCCCGACCTGGTCGGACCCGACCTCCGACTGCTCTTCGTCGGCATCAACCCCGGCCTCTGGACGGCGGCGACCCAGACCCACTTCGCGCACCCCGGCAACCGCTTCTACCCCGCGCTGCTCGAGGCCGGCGTCATCACCGAGCCGATCAGCCCGTCCTCGGGCATGACCGACGACGACCGCGACCGGCTGCGCGCCCGCGGCATCGGGATCACCAACGTCGTCCGTCGGGCGACCGCCAAGGCGTCCGAGCTGACGGACGACGAGCTCCGCGCCGGTGGGGTCGAGCTGGAGGCCACGATCCGCCGTACGGCGCCGAAGGTCGTGGCGATCGCCGGCATCACGGCGTACCGCACCGCCTTCGGTCAGCGGAAGGCCGTGCCGGGTCGGCAGCCGGAGCCGCTCGCCGGCGCCGAGCTCTGGATCGTGCCGAACCCGAGCGGCCTCAACGCCCACGAGACCGTGCACACCCTGGCGATCGCGTACGGCGCGGCCGCGCGGGCCGCCGGCGTCATCTCGTAGCCGCGTCGATCAGCTGGGGAAGACCTGGTCCTTGCCGAGCACGGTCAGCCCGTCCTCGACCACGAAGCCGCGGGCGAGATCGGCCTCGAGGTCGACGCCGATCTGGCCACCGGCCGGGACGACGACGTTCTTGTCGAGGATGGCGTTGCGGACGATCGCGCCGGGACCGACGTACACGCCGTTCATCAGCACCGACCCGGTCACCTCCGCGCCGGCCTCGATCCGGACGGCGGGCGAGAGCACCGACCGCTTCACCTTGCCGCCGGTGACCACCACGCCGGGCGACAGCACGGCCTCGTCGGCGCGCGGCTTCTCGCCGGCGGACCCCTGCACGAGCTTGGCCGGCGGCTGCGGGCCGTAGGAGGTGTAGATCGGCCACTCGAAGTTGTAGAGGTTGAAGACCGGCAGCGGCGACACGAC
>JAOPXG010000041.1 GCA_025965275.1 Nocardioides sp.
CGGAGGCCCGGGCGGACAGCAGGTCGGTGTCAGAGGTGGAGAGAAGCGCGATCTTCACAGGATGCCTCCTCGGGGTTCTCGCCCCGGCTCGTGGAAGGAGGTCCCGTGGCCAGTGTCTGGCTGAGGCGCCTGCTCGTCGGAGCAGGTGCCTTCACAGTGGCGGAACCGCCCCGGACTCGCACCGGGTTCCTGCTCCACGAGACGTGTGCGGACAGACTAGTGCCCGCGCGAGCTCACCCGAAGCGGGTGGCGAACAGGTGCCTCCGACCTGGGTACGTTCTCGCCATGGGCCGGCCTCAGGCGGCGAAGGTGACCTGGGCCTCGACGGTGCGCAGCAGGTCGGGAGTGACCTCGTTGACGCCGTGCACCGACGCGGCGTGCGCGGCGACCTGGGCGACACCGGTGCCGTCGTCGTTGAGGTCGAACGGCTCGAAGAGCGCCTGCAGCACCTCGAGATCGATGGGGTCGGCGTCGCGGACCACCCGCAGCTCGATCCAGGGCGGTACGTCGGCGACCTCCAGTCGCAGCGACCGCGGGGTCGGGATGGAGCTCCCGGCCACCCACAGGTCGCGCAGCACCAGCCGGAACAGCGCAGGGTCGACCAGCAGCTCGACATCGGGTCCCAGACCGCCGATCTCGCCGACGTCGGGCAGCCCGGCCGCGAGCTCGCCGACCGTGACCGGGGCCGGGCCCACCGACAGCAGGCCGAGCGACGCGGCCGCGAGGATCTGCACGTCGACGACCCGGTCGGCGAGGCGGTTCAGCGCCTCGTCGAGGCGGGCCACCGTGCGCGCCGCCGACGCCAGCGGCACGTCGTCCTCCAGCAGCATCGCGACCCAGCCCTGGGCAACCGCCAGCGGGGTGCGCAGCTCGTGGGCGAACGCCGCCAGGAACCGGTCGCGCTGGCTGGCGGCGTCCGGGTCCGGTGTGTTGGTGACCTGTGCGGTGCCGGCATCGACGAACGACCGGACCCAGCGGTGCAGCACGGCCGGGTCGACCGACCACTGCTGCGCCACTCGGGCGCCGACCGGCCGGCGAGCACCGCGAGCACGGCCGCGACCCGCCCGTCGACGGCTTCGTCGGCGCGGCCGCCCGGGATCATACGGGGCCGCATCGCGGTGTCGTCGTCCACCGGGCGAGCCTCGGGTGCGGCCCGGAGCCGACCCCGCCAGGCTCGGCCGGTCAGGGCTTGAAGACCACCTTGACGGTGCCGTCGAGCTTCTTCTGGAAGTTCTCGTAGGCCTCCGGCGCCTCGGACAGCGGCACCTGGTGGGTGGCGAACAGCTCGGTGCCGAGCGGGTCGGCGTCGTCGACGAGCAGCGGCATGATGTCGTCGACCCAACGCTTGACGTTCGCCTGCCCCATCCGGAACTGGAGCTGCTTGTCGAACATCGTCATCATCGGCATCGGGTCGGTCTCCCCGCCGTACACGCCGATCAGCGAGACGGTGCCGCCGCGTCGGACTGCGTCGATCGCGGTGTAGATCGCCGACATCCGGTCGAGACCGACCCTGCCCATGATCGCGGCCGAGAGCCGCTTCGGGAGTGCGTTGAACACCCGCTGGCCGACCTCGGCGACGGGCGAGCCGTGCGCCTCCATGCCGACGGCGTCGATCACGGAGTCGGCGCCGCGGCCCTGGGTCAGCGACCGGACCTCCTCGCCGACGTCGTCGACCGCGTCGAGGTCGATCACCTCGGCGCCGCGGGCCTTCGCCCGGGCGAGCCGCTCAGGCACCCGGTCCACCGAGATCACCCGGAAGCCCTGGTGCAGCGCGATCCGGGTGGCCATCTCGCCGATCGGACCGAGGCCGAGCACCAGCAGGGTGCCGCCCTCGGGGACGTCGGCGTAGACGACGGACTGCCACGCCGTCGGGAGCACGTCGGAGAGGAAGAGGAAGCGCTCGTCGGCCGGGCCCTCGGGCACCTTGATCGGCATGAACTGCGCCTGCGGGACACGCAGGAACTCCGCCTGCGCGCCGGGCACCTCGCCGTACAGCTTGCTGAAGCCGAAGAGCGCGGCGCCGCTGCCCTGCTCACGGACCTGGGTGGTCTCGCACTGCGTGTAGAGCCCGCGGTCGCACATCCAGCACGAACCGCAGCAGATCTGGAACGGCATGACGACGCGGTCGCCGACCTTCAGGTCGCCGGTCGCCGAGCCGACCTCCTCGACGATGCCCATCGGCTCGTGGCCGAGGACGTCGCCCTCGCCCATGAACGGACCCAGCGTCTCGTAGAGATGCAGGTCGGAGCCGCAGAGGCCGCTGGACGTGATCCGGACGATCGCGTCCGTCGGCTCCTGGATGGTCGGGTCGGGCACGTCCTCGACCCGTACGTCGCGTCGGCCGTGCCAGGTGACTGCCTTCATGGTGGAGCTCCCTCGATGTCGTGGGTGCTCCCGGTACCCGTGGCTGTCGGCCGCATGCCGACCCGTTCGGGTGAAGGCGGCTACTGGGTCTCGGTCGCCGCGGGCTCGGCCGGGGCCGGCACGGGCTCGGAGGGCGCGGGCACGGTCGCCGCCGCAGGCTCGGCGGCCGTGGAGGTGGCCTCCCCCTTGATCGACGCGATCAGGTTCTGGGCCAGGCCGAGGCCGGCGCCGCCCATCGTGAGCGCCTTGCCGAGCATGTCCTCCATGCCCTGGGCGCCGTTGAGGACCACCAGGTTGTCGATGTTGCCGAGCGCGGCGGCGCCGGCGCGCACGATCTCCGGGTAGCTCTCGGCGATCGTCTGCGCGATGACGGCGTCCTGGTTCTCCGCGAGCGCCTCGGCGCGCGCCTTGATGCCCGCGGCCTCGGCCAGTCCCTTGGCCTGGATGGCCTTCGCCTCGGCCTCACCGGTGGCCGCGGTGGCCGACGCCTCGGCCTGGCCGCGCAGCTTGGTCTCCTCGGCCTCGGCCTGGGCGCGGGCGATCTTCGCCTGCCGGTCGGCGTCGGCGAGGGTGATCTGCCGGTACGCCTCGGCGTCGGCGGGCTTGCGGATCTCGGTGTTCAGCACCTTCTCCGCGCGCTGGGCGTCCAGCTCGGCCGCGGCCGTCTCGGCCCGGACGACCTCCTGGCGGGCCTGGGCCTCGGTGAGCGGACCGGCCTGGGCCGACTGCGCCTTGGCGGTGTCGACCTCGGCCTGGTAGCCGGCCTGCTCGATCTGCGACTGGCGGACGGCCTCGGCCTTGCGGGCGTCCGCGATCTGCTCGGCCTGGGTCGCCTCCTGGTCGCGCTGGGCGGCGGCGATGCGGGCGGCCGCCTCGATCGCGGCGGCCTGCGGCTTGCCGAGGTTGTTGATGTAGCCGACCTCGTCGTCGATCTCCTGGATCTGCAGCGAGTCGACGATGAGACCCAGCTTGCCCAGGTCGTCGGCGAGCGACGTGCGGATGTTGGCGGTCAGCGACTCTCGGTCGTGGAGCATCCCCTCGACGGTCATGCCGCCGACGATGGCGCGCAGGTGTCCGGCGAACAGCTCGTGGATGGTGCTGACCAGCGTCTCCTCGTTCTGCTCGAGGAAACGGCGGGCGGCGTTGGCGATGCTGGCCTTGTCGTCGGCGACCTTGAAGACCACGACGCCCTTCACCGTCAGCGGGATCGACTGGCTCGAGACCGCCTTGACGGTCAGCGTGGTGGTCCGCAGCCCGAGGTAGAACCGGCGCACGGTCTGGAAGCCGGGGATGACCGCCGTGCCGCGCCCGACGACGATCTTGAAGCCACGCCCCGTGTCGCCGGGCATGTCCGCCGACGTCTCCCCGTGCGCGCCGAGGCCCGAGATGATCAGCGCCTCGTTGGGCTCGGCGACCCGCCAGATCACCTTGAAGACCAGGACGATGAACAGCAGGACGACGAGGGCTGCGATGCCCGTGAAGAGAAGCGTCATGGGATGACTTTCTGTGGCGGATGACGGGCGGATGACAGGGCGTCAGAGCGCAGCGGAGACGTACACGATGCGCGGCTGCGTGTACTCCATGACGCGGACCAGCGTCCCGATGGGCAGCGTGTCCGTGCCGATGTACGGGTAGGCGTTGAACGCCTCGCTGCCGCCCCGGATGGGCAGGATCACCTCGCCGACCAGCCCGGGACCGACGGTGCCGGTCACTCGGCCCTCGCGACCCACGACGCTGTCGTCACCACGATCGACCGGCGACCTGCGCGTCATGGGTGCTCCTTCGTCCTCGTCCGAGCGAGTGAGCGCTCATCAGATCACATCGGGGGGCCCGCCACGACGCCCTTCTGCGGATGGACCCTGCAGGCTCCCGCATCCCGGCGCGTCAGATCCGGCCGGTGAGGCGGACCCGGACGGCGCTGCCCGCGCACGCGACCAGCACCAGGCCTCCGACGATCGTCGCCCAGGACAGGTCCTCCCCGAGCCACAGGCCGAGTCAGCGGGCCTGTCCACTCATTGAGCATGACCCGGGTGACGGGGCCGTTCTTCGGGAGTGGCCCGCCGGCCGCCTCGACGACGAGTTGCCGTGGGTGACCACGACGACTGGTCCACGGACGCCTGGCACTCGTCCGTGGTCGGGGAGGGGACGCGTCGCCCGGGCTGGCTTCGGCACTGTCGCTGCTTGCATGCGCCCGGCGCGTTCCAGCTCGACTCGCCATGCCGGACCAGCAACAGCTCCATCATGGCGCCGTGCGCCCGGTCCCCTGGCGAAGCTTCAGCCCGCTGATCAGCATGGCGGCCGCCAACGACGCGCCGACGCCCTCCCCGGCCCGGAGTCGCAGGTCGAGCAGCGGCTCGAGACCCAGGTGCTCCAGGACCGCAGCGTGCGCGCGTTCGCGGCTGCGCTGGCCGGCTACGAGGTACGCCGCAGCACCGGGCTCGATGCGCACAGCGACCAACGCGGCGACGCTCGTGGCGAGACCGTCCAGGACGCTGACCGCTCCGGTCGACGCGGCGCCCAGCACCGCGCCGGCGAGGACGCAGAACTCCGGCCCGCCGACGGCGGCCAGCACCTGTTCAGGGAGCGGCCGGTCTCCTCCGCGCCCTGCCCGCATCCGCGCGACCGCGGCTTCCACGACTTCGGTCTTGCGTCGCAGCATCGTGGTGTCCGCGCCTGCCCCGAGCCCCACCACCTCGGCGGCGGACAGGTCGAGCAGGGCTGCCGCGAGGGCCGCGGCCACGGTGGTGTTGCCGATCCCGACCTCTCCGAGAGCCACCAGGCGGTGCTCCTGTCCCGCAGCTGCCCCGAGTCGTCGGCCGCGCTCGATCAGGTCCGAGACCTGCTCGGCGGACAGGGCGTCAGTTGTCACGAGGTCACCGGTCGCCGAACCCGCGTCGACCACCTCGAAGTCGAGGCCGGCGGCTGCCGCGGCGACCGCACCGGCGGACTCCCCGACGTGGCTCGCTGCGAGCACGTCCTCAGTCACCGAGTCGTGGTAGGCGGAGACGCCGTGGCCGGTCACCGAGTGCCGTCCGGCCACCAGCAGCAACCGGCCTGTGGGGATGTCGTGCGCGCGTCCCTGCATCGCGGCCTCGACCCGGTCGACGTAGCGGTCCAGCACGCCGAGGGAGCCCGGCGGCGAGAGCAGCAGGTCGGCCCGGTCCCGGACTCCCACCACGGCGTCGTTCTGCGGAGCCCGCAGGTGCGAGGGCGGTGCCGGCGTGGACTCGCTCCACCGCTCGGCGAAGATCACCTCCTCGACCGGCTGACGCCGCGACCAGCCCGCCCGCTCCAGTCCCGGGGCCGGCGGCCGCTCGTCGGGCCACCCCAGGCAGAGCCAGCCCAGGGTGACCACTCCGTCGGGCACGCCGACCAGACCCTCGAGGTCCTGCTGCTCGAACAAGGTGACCCAGCCGACGCCCAGGCCCTCGGCGCGCGCGGCCAGCCAGAGGTTCTGGATGGCGCATGCGCACGACCACACATCGGCGTCGGGGAAGGTCGCCCGGCCGAGCACCCCCGCAGCCGCCGTACGCCGGTCGCAGGCGACGACCACGCCGAGCGGAGCCTCGCGGATGCCTTCGAGCTGCAGGTCGAGCAACCGCCGGCCCGCCTCGGAGTCCATCTGCCGGGCCTGACGCAGCCGCTGCTCGTCGGCCATCCGGGCCGCCCGGTCCCGGGTGGCCGGATCGGAGACCACGATGAACCGCCACGGTTGGCTGTGCCCGACCGACGGCGCCATGTGTGCGGCCGCCAGCACCCGGCGCACCGTCTCCGGATCGACCGGGTCGGGCCGGAAGCGGCGAACGTCTCGACGGGCACCGACGACGTCGTAGAACGTCTCCCGGACGGTCTCCGGGAACGCCCATCCCTCGACCTCGGCGGCCCGCTCGGCCGCCGAGCTCTGG
This sequence comes from Nocardioides sp., assembly GCA_025965275.1. Taxonomy (GTDB): domain Bacteria; phylum Actinomycetota; class Actinomycetes; order Propionibacteriales; family Nocardioidaceae; genus Nocardioides. Next base: position 6,270 of record JAOPXG010000041.1, read on the forward strand.
TCACCGAGGAGGGGTACCGGGCGGTTCCAGGTCATGGGGCGCGAGTCTAGGCAGGCTCCTCGACGTAGATCGACGACCCCAGCTCCAGGAACTGGGTGGACTTCTCCTCCATGCCGGCGGCCACGTAGTCGCGGACGTCCTGGCTGATCCGCATCGAGCAGAACTTCGGCCCGCACATGGAGCAGAAGTGTGCGGTCTTGCTCGCCTCGGCCGGGAGCGTCTCGTCGTGGAAGGACTCCGCCGTGTGCGGGTCCAGCGACAGCGCGAACTGGTCGTGCCACCGGAACTCGAAGCGCGCCTTCGACAGCTCGTCGTCCCAGTCACGCGCGCCCGGGTGACCCTTCGCGATGTCCGCGGCATGGGCGGACAGCTTGTAGGTGATCACGCCGGTCTTCACGTCGTCACGGTTCGGCAGACCCAGGTGTTCCTTGGGAGTGACGTAGCAGAGCATCGCGGTGCCGTGCATGGCGATGGTGGCTGCGCCGATCGCCGAGGTGATGTGGTCGTAGCCCGGAGCGATGTCGGTCGCCAGCGGCCCGAGAGTGTAGAACGGCGCGCCGTGGCACCATTCCTGCTGGAGCACGACGTTCTTCTCGACGAGGTTGAGCGGCACGTGGCCGGGGCCCTCGACCATCACCTGCACGTCGTGCTCCCAGGCGCGCGCGGTGAGCTCGGCCAGCGTGCGCAGCTCGGCGAGCTGGGCCTCGTCGTTGGCGTCGGCGGTGCAGCCGGGCCGCAGACCGTCACCGAGGGAGAACGACACGTCGTAGCGCGCAAAGATCTCGCACAGCTCGTCGAAGTGGGTGTAGAGGAAGTTCTCCTGGTGGTGGGCCAGGCACCAGCCGGCCATGATCGCACCTCCGCGCGAGACGATCCCGGTGATCCGCTCGGCGGTGAGCGGCACGTGGCGGAGCAGTACGCCGGCGTGCACGGTCATGTAGTCGACGCCCTGCTCGCACTGCTCGATCACGGTGTCGCGGTAGATCTCCCACGTCATCCGGGACGCGTCTCCGTCGACCTTCTCCAGTGCCTGGTAGATCGGGACCGTGCCGATCGGGACCGGAGAGTTCCGCACGATCCACTCGCGGGTGGTGTGGATGTCGTCCCCGGTGGACAGATCCATCACGGTGTCGGCACCCCAGGTCACGGCCCAGGTCATCTTGTCGACCTCCTCGGCGATCGAGCTCGTCACCGCAGAGTTGCCGATGTTGGCGTTGACCTTCACCAGGAAGCGCTTGCCGATGATCATCGGCTCGGCCTCGGGGTGGTTGACGTTGGCCGGGATGATCGCGCGTCCGGCTGCGACCTCACTGCGGACCAGCTCGACGTCCATCCCCTCGCGGATCGCGACGTACTCCATCTCCGGGGTGATCACACCCCGGCGGGCGTAGTGCATCTGGGTGACATTGCGGCCCGGCTGCGAACGGCGCGGTCGTGCCCGCTGCCCGCGCCACTGCTCGCGCGCCTCGCCGCGACGCACGGCCGCCTTGCCGTTGTCGAGCAGTTGGGCCTCGCGGCCGTCGTACTCCTCGGTGTCGCCGCGTTCCGCGATCCAGGCGCTGCGCAGCGCAGGCAGACCGACCTCGGGATCGCTGCCCGGACCGGCGGTGGCGTAGCGGTCGAAGGTCTCGCCGTTGGTGAGCGCGACCCGGGTGAACGGCACGGCGACGTCGTCGCGCGATCCGTTGCGGTGGACGGTGCTGTGCGAGGGGTGGATGTGCATCAGTTCTCCTTGTGGGGTTGGGTGAAGACGTGAGCGACCGGCCCACGACCGTGGCCGAGCACCCAGGGAGCAGAGACTGCGAGCGCCTCGGCCACGAAGGCCTGCGCGTGCCGGGCAGCGGCCTCGAGGTCGAGGCCCCGGGCGAGGTGGACGGCGAGGGTCGCGCTGTAGGTGCAGCCGGTGCCATGGTCGTTGGTCGTCTCGACGGCTGGATGCTCGAGTACGGTGACGACTCCGTCCCGGACGACCAGGTCGCGGCAGGTGCCACTGCCGGGTCCGCTACCCGGTACGCCACCGGGTTCGCCGCCCGTCAGCACCACGGCCGGCCCGAGAGCGTGCACCGCGAGCGCAAGTGCCTCGGGATCGGTGTCTCGTGGCAGCCCGGTCAGCGCCGCTGCCTCGTCGCCGTTGGGAGTGACGACGTCTGCGCGTGGCAGCAGCACCTCGCGATACGCCCTGACGAGTGCCGCGTCACCCAGGACGGCGCCGCTGGTCGCGACGAGCACCGGGTCGACCACGAGCGGAAGGGATCCGGCGAGCAGGTCGGCGACGACGTGGGCGACTTCGGCGCAGCCGAGCATCCCGGTCTTCGCGGCAGCCACGGGAAGGTCGTCGAGCACGGACCGGATCTGGGCACGCACGTCGTCGGCGTCGATCGGGGTCACCCGGTGAACGCCGGTGGTGTCCTGCGCCGTGACGGCCGTGACCGCACAGGTGCCGTGGACGCCGAGCGCGGCGAAGGTGGCCAGGTCGGCGGCGAGACCGGCGGCGCCGCCGGAGTCGGTGCCGGCGACGCTGAGCACGACGAGCGGAGTGGCCATCACTGCTCCCCCAGCTCGGCCAGCAGCGTGGAGACGACCGCGGCCGGGTCGTTGGCTCGCATCACGACACCCATCACCGCGACGCCGTGCGCCCCGGCCGAGCGCAGGTAGGCCGCTGCCTCAGCAGAGACGCCGCCGAGCGCTAGCACCGGCAGGCCGTCGGCAGCCTCGACGGCCCGGCGTACTCCCCCGGCTCCGAGCGCCGGACCGTAGCCCGGCTTGGAGGCCGTGGACGCGACCGGCGAGATCGTCACGTAGGCCGCACCCTCCGCGGCGGCCCGCGCGACCTCGGCCTCGTCGTGGCAGGAGCGGCCGTGCGGCAGCCCCGCCGGTGCCGGGGCGGCCTGGTGGGCAGCAAGATGCAGTCCGGCCACACCGGGCAGGATCGTGCGCGCCGAGATGACCTGCACGTGAGCCCCCAGCTCGTCCGCGAGGGCGGCGCGCGCCGGCTCGTCCAGGTCGAGCTCGCGCAGCACGACGGTCGTCGCGCCGGCGCCCGCACATGATGCGACCGTCTCGATCAGGCCACGTCCCGGGAGCAGCTGCCCGCGGTCGGTGAGCAGGAGCAGCCTCGGCACCATCACCGCCCCACCCGCCCACGCATCGGGCTCGATGCCCGCGCCATCTCCCGGCGCGGGATCCGCCCTGCCCGGCGGGCGAGCCCACCCGACTCGACGGCCAGCCTCATCGCGCGCGCCATCGCGACGGGGTCCTCGGCGCGGGTGACCGCCGTCGCCACGAGCACCGCGTCGCAGCCGAGCTCCATCGCGTGCGCCGCTTCGCTGGCGGTGCCGATCCCCGCGTCCAGGACGACCGGCACGTCCACCGCCGCCCGCACCGCCTCGATCGTGTGCGGGTCAGCGATCCCCCGTCCCGAGCCGATCGGGGAACCCAGCGGCATCACCGCGGCACAGCCGACGTCGACCAGCCGGCGGGCGACGACCGGGTCTCCGGTCGTGTACGGCAGCACCGTGAAGCCGCGAGCCACCAACGTCTCCGCGGCCTCGACCAGCTCGAGGACGTCGGGCAGCAGGCTGAGCTCGTCGCCGATCACCTCGAGCTTGACCCAGTCGGTGCCGAGCGCCTCCCGGGCGAGCTCGGCGGTCAACACCGCCTCCTGGGCGCCGAGGCAGCCGGCGGTGTTGGGCAGCACCCGGATGCCGAGCTCGCGCAGGGTGGCCAGCAGGCTGCCCGTCCCGGTGTCGGAGGTACGCCGGACCGAGACCGTCACCAGACCGGGGCGCGCCGCATCGACCACTCGGCGCACGGTCTCCAGGCTCGTCAGTCCACCAGTGCCCAGCCACATGGGGGCAAGCTGCACGCCCGCGACCTCGAGCATCTCCACGCCGCTCACCCGCCCTGGTGGGCGGTGACGACCTCGACCATGTCACCCTCGCGCAGTGGGGTGGCCGGCCACTCGGCGGCGCGCACGACGCTGCCGTTCAGGGCGACGGCGACGCCGCGGGGGTCGGGGGCCACCGTCTCCAGCAGGCCGGTCAGCGCGATGCCATCGGGCAGCTCGTGCGGTCGTCCGTTCACGCTCAGGCGCATGGTTCCTCATTCCTGTCCGTGTCGCTGTCTCTGGCTGTGTGGCTGTCGAAACGGTTGGGGTCGAATGCCTGCGTCGCCGGCGGCACCCGGAGGCCGTCGACGTGGGCGCGCACCGTCGCCGCGGTGATCGGCGCAAGCAGGACGCCGCCCCGGTGAAATCCACCGGCGATCAGCAGCCGGGCGCTTCCCGTGCCTGACACCGGTCCGAGCAGCGGACCGTTGTCGGGGCTCCCGGGTCGGTCCCGGGCGACCACCTCCAGAAGCTCGGCGGTGGCGAGTCCGGGCACCAGGGCGCGGGCGGTCTCGACCAGCCGGCCCACCGCGCCGAGGGTCGGCAACGGGTCACCCTCGCCGACCGGGTGCTCCTCCTCGGTCGCACCGATCAGCAGCTCGCCGTGCGCGCGCGGCACGACGTAGACCCGCTCGCCGTGGACGCGCGCCCGCAGCACCCGGATCGGCGCCTGCCTGCAACGCACCCGGACGACCTCGCCGCGCACCGGGCGCACGTGCGGAATCCCGGTCGCGCCGGTGGCGAGCACCACCACGTCCGCTCGCAGATGGGAGCCGCCGTCCAGGACCACGCCGTCCGACTCGGGTGTCGCCCGAGCACGAACCACGCGGTCACCCAGCACCGCGAGCAGCGCGTCGGTGACCCGCCGCGGATTGACGTGGCGGTCGTCGGGCAGCACCGCCCCGCCGACGACGCGCCCCGAGATCACCGGCTCAGCCGCTCGCAGGGTGCGCCCGTCGAGCTCCTCCACACGCACCCCGCTGGCGTTCAGCAGTCGGCAGGCACGATGCACCTCGGCGAGGTCGTCGCGGTCGGCGGCGACGAGCATGGTGCCGGTCGAGCGCAGGTCGAGGTGGTGCCCCGACCGTTGCTCCAGCGAGGCCGCGAAGGCCGGCCACCTCTCGAGCGAGTCGATCCCCAGACGCAGCAGGGCCTCCTCGCCGAACCACGCCTCGCCACCGGGCGCGAGCATCCCCGCGGCCGCGTACGTCGATCCGCAGGCGGGTCTCGGGTCGCAGACGGTCACGTCGTGCCCGGCCCGGACCAACTCGTCGGCGCAGGCCAGCCCGATCACCCCGCCACCGACGACCACCACCCTGAGCCCGCGCGTCGCCGCGCTCACGACGTGTGGACGAGCTCAGCGATCTCCCGGGCCGCGCCGGGTGGGTCGGGGTCCTTCCAGACGGCGGCGACCACGGCGACGCCATGGGCACCGGCGGTCATGACGTCGCGCACCCGAGCGGCGGTGATCCCGCCGATCGCGATCGCCGGGATCTCCCGCGCGGTCGCGGCGAGCACCTCGAGTCCGAGGGGGTCAGGCAGCCCGTCCTTGGTCGAGGTGGCGTGCACCGGACCTACCCCGGCGTAGTCGGCGCCCACAGCCCGCGCGGCGATCGCGTGCTGCGGACCCCGGCAGGTGGCACCGACCAGGAAGCCCGCCGGGGCGAGCGCCCGCGCGTCGGCCACGGACAGGTCGTTCCGGCCGAGATGCACTCCGTGCGCCCCGGCGGCGAGGGCGAGGTCGAGGCGGTCGTTCACGATCACCCGCGTCCCCCGTGGCGCGAGCTCGGCCAGCAGCTCACGCGTCCAGGCGACGACCTCGCGGTCGCTGGCCTGCTTCGCGCGGATCTGGATCGCGTCGACGCGCGGTGTGCCGACGGGGCCCTCGCCGACGACGGCGAGCAGGTGCGTCAACGCGTCCCGATCGAGGGTTTCGAAATCGGTGATCAGGTGGAACCGAGGCAACACGTCGATCTCACTTCCTTCGCCGGCATGATCCGGAGCAGGTTCGACGGTCGGGGCGGCATCAGCCCCATCTCAGCCCGATGCATCGGGCTCCCGTGTGGATGAGAGGACACTAGCACCGGTCCGGTCCGTGCCCACGGGTGTCGTCCACGCGCGGGTCTTGGTAGCTGCCATGAGACCCGGTGGAAGACCGCCCTTCGGTACTGAGGGACCGGATTCCACAGCGGGCAGGAGTTGAACCTGAAGCCTCCGGCTCAGAGGTCGGACGAGCACGAGCGCAATCGCGACAGGCACCGTGCGGAGAACGCCGAGCTCCGGATAAGGAGCGTGATGTCCTCAAGCGATCCGTGGTCCTGTGGGTCAAGGAGGCGACGACGTGAGCGTGGCATGCTTCATCGCCGACCAAATCGCGCGCGGAGCGGGCGCGCGCGGCGCACCTTCAAGGCCGAGACGACGGCTCTCCTCGACGATGACGACGGCGCCGAACGGCCACCGGTCAGTCGACCCGTTCGGCCTCGACTCGAGCGCCCATCGTGGCGACGAGCTGCTCGGCGCACCGTAGAGCCAGGGCACCGATGGTCGAGGTCGGGTTGCCCGCGCCGCCGGTGACCATGGAGCTGCCGTCGCACACCACGAGGCCGGGGGTGTCCCATACGCGGTTCCACGGGTCCGTGACGCCGTCCTCGGGGCGGCTGCTCATGCGCGCCGTCCCCATGAGGTGCCACCCGGGCTGGCAGAACGTCTCATCCATCGGCTGGAGGTCCAGGCCGACGGCGCCGGCTGCACGGGCGATCTCCTGGAGCCGATCGCTGCCGAACTCGAGGAGGCTTCGGGTGTTCGGATGCAGGTCGTAGTTGACCTTCGCCGAGGGCAGTCCGCTCGAGTCGAGGACCGAGTGGTCGAGAGTGACCCGGTTCGTGGCCACCGGCAGGTCGTCCGCCTGGATCGCGCAGAAGACGTGGCGGTCGAAGCGTTCCTCGAACTCCTGGTGGTGCCCCTCGCCCCAGGGGGCCGGGCGTTGTCCGGTCGTGCCACCGAGCGAGCTGAAGGCAGGCCCCCAGGCACCACCGAACGTGATCGTGATGCCGTTGACGAAGCCGCGGGAGGTGTCGGTGTCGTACCACTCCTGGCAGTAGGGACCGGCGCCGAACGGTCCCTTCCAGTGGCCGGTCGGCTGGTCGAACCACATGTCGGCCAAGCGATAGCCGTGCGTCATGAAGTGGCGACCAACCTGGTCGTGATTGTTGCCGAGGCCGTTCGGCTGGTGCGCCGATGTCGAGAGAAGCAGCGTGCGTGGGGTCCCGATGCCGTTGCACGCCACGACCACCAGGGGCGCGGTCAGGCGATGGCTGGATCCGGTAATCAGATCCTCGTAGACGACGCCGTCGACTGCTCCGGACTTGTCGGTCGTGATGTCGGTGACCCGCGACAGAGCTCGGAGATCGAGGCCATGGGCCAGGGCCGGCTTGATATAGGCCTGGGTGGCCGTGCCGAGTGATCCTCGTGGGCAACCGACGTTGCACTGCCCGCACGAGTTGCAGGCCAGACGGTCGCCGCGATCCTCGGTCAGGATGGCGTTGTCTGCCGGCCACCAGTGCAGATCGAGCTTCTCCAGAGCGGCGGCGAGCAGGTTGTAGTACTCCCCGTGCTTCGGGATGGGCTGGCGCTCGGCGCCCGGCCGCGGAGGGTACGCCGGGTCTCCCGGGAGCCCGGAGATACCGACGTCCAGATCGTTCTGGTCGTAGTACGGCGCGAGGTCCTCGTAGCTGATCGGCCAGTCGATGGTGCTCTCGAGGCCGTGCTCGGTTCCCTTGAGGAAGTCCACCGGCTTCAGCCGGTGCCAGAAGCCGGAGTAGTGGTTGGTGCTCCCTCCCACGGCGTTGTACAGGTACGGGACGAACGTGCCGTTCGTGGCGACCGGGAAGTCGTACGGCATGTCGCGCTGATTGGGCGTGAACGCCCAGTCGCGCCGCATCGAGAACTCCCAGTCGTCCCCGAAAGTCGGGTGGTCGACCGGACGGATCATCGGACCCTGCTCGAGGCAGACGACCCGAGCCCCGGCCCGGGCAAGGACATAGCTGATCGCGGCACCCGCCATGCCGGCGCCGACGACAATGACGTCGGGTGAGTCAGTGCGAGACATGACAAACGTCTGAGGTCGGGATGTAGGACCCACGCGACTTCGTCGGCACGGCCATCACGTCCGTGATCTTGTAGCCGAGTGGTTGCGGTGCACCGTGGTAGGCGTAACCGCGATCGGCCATCGCGGCCAGGACCCGGTGGGACGAGTAGTACCCGTGGAAGACCAGCTCCCGGAGATAGGCGAACGAGGACGGATCGCCCTCCTCCATCGCCTGGAGCGCGAGGGTCGCCTCGGGGTCCGAGTCGGCCGGCCAGCGGACCATCAGCCTCTCGAGGAACACCTGGTCCTGGGCACTCGACCGGTCCTGGATGAACGTGTTCACCTGCGCCTGGCGACCCGACGGGTAGTCGTCGGAGCCCGGAACGAGCGCTCCGGCGACCGCAGCCAGGTAGGCCAGGAGCTCGGGCGTGAAACGGATCCCGTAGTGGCCGGCTCGCGACGGATGCGGGAAGTTCTCGCCCGTCACGATGAGGCCTCAGCGGGCGCGTCGCGGTAGACCTGCCCTCGTTCCAGGACGTTCTCAAGCAGGTCGAAGTAGGTGTCCGTGTCGTCCTTGGGAGGAGTCGCCACCTGACCGGGGTAGCCGATCAGCCTCTTGATCTCGGGGTTCATGTAGTAGGCGCCCGCGAGCAACGTGCCGAGCGCCTCGAACGCCGGGATGTGGTCGGTGTTGAGCAGGTCGATGGCCTCGGCCGGCGGCAGGTCACCTGCGACAGTAAGGGCCTGCAGCAGACCCGCGGTCAGGTCGGGGCGATGGGTCAGGGCTACGTCGAGCCACGTGGTCGGGACGTCGGCCTGGCTCGCCGAGGGCATCCCCTCGGCCTCCGGAATCAGCACGTCGGCGATCGCGGCGAACCGCTGGCGTTCTGCGTCTGACAGCATTCGGGGCTCCTTAGCGAGCGGAAGACGACGAGACGAGCTGGTCCCGACGGGTGGCGATCAGGTGTTCGACCGAGCGCAGGGCGAGCGCCATGATCGTGGCGGTCGGGTTGACGCCCGACGACGTCACGAAGGCACTGCCGTCGATGACGAAGAGGTTCGGGACGTCGTGTGCACGGCCCCACTGGTCGATGACCGAGGTGGCTGGGTCGTTGCCCATCCGCGCGGTGCCGAGCAGGTGCCAGCCACAGTCGCGCATCAGGCGGGTCTCCGAGGTCGAAACAGCGCCGGCCGCCTCATGTGCCTCGCGGGCCCGGTCGACGTGGAAGTCGATGAGCTTGCTGGTGTTCTCCGAGCTCTTGTAGATGAGCTTGGGGGCGGCGATCCCGTCTCCGTCGACCAGTGTCGGGTCGAGGACGACTCGGTTGCTCTCGTCGGGGAGGTCCTCGGCGATGATCCCCCACTCGAAGGAGCGCCCGAGGGTGGCCTTCACGTTGCGGTGGAAGTTGACGCCCCAGGACTCGTCGATCGGGCCGCCGCCGTACCCGACGCGCATGCCCAGCGGACCGCCCGAAGGCATGACGTTCCACTTGGCGCCGCGCACGAACCCGCGCGAGGTGTCGGTCTCGTAGAACTGCATCGACTCGATCGACTGCCCGGCTGGACCGAGCCAGCTGTCCAGCGGCTCGTCGTAGGTCCCGACGACGGCCCCGTAGGGGTGCATCATCAGGTTCTTGCCGACCAGCCCCGAGCTGTTGGCCAGCCCGTCCGGGAACAAGTTCGAGGTCGAGAGCTGGAGGAGCCGCGGCGTGCCGATCCCGTTGCCGGCGACGATGACGACGGCTGCTTTCTGGCGACGCTCGGTGCCGTTGCGGTCGATGTAGAGGGCGCCGCTGGCCAGACCTCTGTCGTCGACGGTGATCTCGCGGACCCGCGCACCCGTCACCAGGCGGGCGCCGGCCTCGAGCGCAGCGTGCCAGTGCGTGATGTCGGTGCTGGCCTTGGCGCCAGCGGGGCAACCTGTGAGGCAGGTCCCGTAGCGCAAACAGCTTGGCCGGTGGCGGTACTCCCTTGAGGGGATCGAGTTGGCACCGGGCCACCAGTGCCAGCCCAGCTTGTCCATGCCCTCGGCGGCCTTGCGGCCGATCTTGCCGATCGGCAGTGGCGGCAGCGGGTATCCCTCGCCCTCGGGGTACGCCGGGTTGTCACCGAGGCCGGAGACACCCATCTCGCGGTCCATCCGCTCGTAGAAGGGCTGCAGCTCGGCGTAGTCGAAGGGCCAGTCGTCGGCGATCCCGTCCATGGTGCGGACCCGGAAGTCAGAGGGCAGGAAGCGCGTCCAGTGCGCCGCGTAGAGGATCGTGCTGCCCCCGACGCCGGAGTACATGAGCGGGTTGACATCCGATTCGCTCGTGTCGACCGGATAATCGGCGGCACCCGCCCGCACGTTCGGGTTGGGGTGCCATTGCTTCTGCTTGACCAGCTCCCACTCGGGCTTGTCCCCGGCGAAGGCACTCGGCGGGGTCCAGTCGCCCTGCTCGAGGCAGACGACCGAGAAGCCGCTCTCGGCGAGAGCCTTCACGGCAACGGAGCCGGAGGCCCCGGCCCCCACGACGAGTACGTCGGCGACATCGGGCAGGTCCAGGCTCTGGTTGATCGTCACTGGCACTTCGCTTTCAGGCTCGAGGCGCAAGGCGCCACCCCAACAATTGAGTCGACCAGTCGGCCGGCGCACTGCGTCACCATGCCTGCATGTGACGTCCACCACGCACGCCCGACGTTACGCTGATGTTTCGCCTGACGCAACCACCCCCACGAAAAAGAAACAAGGATCTTCTCGCGCCACGTCACGTGGACGTCACCGACCGCCCGGACGCCGCCTCCGTGCGCCGGTGTGGTGCCTCAGTCGCTCAGCGTCCGAGCTGGACGGGGGCGGCAGGCGTGCCGGGGCCGCGAAAGCCGAGCCGTGCGCTGGCGCGTGCGGCGACATCAGCCATCAGCTCGCCGAGGGCGTCTTCGTCGTCATCACGGCGCGCCTCGGGCATCATCAGACCCAGTGCGGCGATCGCCCGACCGGTCGCGTCGTAGACAACCGAGCTGATCGCGAAGACGCCTTCCCGCCACCACGAGTGGTTGACCGCGTACCCCTGGTCACGCACGACTCGGGCCATCTCCCGCAGTTGGTCGGGATCGGTGATCGTGTGCTCGGTCGCGGCATCGAGGTCTTGTTCGAGGTAGAGATCCATGAACGGCGCGTCCGCAGCCATGAAGGCCAGGCCGGTCGCGCATGCGTGGACAGGCCAGACCTCGCCGACGGTCGTCGGCGAGACGACCGAGGTGCGCTTGGACGGGATGGAGTCGATGCAGACACACTCACGTCCGGCGAGCACGGTCAGGAACGCGGTCTCCCCCGTGCGCTCGTGGAGCTCCTCTTCTGCCCAGCGAAGCTCACGGCGGATGTCGATGCGACCGAACGCCCAGGCCGCGAGCATCAGGCAGCGAGGACCGAGGGTGTAGCGGCTGTCCTCGAGCTGGACGACGTACCCCTCGCCCTGCAGCGTCCGAGCAAGGCGGAATGCGGTCGCCTTGCTGACATTGAGCTGCGCGGCTAGGGCAGTGGCTCCGACGGGCCCCTCGAGGAGCGCCTCCATGAGGTGCAACGCCCGCTTCACGGAGGCGACGCCACTGTCCGTCCCCGGACCCCGATGGTCGGGTTGCGGATCGATTGCCATGGCGTTCCTACTCTAAACGGAGTATCGGGCGACCGTCTCTTCGGCCAGGACGATCCCGATTCCTGGGACATCGGGGATCACCACGTGACCATTGTCGAACCTCATTCTGCTCTCGGGTTGAAGAAGGAGTTCGAAGTTGTAGATGTCTTTCTCGACGATGAAGTGCTCGACGGTCAGGCAGTTGGTGCTTGCGGCCGCTAGATGAGCATGGAGATTCGCGTGCCAGTGCGGTGCGACCGGGAGGCCAAAGGTAGCGGCCGCGGCCGCCACCCGCAGGTACTCGGTGACGCCTCCCAGGACTCCCGCATCCGGCTGCAGGATGTCTGCGGCCCCCAATTCGATCAGGTCTCGGAACTCCCAGCGCCCGGCAGCGATCTCTCCCGTCGCAATCGGCGTGTCGGATCTCGCTCGGAGACGCGCATGACCTCGAAGGTCATCAGGCGAGAGCGGCTCCTCGAACCACCAGAGCCCGTGATCTCCGGCCGCCTTCTCGAAGGCACGCAGTGCTTCACGCGCCACGGTGTCCGAGCCATAGGCGTTGTTCGCGTCGAGCGCCAGACGACCGACGCCATCCATCGTCGCGATGGCAGCCGCGACCCGCTGCGCGTCCTCGCGGATGGACAGCCCACCGACCTTGATCTTGTGGTCGGTGAACCCGTGGGCGACGTTCATGCTGATCTCAGCGGCCACCGCTTCTGGCCACGGCCCGTCCTCGGCCACGTAGTACCCGCCCGAGGCGTACGCCGGGACCGGTTCGAGCCCGCCGCCGAGGACCACGGCGAGCGGCGCCCCGGCCTTCTTGGCGGCTAGGTCCCAGAGAGCGATGTCGACCGCAGAGATGGCGCGGAGCAGGGCGCCTCTCCGACCGTGCAGGAGCGTCTCCTGGTACATCGCGTCCCAGGCACCGACGATGTCGTCGGCGCTGCGTCCGACCAGAAGCGGGGCGATCATCGTGTTGATGGCCTGGGCGACCACTGCTCCGCCGCTGGTCCCGGCGTAGACGTAGCCGATGCCCTCGACATCGAGGTCAGCGCGCCTCACCCGGACGAGCACGTAGTCGCGCTTGTCGAGGACTCTCGTCGAGATGCGCGTCGGTCGCGCCACGGGCACGCGAACAGCTGTGGCGTCGATACAGGCGATGGTCATCGCGTGGACTTCCTACTGGATGGGGCGGTGCTCGGCCAGGGCCGGATGTTGCCGGCAGGGTCGAAGAGGTCGGCCTCGCGCTCCGCATCCACGGGCTCCAGCCCAGGGGTCTCGACCAGGTTCGCGGTCACCATCAGCTCGTCGAGCGCGAGGGTGCTGCGGATCCGAGCCACGCGCGCAGTGCGCAGGTCAGGTAGTCCAGCGGTCAGCAGGGCAGCGTGGACGGCGTCTCGGTCGGTCGCCAGGACGATCGGAATCTGCGCCCGCTGAACCCCTTGGAGACCAGCAGTCAGAGCGTTGGCGTACGTCGCTCGCAGGTCGACCTGGTCGAGCGCCGCGACGGGTGCGAAGTCGGCGAGACCGAGGCCGACCGCGTTGCCCTCCGACCCCTCGCTGACATGGAGCACGACCACGTTGGTGATCGTGACGCCAGGGGGCTCCGGGCTGCCGCGCACCATCCGTCGTCCGAGGACGTTGGTGTCCATGCCGGTCCCGGAGATCTCCTTGCCCATCGTGTCCACGATCAGGACGTCGATCTGGTCGAAGGGCAGCCGGCCCTCGTGTGCACGGGCCGTATCGAGCAGGGTCGCCTCGCGCGGGCCGCCGATGTCGTCGGCCGCCAGGAAGTCGATGGCGTCGATTCCCTTGCTGCGGTTCTCGATGACGGCCAGACCACCGAGGACCGGCAACGACGACGTGATCAGCGAGCAGGCCGCGACAATCCGCGCCTCGAGGTGGAGCGGCCCCAACTGGTGGAGGATCTCGGCGCCGCGCTGCTTGCCGAGACCGATGGCGACCATCTTGGCCACGCCGCTCTCGACCTTGCCGGAGAACGAGGTATGGCTCTTCAGCCGGTTGACCACCAGGACGTGGTCTGCGTCGAACACGGCCTCGGCGCAGTGCACCTCCAAGCCGTCCACCTCGCCCACGATCCGGGTCTCCATACCGGCCCGGATCGGGACGCCGGTCGAGGCCTCGGTGATACCGAGATCGGCCAGCACAGCAAGCTGTCCGGCCGGCGATGCTCCGCCGTGGGAGCCCATGGCGGGCACGATGAAGGGTCGGGCACCGGCCGACGTCAGGACCTCGAGCACCGCGTCGACCAGTTCGGCGATGCGAGCGATACCGCGACTGCCGACCCCCACAGCCACCGAGTCTCCGCGCTGGATCTTCTCCACTGCCGGAGCAAGCGCCCGCGCTACCGACTCGTGCACGTCGATGGGCACGGCAGGCGGCCCGGCGACACGGCGGACGAGGTGCAGCCGCGGGCTCGGGATCTCGCGCGAGACGAGCGAGTCGAGAGAGATCGAGGGCACGACGTACGGGCTGGGCTCAGGCATCGGCGGTCAGCCCGGGCGCAGGCGACAAGAAGTCCAGATCGGCACCGAGATGGGCCTGCAGGACGGTGGTGGCGTAGAGCCGGTGCCAGCCGCGGCGTGGTGCCGGCGACGGCTGGAAGTCCTGACGGCGGCGGTCGAGCTCGGCCTCGTCGACGAGCAGGTCGATGGATCGGCTCGGGACGTCGAGACGGATGAGGTCGCCGTTCCTCACCAGTCCCAACGGCCCACCCACAGCGCTCTCCGGCGAGCAGTGCAGCACGACCGTGCCGTACGACGTCCCGCTCATCCGCGCGTCGGAGACCCGGACCATGTCGGTGACACCGGCCTCGGCGAGCCGCCTCGGGATGGGCAGGGACCCGGCCTCCGGCATCCCGGCCGCCACCGGCCCGGCATTGCGCAGGACCAGGACGGAGTCGGCGGTGATCTCGAGGCTCGGGTCGTCCAGGCGGAGCGCTGCGTCCTCGGGAGACTCGAACACCACAGCAGGGCCGGTGTGCGCCAGCAGGGCCTCGGTCGCGGCTGACACCTTGATGACCGCCCCGTCGGGTGCCAGCGAGCCGGTGAGCACTGCCAAGGCTCCGCTGGGCCGCAGCGGAGCCGAGGTGGGGCGGATCGTGGTCTGCCACCGAGCCGGCCTGCCCTGGTCCGCGAGCAGGGACCGGAGCGACGTCCCCGACACGCCGACATGGTCGAGCCGGAGCATCCCTTCGAGCTCCTTGAGGAGCACCGGGACGCCGCCGGCCCGGTGGAAGTCCTCCATGTAGCCCGTGCCGGACGGCTTGAGGTCCAGCAGCAGCGGTGTCTCGCGGGACGCGACGTCGAAGTCCGGCAGCGCGAGGTCGACCCCGGCTCTGCGCGCGATGGCCAACAGGTGGACGACGGCGTTCGTCGACCCGCCGATGGCCGACAGCACCCGCAGGGCGTTGTGGAAGGCGTCAACGGTCAGGATCTGGGAGGGTAGGAGCGGGTCACGAGCCAGCTCCACGGCTCGTCGCCCCGTCTGCAGCGCGTGCCTCAGTCGGTCGCCGGTCGGTGACGGGGGGGTCGCGCCGCCGGGGAGCATCATGCCGAGGGTCTCGGCCATGGTGGCCATGGTGGAGGCGGTGCCCATGACCATGCAGGTCCCGGACGTGGTGGCGAGCGCCCCCTCCGCGTTCTGGATCTGCGCGGTGTCGAGGTCACCCGCGCGATGCTTCGCCCAGAGTCGGCGGCAGTCGGTGCAGGCCCCGACGCGTTCACCCTCGAAGGTGTTGGTGAGCATCGGCCCGGTGACCTCCACGATGACCGGGACCTCGCTCGAGGCGGCGGCCATCAGCTGAGCGGGGACTGTCTTGTCGCAGCCGCCGATCAGTACGGCGGCGTCCATGGGCTGCGCGCGGATGAGCTCCTCGGTCTCCATCGCGAGCAGGTTGCGCAACAACATGGAGGTGGGTGAGAGGAGCAGCTCGCCGAGGCTCATCGTCGGGAACACCATGGGGAGCCCGCCGGCTTCGAGCACTCCCCGTTTGACGTGTTCGACGATCGCGGGCACGTCGCGGTGGCAGGGGTTGTAGTCGGATCTCAGATCAGCGATGCCGATGATCGGTTTGTCGAGCTCCTCGCGGTCGAAGCCAGCACCCGAGAGGAAGACCCCGCGCAGGAAGCGGCTGAACCCCGCGTCGCCGTACGACGTGAGTCCGCGGGCGGCACCGGTCGGTGGGGGCATGGGTCGGTCTCCTGACGTCGAAGGCGGGGTCACCGGGTCACGCGGTGAGCTCGTGAGCGATGTGCTCGCCGATGGGAAGACACGCGGTCGCGGCGGGCGAGGGCGCGTTCAGGACATGCAGCACGGCCCCGGCACGGAGGAAGAGGAAGTCATCGACGAGGTCGCCGGTGCGGGTCACGGCCTGGGCGCGGACCCCGGAGCCCGACTTGCGCACGTCGTCGACGCGGAGCTCAGGCAACATGGGCTGCGCTGCCTTGACGAGGGCCCTGCCCGTGATCGATCGGATGATCTCCCGGGCACCGGTCGGCCCGTACTTGCGGGCCAGGCGCCACGACCCGGGGAACGACAGCGACTCCCAGACATCGCGCGGCACGACGTCCGACCACGAGTAGCCCTCGCGCGCCAGCGCCGGTACCGCGTTGGGACCGATGTGCACGGTGCCGTCGATGCCACGGGTGAGGTGGACACCGAGGAACGGGAGGTCCGGGTCCGGGACGGGATAGACCAGACCGCTGACCAGGAAGGCCCGGTCCGGGATCAGCTCGCTGTACTCGCCTCTGAAGGGCAGGATGCGGATCTGCGGATCCAACCCTGACGCCCGAGCGATCCGGTCGCTGTGGAGGCCGGCGCAGACCGCCACCCGCTCCGCTTCGAGATCGTCGTCCACCAGGTGGACGCGTGCGGTCGTGCCGACGGTGGTCACCGACCTGACGCTCACGCCGGTGCGCACCTCTCCCCCGCCGTCGACCACGTCGCGCGCCAGGGCAGCCGCGACGTCGCGGTAGTCGACTCGGCCCGTGGAGGCGACCTCGATCGCGGCCAGCACTCGCAGATGGGGCTCGCGCTCGGTGATCTCCTCTGCGCTGACCCGGCGGGCAGGGACCCCGTTGCGGCGTCCGAGCTCGAGCAGCCGATCGAGCTGGTCGAGCTCGCGGCGGCTCGTGGCGACGACGAGCTTTCCGGGGACGTCGAAGTCGACGCCCTTCTCGACGCAGTACGCCTTGAGCGACGCCGCCCCGGAGACCGCCAGCCGGGCCTTGAGCGAACCCGGCTTGTAATACAGCCCTGAGTGGATGACACCGGAGTTGTGCCCCGTCTGGTGAGCGGCGGGGCCGGACTCCTTCTCAAGCACGATCACCGGGCGTGCCGGTTCGGCGCGCTGCAGGGACCGGGCGACCGACAGTCCGACCACGCCCGCGCCCACCACGACATGGGGGCGCATCAGAAGAGGTCCCACCAGATCTCACGCTGCTGAGCCTCGGCCCCGGTCTCCTCGAGCACGATTGCACCGTTGCGCAGGACGTAGACCCGGTCCACGATCGACGTGATCGCCTTGACGTTCTGCTCGACGATCAGCACGCTCATGTCGCGCTCGCGAGCCAGGTCCTTGATGATCTTGAACGTCGTCTCGACGACCGCAGGCGAGATACCGAGCGACGGCTCGTCGAGCAGCATCAGCTTGGGGTGCGCCATCAGCGCGATACCCAGAGAGAGCTGCCGCTGCTGGCCGCCGGAGAACCTTCCGGCGATGCTCTCCCGACGGTCGCCGAGGATCGGGAAGATCTCGAAGACCTCATCCATCCGCCGTCGTACCTCGGTGCGGTCGGTGACACCTGAGGCACCCAGCTCGAGGTTCTGACTGACCTTGAGATCGCGGAAGATCGGTGTCGTCGCGGGGGTGATGGACATTCCCTGGCGCACCATCTTGACGCTGCTCGTGCGGCTGACCGATCGGCCCTGGAACTCGATCTCACCACTCGTGAGAGGAACCATCCGGATCAGGGTCTTGAGAAGCGTCGTCTTGCCGGCACCGTTGTGGCCGAGCACGCCGACGACCTCGCCGGCGGCAACGTGCAGGCTCACGTCGGAGAGCACTCGCTGCTTGCCGTAGCCGGCCGTGATGCCGGTTGCCGTGAGTAGTGAGGTAGTGGTCTGGGGGTCTGTCGGTGTCTGCAACATGGTCCTCACGTCCCGAAGTAGAGCTCGGCGAGTTCACGACGGCCCATCAGCTCGTCGACGGTGCCCTCGGCGATGACGGTGCCTTGGTCCAGGAAGACGGCGCGATCGGCGAGCCGCTGGACGAAATGGACGCTGTGCTCGACCAGGCACACCGTGTGGCCCAGGTCGCGGAGCCGTCCGATGCCGCTGATCACCTTCTCCACGCTTGCCGGGTCGACGCCGCTGGTGGGTTCGTCGAGCAGCAGGACGTCGCAGTCGGTGGCAAGAAGCCGAGCGATCGCCACCAGCTTCTGGTCCCCGTAGGAAAGCTCACTGACTCGGACGTTGGCCCGGTCCGCGATGCCGAGGAGTGCCATGCAGTCCAGAGCCTTCTGCCGGACGAGGCGCTCGTTGCGTCGTACCGCCAAGGGTGTGAACACCAGTCGGAGGAACTTCTCCCCGGCCTGCCCCTGGACGCCCATGGCGACGTTGTCCCATGCGGTCAGCTGCTGACAGACCCGCACGTCCTGGAAGGACCGCGCCAGGCCCCGCTGGGCCAGGTCGTACGCCGGCTTGCCCGTCACCTCGACACCGCGCAGATGCACACGACCCGAGTCGGCCCGCAGGCCGCCGCACATCATGTTGAAGATCGTCGTCTTGCCTGCCCCGTTGGGACCGATCAGAGCGGTGACCTGGCCGCGCTCGAGCGTGAAGGTCGCTCCGTTCACCGCCTTGAGCCCACCGAAGCTCTTCTGCAGGTCGAAGACCTCGACGATCGGAACTGAATCCGGGCCCGAGTCTCGCGACTCGACGTGCCGCAACCGTCCGAGCGCCTCCTCCTCGGTCGGGATGACCTTCGGAGGCTTGCCGCCGCCGCGGCCGAGCAGTCGGCCGAAGCCGACGCCTTCGGGCAGGATGCCCGCAGGCCTCAGCCGCATCATCACGACCAACGCAGCACCGTAGATGACGGCCTGCCACGGGATCGCGGAGTCGCCGACGAACTGACGCAGGAAGGGCTCGAGCGAGCCCAGCACGATGGCTCCGATGACGGTGCCCCACAGGTTGCCGACGCCACCCAGCACGACGACCGCGACGATCAGGATCGAGAGGTTCAGGTTGAAGTTGCTCGGCACCACGGAGCCGTAGTAGAAGGCCGACAGCGCTCCCACCCCTCCCGCGATCGCGGCGCTGATGCTGAAGGCGAGGAGTTCGGGGAAGACCGGGTTCTTGCCGACGCTTGCCACCGCGGACTCGTGCTCGCGGATGCCCTTCAGCAGCCGGCCGAACGGCGACTCCCCCAACGCCCAACAGGCGGCGAAGGCGAAGACCGTGGCGATGAGCATGATCCAGATGAACTTCTCCGGCTCGAAGAAGACCGTTCCGCCGATGGTGATGGGCGGGATCCCCGACAGTCCGTAGGGCCCACCAGTGACGTTGTCGAGGACGCCCATGAGCTGATTGGCCACGAGCTGGAAGGCCAGGGTCAGCAGGATGAGGTACTCGCCGCGGACCAGTCGTACGGCGGGGATGGAGATCAGCAGCGCCGCCAGGAACGCGACGACCATCGCTGCGAGAAGGGCGGGGAACCAGCTCCAGCTGTAGCCCGTCTGCAGGCCTGCCGTCGCGACGCCACCGAGTTCGTCGACGGTCGGCAGTGTGAGCCGGGCCGCGGTGAACGCGCCGATGCCGTAGAACACGGCGTGCGCCATCGACACGCGGCCGGCATAGCCGAGGAGCAGGTTGAGCGACAGCGCCAGAGTCATCAGGATCAGGACGGAGATGGCGATGTCCGAGTAGTAACTCATCAGGCAGCGGCCTTTCCGAGCAGACCCTGCGGCCTGATGAGGAGGACGAGGAACATGGCACCGAAGACGACGACAGGTCCGTAGTCGACCTGGAGGTAGAGCGCGCTCCAGCTGCTGAGCAGACCGAGCGCCAGCCCGCCGAGCGCTGCGCCCCACTGGGAGCCGATGCCTCCGAGGAACGCAGCGATGAAGCCGGTGAGGGTCGGTTGGAGTCCCATCGTCGGTGTCGCTACTCCTCGTGTGGTGAAGAGGAGCCCGGCCACCGCGATGAGGAAGGAGCCGATGACGAAGACGACCGTGTAGACGCGGTTGCCGTCGATGCCGACCGCCTCAGCCATGGTGGGGTTGGTGCGCATCGCGGTCACGGACCGGCCGAACCTGGTCTTGACGATGAAGGTTGCGACGGCGGCGATGAGCGCCCAGGCGACGAGCACGGCGATGACGTCCTGGCGCGAGATCGTCACCGAGCCGAGCTCGTAGGTCGGGTTGTCCGGCCGAGGGAGCGTCTTGTTGTCAGGTCCGAACACGATCTGCAGGAGGTTGGGGAACGCGACGCTGATGCCGAGTGACACCAAGAAGATGGTCAACAGCGTCGCGTTCCTCTTCCGCATCGGGCGGTAGAACACGATCTCGATCAGCACACCCAGGACCACCCCGGTCGCCAGGCCGAAGAGCAGGGCCAGGCCGAAGGGCAGGCCCAGCGCCTCCGACGCCCAGACCGCGCCGTACGCGGCACCGGCGTACGCCACGGCGTGTGCCAGGTGGAAGATCCTCGTCGTCGCGTAGATGACTCCGAAGCTCACACCGAGCAGTGCGTAGGTCGACCCGACGACGATGCCCGAGACGGTCAGTTGGGCGAACAGATTGAGATCCATGAGACTCCCCGATGTCGGTCAGGTCAGGAGACGAGGGCGGTCGTGGGATCGGCGTCGGCGCTGATCTTCACGATGTCGGCGATCTTCTTCGGCTGGCCGTTCGTCACGCTGAACACGCCCATCGGCTTGGAGATGGTGTGGTCGGCGGGGTTGAAGGTGACCTCACCCGTGGACTTCGCGTCACCGCCGTAGAGCGACTTGAAGGTCGGGTTCTCCACCAGGGAGTTCTGCAGCTGCGTCGTGTCGGTCGCGTCGCCACCCGCCGCGAGCACGCGACGGACCAGCTCCCACACGAAGAAGACCTCTTCGTAGTAGTTCGCGCCGTAGTACTCAGGTGCCTCGCCGTAGGAGTCCTGGTAGCCCTTGACGAAGATCTTGTTCCACGGGTTGGGGTTCGCCGGGTCGTAGAAGTCGGTCGCGAAGTTGTAGGTGTCGTACGAGGCGCCGGCGACCTTGGCCGCCTGCTCGGTGAACTCGATGCCGATGATCGGGACGGTCACGTTGGCCTCGCGCATCTGCTTGACCAGGTAGCCGACGTCGTCGCCGAAGCTGAAGGTCAAGATCGCGTCCGGTGAGGTCGACTTGATCCGGGCGACGATCGAGCTGAAGTCCGTCGCGCCGACATCGTGCTGCTCGTTGGCGACGACCGTGCCGCCGGTGAGGGCCTTCCAGGCGGCAGGGCCGATCGTGCTCGCACCGGCGACCCCGTTCTCCTGGGTGCCGACGATCGCCAGCTTCGTGGCGTCGGGGAACTGCTTCGCGACCCACGCCAAGGCGCCCGGGCAGGGGTCGTCGCCGAAGATCATGCGGGTCTGCCACAGGAAGTCCTTGCCGACCTGACCCGGGCTCGAGCCGCCACCGTTGAAGGACAGCAGCTTGCTCTGGGCGATCTGCGGGACGATGGCCTCACTCGGGGCCCCGTACGACGTCTGCAGGATCTTGATCTTCTCCTGGGTGATGAGCTGACGGGTCGCGGCGATGGCGGTCGGGACGTCCCCGCTCTTGTGGTCGGCCACGTGGACGTCGTAGGTGATCCCGTCGGCGGCCTTGATCTGCGCAGCGGCCAGCTGGGCGCCCTGACTCATCACCTTGCCGAAGAAGGAGCCCTGGCCCGTCATCGCCAGGAGCATTCCGGCGGAGAGGGTGACCTCGGAGCCGCCGGTCTTACCGCCGGGCCCGAAGATCGCCGTCAGACCGTTGGCGGCCTGCGGGTCGACGTTGCTGGTGTTGATGCTGCTGGAGGATCCCGAGTCGCTCCCGCCGCATGCGGCCAGGAGGCTCACGCCGCCGAGGACGGCGGCGCCGCTCAGGAAGCCGCGACGCGAGACGTCGACGGACGGAAAGCTCAGACGAGACGGGGTGCTCGCTGACATACGACGCTTGCTCATTCTCTACTCCTCATGGCTGCGCGGGATTGCGCCTGGTTGGTTCGATGGGGTGGTGCCGGTTGTTCGTCTTGCGGTGTCCCCGTGCACGAGCCGTGGCTCGGCACGTCGCGAGAGGGACGGCACTGCTCAGCTCACGCCGCCGTCGATGACGAGGATCTGGCCCGTCATGTAGGACGCGGCGTCGGAGGCGAGGAAGAGAACGCCGCCGGCGATCTCGTCCGGGCTTCCCTGCCGTCCAAGAGGCACCACCTGACGAACGGCGGACTCCTGCGACTCTCGACCCCCCATGAAATCGATGGCCGGTTGGTTGAACGGGGTGTCGATCCAGCCCGGGCAGATGGTGTTGACACGGATCCGGCTGGGGGCGAGCTCGGCGGCCAGCGCCTTGCTGAACCCGACGATCGCGCCCTTCGAGGCGGAGTACCCGGTCATGCCGGGACCGCCCTTGATCGCTGCCAGCGACGCCGTGAAGACGATCGCGCCGCCGCCCTGCAGATGGGGCGTGATGTGCTTGGCGCCGAGGAAGCAGTGCCGCGGATTCACCCGGAAGAGCGCATCCCACTCGTCGACCTCGAAGTCGGTGACCGGGCCCGAGCGCTGCAACCCGGCGTTGAAGAATCCGACGTCGAGACCACCCAGCCGGTCAGCGGCCGTGTCGATGAGGTTCTTCATCGCGGTCTCGTCGGTGACGTCCGTCTCGACGAAGGACGCCGTCCCGCCGGTGGCGGTGATCAGGGAGATCGTCTCGGCAGCGCCGGCGGTGTCGATGTCGCCGATCACGAGATGGGCTCCGTGCAGGGCGAGCAGCTGAGCAGTGGCGCGCCCGATGTTGGCGGCACCACCGGTCATCACGACGCGCTTGCCGACGAGCTGGCGAAGTTCAGTCATGAGGGATCACGCACCGAGGGCCGCGGCGCCTGCGGCGGCGACCTCGTGGTCCTGATCCGGTGTCCCGCCGGCGACGCCGATCGCGCCGAGGACCACGCCGTCGACGGTGACCAGCACTCCGCCACCGAAGGTGATGAGGGCTCGGCCGACCGCCAGGTGGGCGGTGTGCAGCCCGTACAGCGGGCCGCCCGGCTGCGCGAGGCTCTCGGCGTCGCGGGTGTCGCAGCCGAGCGATCGCGACGTGTATGCCTTGGCCTGCGAGATCGCCACGCTGGCGAGCAGAGCGTCATCCATGCGGGCGAAGGCGAGCAGCTCGCGACCGTCATCGATCACGGAGATCGAAGACGGCGACGCGATCTCGGCAGCCTTCGCGATGCTCGCGGCGAGGGCGGACTGGGCCTGGTCGAGGGAAAGCGATGCCACTGTTGCTCCTTGTGGTTGGGGTGAGTCAGGTGATGGTGAGCGCGATGGGACGCACCGGAGATCCGGTGACGCCCTCGAACTTGAGCGGCAGGCAGACGAAGAGGAACTCGGTCGATCCGCTGGCCGAGAGGTCCTCGAGGTCGACGTTCTCGAGGATGTAGATCCCCGACTCGTAGATCAGGATGGTGTGACAGGGCAGCGATCCCAGGTCCGGGTCGACGTGGTCGGTCACGTCGAAGGCGACGTTGTCGGCGCCGCACAGATGGGGCTTGTGGGACGCGAGCCAGCGCGCTGCCTCCGGCCCAACACCCGGGCCGTTCAGGTAGGTCTCCGGGTCGTTGTAGTGGCGACCGTTGCCGGTGCGCACCAGGACGCAGTCCCCCTCCGCCAGGGTGACGCCTGCCTTGGCCGCCGTGCTGACCAGGTCGTCCTCGGTCACGAGATACTCGGCAGGCAGGCAGTCGACGCCCTTCGCGGCAGCGACGTCGAGCAGGATGCCGCGTCGGAAGATGGGCTTGATCGTCTCGACCCCGAGCTCCGTGAACCCACGCGGCGTCTGGATCTCCGGGGTGACCTGGATCCCCCCGAACATCTGCATCTCCACGGCCTGGTGACACAAGGCGTCGATGTGCGTGCCCGAGTGCTCCTGCATTGTGATCGTGCCCGAGGCGCTGGTCCGGCTGCCGCCGCCCTCCGCCAGCTCGTGGCGGCGGTGCAACGCGTAGATGAAGCCGGGCCAGTGCGCGTGGTAGATCGGAGCCCCGATGTAGCGGACGTGCTCGAGCTCGAAGGTGCGAGCCTGTCCAAGGCTCTGGACGAGCGTCTCCAGGTCAGCCACGTGTCGCCGCCAGCACCGGCGCGACGAGCTCGCGCAATGAGCCAGCACCCACGCTGACATCCAGAATCCGCATGTTTCGACATCCTCAGATCGGTGAGACGGGCACCACATTCGTGTTTCGGTATAGTAAACACGTATCGCACAGAGAAACAAGAGGGTTGTCTGGACGGCGCCGGGAATGACGGGCGTGGGCCTAGTCCGGCGCGAGGAGGGAGCACCAAAGCCTTGCTGGACAAGGGGTCTGACCGGGGGCGCGTCGTTGCGGCGTACGGCGTGGTCGTCGCGGGCGTCACCCTGCCGACCCCGCTGTACGTCGTCTACCAGGACCGCTGGGACCTCTCCGTCGGGCAGATCACCGGCCTCTACGCGCTGTATCCGGTCGGCGTGCTGCTCGTACTCCTGACCGCCGGGCACCTCCCTGACCAACTGGGCCGACGGCCGGTCGTCCTGCTCGCCATCGCCGCCAGCTTCGCGAGCGCGCTCGCCTTCGCGATCGGGACGTCTCCCGTCGTCCTGGCGGCCGGCCGCCTGCTCACCGGCATCGCGTCAGGCGTCGTGGTCGGCGCTGCAACCCTGCTTCTGGTCGAGCTGTCGGCGCCGTCCCAGCGACGCCGCACCTCGGTGCTCGCCACGACCGTCAACCAACTCGGACTCGGCCTCGGCGCGCTCGTCTCCGGCGTCCTCGTGCAGTACGTCTGGCAGCCGACCCGGCTGGTCTTCGTCATCGACCTGGTTGCGCTCGCCGTGGCCGCACGACTCATGCGTGCCGTCCCGGAGACCGCCCCCTCGGCGGGGCGGGTCCGCTTCGAGCTGCGCTCCCTGCGACTGCCCGAGAGGCGGCGACGAGAGTTCGTCGCGGCCAGCCTCGCGGCGTTCGCCGGATTCGCGCTCTGCGGGCTGCTGGCCGCGCTCGCGCCCAGCATCGTCCGACACGAGCTCGGCAGCGACAACGCGCTCCTCGGTGGCGCTGCCGTCTTCGTCGTCTTCGGGGTCTCGGGCATGAGCCAGCTGGGCTGGCATCGCCTCCCCGATCTCGCGGTCATGCGCACCGGACTCGCCCTGCTCGTCGCGAGCCTGGCGATCATCACCGTGGGCCTCGAGCTCGGCTCCGTGAGCCTCTTCTTCGTCGGTGTGACGATCGGCGGTTCGGCGGTCGGTGCGGTGTTCATGAGCAGCCTGGCTCGCGTCAACGCCCAGTCCACGAGCGAGGAGAGGGGAGCGACGACTGCCGCCTACTTCGCCATCACCTTCTCGGGACTCATCGTTCCCGTCGTCGCGACGGGAGTGGCGGCCGACCTGATGTCGCAGCTGGCGGCCATCACCTTGTTCTCGGTCGTGGTCAGCGTCGTGGCCTTGACTTCCGCGGTGCTGACGATTCCCACGCGCGCCCGGAGCTGATCCAGGCCTCGCAGTGGCTCACCCCTGCTGGTGGGAGACGACGCTCAGGCCGTGGCGCTCGTACGCCGTGTCGGCCCACGGCGAGACCAGGAGGTCCGAGAAGGCCTCCTGCGCGACGCTTGCGCTCCCAGCGGAAGCCATCACGACCACTAGCTCCTGCTGGACCTCGGACGGAAGCGGCCCGAGGATCCGGGCACCGTCGACCAACATCAGCTCCGGCATGAGCTGGACGGCAACGTCTGCGACACCGTCGACGACCGACTGCGCGGCGTACCCACTGGCGAGGATGGTCGCCCGCGAGTTCACTCGCTCCGCAATGCCGAGCTCGTCGAGGAGCCGGCCGAAGTAGATCCCGCTCGCGCCGGAGCGCGAGTAGGCGACAGAGGAAGCCCGCAGCACCAGCTCGATGAGATCGTCCACGCTCGAGAGCGGCGGCGACCCCAACGACGGTGCGATGGCGACCCCGATGCCGCAGCGCGCGAGCGGCACCAGGTCCTGCTGAGGCAGGACAGCACTCGCGACGAGCTCGCCGAGCGCGCCCGCCATGCCCAGCACGAGGTCGGGTGACGTGCCCTCCTGGATTCGTTCGCGCAGCGCCGTCGTCGTCAGGTAGGCCGCCTCGACGGATGCGTCGTGCGCCTCCTCGAACCGAGGGATCAACTCGGCGTCGAGCACCGCGGCCAGCGCGGGCGTGCTCACGATCAGCAGCGGCCTCACTGCGTCTTCCCTGATCATCTCGGTCGCCTCACTCGCTCGTGGCAGTCCCGTACGCGGTCGGTGTCTCGCGTCGGACGGCGGCCACTCTAGGGTCAACCACGTGGAGGGAGTCTTCGAGGGTTTCGCGACGATCGGCATCCTCATCGGACTCGGGATCCTGCTCGCGCACCTCGGGGTCATCGACGCTATCGGACAACACACCCTGTCCACGCTGGCGTTCTATGTCGCCAGCCCGGCCCTGCTGGTCACGGTCCTGGAGTCGAGCGACCTGACCGAGGTCTTCTCTGGGAACCTCGTGGCGACAGCGGCGGCGGTGCTCGTCACCGGGCTCACCTACGTCGCCGTGGCCGCGGTCCGGCGCCAGGAGCTCGGAGCGACGGTCGTGGGGACGCTGTGCTCGGCGTACGTCAACGGCGGGAACCTGGGTCTGCCGATCGCCGCCTACGTGTTGGGCGATCCTGCGTTGGTGGCGCCAGTGCTCCTGCTCCAGCTCCTGCTCCTGCAGCCGCTGGCCCTGGTCCTGCTCGACGTCGACACCAGCCCGACCCGCCTGTCGGTCGGCAAGGTGCTGATGCGCCCGCTGACCAACCCGATCACGATCGGATCGTTCATCGGGTTGTTGCTCGCGGTGACCGACATCGGCCTCCCGAGCGCACTGCACGACCCCCTGGTTCTGGTCAGCGGGATGGCCGTGCCGTCGATGCTGCTGGCCTACGGTGTCTCCCTACGGCTCGGGCCCCTGCCAGGTCGCGGAGTACCAGCCGGCGAGTTGGGCCTGGCGGTCGGGCTCAAGATGGTCGTGCAACCGATCGCGGCGTACGCCGTCGGCCGGTATGCCGTCGGACTCGACACCCCGGCGCTTCTCGCCGTCACTGTGCTCTCTGCTCTGCCCACCGCACAGAACGTCTTCATCATCGCATCGCGCTACGAGCGATCCGCCCTGCTCGCAAGGGACGCGATCTTCGTCAGCACGATCGCCTCAGTCCCAATGGTCATCCTGATCACGGTCCTGATCGTCTGAATCGGTCTGCGAGTCCGGGCTGGATGCGCGCATGCCTTGCGGCGGTCTCGACGTCACGGCCATGCAGCACAACCGTGACCTTATGCCTGCCGGACCCTTCGGACGTGGCCGTCGACTAGGCCCGTCCGACCAACACGTCCGCCCAACACGTCCGCAGGTGAGGCGGGTCGCTTCGGTAGGTCGAACCCGGCCATCTGGCCGGGGCGACCGTGTCTGACGGCGGCGAATGTGGGGGGTGCCTGCTCGACGAGCAGGTCGGATGCGGGCCCGAAGCCCGAGCGCGAAGGAGTCACCATGTCCGGCCATCCCGCATCGCACCCCAGCACCGCGTCGCACCCGGCATCCGGAACCGAGATCGAGCTGCGCAAGTCATGGGTGCTGCTTGCTGTCGCGCTCGCGGCCCAGATCTTGGTCGTCCTCGACATCTCGGTCGTCAACACTGCCCTACCGTCCATCGGCCGCTCGTTGAGCCTCGACAGCGGCGAGCTCCAGTGGGTCGTCACCGCGTACCTGATGATGTCCGGCGGCTGCCTCCTCCTCGGCGGGCGCATCGCCGACCTGCTGTCTCGCCGTGGCGTGTTCCTGACCGGGCTGGTCCTGTTCACCGTCGCGTCCGCGGTCAGCGGTCTCGCCAACACCGGGAATCAGCTCATCGCCGCACGTGCCGTCCAAGGACTCTCCGCAGCACTGCTCACCCCGTCCGCGATGTCGCTCATCACGACCCACGACGTCGGCAACCAGCGCAAGACCGCCCTGGCCGGGTGGGGTGCCGTCGGCAGTCTCGACGTCGCCGCAGGTGTCTCGTCGGAGGAGCGCTCACACGGCGGCGAGCTGGCAGGCCATCTTCTGGGTCAACGTCCCTGTCGGTGTCGTTGCGCTGCTCGTCGGGCGTCGCATCATCGTCAAGGAGACACGCACCGCACCGTGGCCCAATCTGCGGGGACTTCGACCTTCCCGGGACCCTGGCCATCGTCACCGGCCTCGGAACGCTCGTCTACGGCATCTCCGGCACCAGCACCAGCGGCTGGGCCTCCGTCCACACCATCGCCGTGTTCACCGCATCCGCGGTCCTGCTGCTCGTGCTCCTCAAGCTCGAGAACCGTGCCGCGGAGCCGCTGTCCCCGCCGCACGTGTGGACGCTCCAGTCCCTCGTGTCAGGCACCGTGGTCATGCTCGGCGTGTCCGGCATCCTCGTCGGGGCGGAGTTCCTGACCTCGATCTACCTCCAGACTGTCCACGGGTACTCCGCACTGGAGACCGGGCTCGCGTTCCTGCCGTTCGCGTTCGCCCTCACCGTCGGCACGGTCGTTGCCAAGCACCTGCTTGCCCACGTCTCTCCGCTTAGCATCGCCACCATCGGGCTGCTCGTCACCGTGCTCGCGTCCGGGTGGCTGTCGGCGATGGTCGGATCGGCGAGTCGGTGTGTCATGAGCCCTGCACCGGGAGCGTGACCGGCTTCGGGGGGCCGACCCCGGTCGACATCTGCACGGTGAAGGTGACCTCGGCGGCTCCGTCCGGGACCGGCGCGGGGAGCTGCAGCGTCTGGGTGGACTCCTCGGCGAGGTGGAACGGCATCGTGCCCAGCTTCGTGTCTCCCGCGGTGACGGCGATGGTGCCGGCGCAGCCCTTGGCACCGCTGCC
The DNA here is from genome assembly GCA_025965275.1 of Nocardioides sp. GTDB lineage: Bacteria > Actinomycetota > Actinomycetes > Propionibacteriales > Nocardioidaceae > Nocardioides. The sequence goes on from JAOPXG010000041.1 coordinate 34,998, forward strand.
ACAGGTGAGCTGGACACCGGCGTTGCCGTGCGCATCTGGGGTGATGGTCGTGCTCGCGACGGCGAGCAGCGACGGAAAGACGACCCCGGTCGGCGTGTTGTCCCCGTTCGGGTCGAAGCAGCCGTCGAACTCGAAGACGGGGTTGGTGACCTCGCGCCCCTCGGCGTCGGTCATGGTCAGGAAGCCGGTGAGCTTGCTGGGGCTGCCGACGGTGTAGCAGTCGTTGCTGTGCACGTTGAGCTCGAACTTGCCGTAACCCTCGGGGGGCATGGGGACCTCGGGGTCGGTCCAGCTCATCAGGCAGTTCCAGTCGCCACCGGGTCCGACGTCGTTGTTCTCGGCGCCGGCCTTGTCGCACATGGCCTTGGCATGCAACGACGCGGGAGTGATGCGGCGGCCCTGGATACGGGCCTGGTCAGCGTACTGGTTGGCGAAGTTGGTGGTGAGGGACCGCTCGAGCCGAGGCCGGGTGACGGTGCTGGTGTCGCCGCTGGTGGCGACGACGGCCGAGCCGAGAGCGATGACTGCGACGAGCGCGGCGAGGATGACGAGGATGGTACGACGCATGGTGTTCAGCCTCCTGTGATGTCGCGTCGGCGGAGCATGACGAAGGCCGCACCGAGGCAGACGGCACACCAGGCGGCGCTGGTGATCAGTCCTTCGGTGAGTGGCCCGGTGAACCGTGGGTCGGCGAAGAGGCCGTGCCAGGCCTCGAACGGCGTGGTGAGCAGGAACGGCCGGATCGCCTCGACGCCGCCGAGGGCGCCGACGAGCTGCATGACCATGCCGATCACGACCGGTGCCGCGATGCCGACGGCGGGGTTGCGCGACCAGACCGAGAGAAGGATCGCGAGGCACGTGAACCCGAGCATCGCCGGCAGCATGGTCGCCCAGGACGCGGCGACGAGCCGTAGCGCCTCGGCGGCGGGGATGGTCTGCCCGGACAGCCCGGTCAGCGGCTGGTGCCCGACGATGAGCACGCTCGACACGATCGTCGACGTGGCGAGCACGGCAAGCACGATGACGGCGAACCCGCACGCCGTCAGGGTCTTCGCCCAGAACAGCTGGGCGCGGCTGGTGGAGCGGGTCAGGACGGTCTTCCAGGTGCCGTGCTGGTCCTCGCTGGCGAAGATGTCGCCGGCGACGACTGCTGTGAGCAGCGGCAGGACCCACTGGGCGGCGAATCCGAGGACGAGGAGCGAGAGGGCGAACCCGTTGTCGGTGGCGAAGCGGCCGAACAGGGTGTCCTTCGGCGGTCGGGACTGGCCCTGGATGACGACCACGACGATGACGGGGAGGACGAGGGCGCCGATGAGGACCGCCTTGGCGCGGTACTGAGCGCGGAGCTTGCGGATCTCCCAGCGCAGCGGCGCGAGTGCGCCCGGATGCCGTCGGGTGGCCGGGGACGTGTCGACCGGCGCTGCGGCCGTGGTGGTGGCGCTCATCGGGCTGCCTCGGCCAGCTCGGCCAGCTCGGCCGGACGGTCGAGGGTCTGGTGGGTGGTGTCGTCGGTGAGCATGAAGAACAGCGCCTCCAGCGGTGTCTGGGTCTGGGTGAGCGTGAGCAGGTCGATGTTGTTGCGGACGAGCGCGGCGACGTACGCCGAGACGTCGGGCGTCGGCCCGGTCACGACGAGCGCGGCCTCGGGGTCGCGGGTGACCCGCAGTGCGGGGTGCTGCTCGGCCAGGGCGAGTGCGCGGGTGTCGTCGGTGGTGGCGAGCAGGTGTCCGGGGTCCGGGGCCATCGTGCGCAGCTTCGCGATGGTGCCGTGGAACGCGACGGTGCCGCGCTTCATGATGGTGACGTTGTCGCAGATCTCCTCGACCTCGTCCATGTCGTGGGAGCTGAGGAGCACCGTCAGGCCGCTGTTGGCGAGCCGTTTCACCAGGGCACGCATGTCGCGGATGCCAGCAGGGTCGAGGCCGTTGGCGGGCTCGTCGAGGACCAGGAGTCGCGGCTCGCGTAGCAGGCTCGCCGCGACTCCGAGGCGCTGCCGCATGCCGTAGGAGTAGCCGCCGACCTTCTGGTCGGCGCGGTCGGTCATCTCGACCAGCTCGAGGAGTTCCTCGAGCAGACCGGGGCGGACGCCGCCATCGAGCAGGGCGAGACCTTCGAGGTTCTGCCGGCCGGTGAGGTAGGGGTAGAACCTCGGGCTCTCGATGAAGCCGCCGACCCCGTCGAGCACACCGACGCCGTCGGCGCCCCAGCTCTTGCCCAACACCTCGATGGTGCCGGAGTCGGGTCGGATCAGCCCGAACAGCATGCGCAGGAAGGTCGTCTTCCCGGCTCCGTTGGGGCCAAGGACGCCGTAGACCTCGCCTGCTGCGACTCGGATGGTGATGTCGTCGACGGCGAGCACGGACCCGAAGGTCTTGGTCACGCCGGTCGCTTCGACTGCTAGTAGGTCGTTCATGATGCGCACCGTAGAAGGGGCAACATGAAGAGACGATGAAGGCGCCTCCACGGGTGGTCGTGCTGCTCGGTACTCGCGTCGTCGGATCGGCGTACGGACGCCGTCAGCGCCCAAGGCGCCTTCATCGTCGCTTCATGTGGTCCTGCCTACCCTCAGCTCACCGATCGAATCGAGCCGGGGCAGACGAAGGAGGCAACAGTGACCGCCAGCGACATATCAGTGGTGTGGGGCCACGCCCAGGAGGACTGGTTCGTAGTGGTCAACCACTTCGCGCGCCTCACACCGTGGCTGCACACCCCGGCACGCCTGTTCGCCGAGTACGGAGTCGTCGCGTTCGCCGGGCTGCTCTTGCTCTCCTGGTTGCTCACCCGCCGCCACGGTGGCCCACGGCGCGCCACGGCAGCGCTCTGCGCGCCGCTGGGCGTCCTGGTCGCCGTCGGCGTCAACCAGTTCCTCGCGGCAGCAGTTGCTGAGCCACGGCCCTACCGTCTCGCTCGGCCCCTGTTCTCACGACTGGTGCTCCTCCTGGCACGGACTCCGGTGCGACCGTTCGTGACTGCCCAGCCCGCCTGTGCGTTCCGATGAGCGCGCTGATGGAGCACCTGCTGTCCACGCCGGCATGGCTGGTGCTGCTGGTGGTCTTCGCCCTCCCGGCTCTGGAGTCGTCGGCCTTCCTCGGGTTCGTCTTTCCCGGGGAGACCGCCGTCCTGTTGGGTGGCGTCGCCGCGAGCCAGGGCCACCTGCCGCTGGGCGCGGTGATCAGCGCCGCGGTCGTTGGCGCGATCCTCGGCGACGGCGCCGGGTACTTGGTCGGGCGTCGATGGGGTCGCAGGATTCTCGACTCGACGCTGGGGCGCTTCACGAATGGCAACCATCTCGACCGAGCGGAGCGCGCGCTGCTCCGCGGGGGCGGGTGGGCAGTCTTCCTCGGGCGCTTCACCGCAGCGTTGCGGGTCATGATCCCCGGGCTGGCCGGGCTGTCCGAGATGCCGTACCGGCGGTTCCTCGTGGCCAACGTCGCGGGAGCCGTCGCCTGGGGTGCCCTGGTGGCGACCCTCGGGTACCTCGCCGGTAACAGCTGGCACACCGCTGCGCACTACGTCACCGGTGCAGGCGTGGGGCTGACGGTCGGCGTGGTGGCGCTGTACGTCGCCAGTCGCGTGACCCGTCGGCTCCTGCGCACTCGGCGCGCCAGGACCCAGACACATGGTCCGGGTGCGATACGCCGCGGGCTCACGGCGCTTGGCACAGTGTGGAGGCCGAGTCCTCCCGCGTCTCGGCCCGTGTGACGACGCCGATGGAGACCGTCGCGGTGGTCGGCACGGATGCTCGAGAGGTTCTCGAGCACCTGCCGCCGACCCCGGACCTGAGACCGCCCAAGACCCGACGTTGGGATGTCCCGAGCGTGGTCGGCCTCGGTGTCGCGGTGGTACTCGCGGTGGCGGCCTGGGTGCCCTTCGTGGACGCCCCGCTCTCGCCGGACGAGGGCGGGTTCCTTCTGCTCGCCCAACACTGGGGCCCCGGGTCCTCGCTGTACGGGTCGTACTGGGTCGATCGTCCGCCGCTGCTCCTGGGGCTGTTCTCGCTGGCGGCACATCTGGGACCGGTCGGACACTCGACCGCAGGTCTCACCGCGCCCGCGGTCAAGATGTCGGGAGCCCGTCGCAAGCGGACTGGCGGTCCTGCTGGCCGGGGTCGTCGCGCAGTCCGTCGCATCCGGCCGACGTTGGACGCAGGGTGCCTCGATCCTCGCCGTACTTGCCCTGCTGAGCACCCCGATGCTCGGGATGCCCGAGACGAACGGCGAACTCCTTGCGCTTCCCTTCGTGCTCGTCGCAGTCGTGTGCCTGCACGCGTCGACCAGGCAAACCTGGAGTCGTCGCGCCCTGCTCCTCACGGCTGGTGCCGGGGTCGCGGCGACGTGCGCCGTCCTGGTCAAGCAGAACGTCGCCGACGTCTTCGTCCTCGCAGTCGTGCTGCTCGTCGCTTCCCGTGGACGCCTGCCACACCTACGGCAGCGCGCCGGAGCGTTCCTGGGCGCCGTGGGTGTCACGCTGGCCGCAGCACTGGTCGCCGCCGACCTGCGAGGTACCACTCCGGTCGAGCTCTTCGACGCCGTCGTGGTCTTCCGCATCCGCAGCTCAGAGGTCATCGACGCCTCAGCGTCCCCGGCGACCTCCGAGCGAATGGCGCACCTGGCCCTCGCCTCGCTCACCAGCGGTGTTCCGTGCTCCTCATCGTCGCGGCCGCAGGTGCCGTATGCGCCCTACGCACCCACCGGACTCGTCCGTCGCTGAACCACACCCGTGCACCCGCAGACCTCACAACGGCCTGGCTGTGGGGCGCGCTGGGGATGACGGTGTGGGAGCTGTGCGGAGTCGCGCTCGGTGGCAGCTACTGGCTCCACTACCTGACCGGCCTCATCCCCGGCATCGTCCTTCTGCTGGCCCTCCTTCCGCCGACACGGCGGTGGCGGAGTGCGGTCGGCGTCTGTATCTCCTACGTCGTGATGGCGACGGCCGTGGTGTGGATCCACAACGCCACGTCTCCCGTGACCGCCTCCGAGGACGCTCAGGTCGTCGCATATCTCCGTGGGCATGCTGCGCCGGAGGACGGGGTGGTCGTCGCCTTCGGGCACGCCGACATCGTCGCGGGAAGCGGTCTGGCCAGCCCGTATGAGTACCTGTGGAGCCTTCCGGTCCGCGTTCGCGACCCACGACTCGAGGAGCTCAGCGCCGTCATGGACAGCGCCGCGGCCCCGCGGTGGATGGTCGTCGCCGGCGAGAGCGTCGACTCTTGGGGGCTTGACGCAACCAGGACGCAGCGACTCCTCGACCGGGACTACGTTGAACGCGCAACGGATGGCGACTGGCACATCTGGCAGCACCGAACGAGAGGAGCCGACCGATGAGAGTCCTGGTCGCCGAGGACGAGGTTCGGCTGGCCGACCTGCTCGCACAGTCGCTCACCGAGGCAGGCTGGCGCGCCGACGTGGTCCATGACGGCCGCTCCGCCTACGACCTGCTGCTCGTCGACGCCGGGTACGACGTCGCGCTGCTCGACTGGATGCTCCCCGGGATGGATGGCGTGAGCGTCGCACGACGGCTGCGTGGATTCGGGGTGACGACACCCATCTTGATGCTCACCGCCCGTGGCGATGTCCGCGACCGCATCGACGGACTCGACGCCGGCGCCGACGACTACCTGGCGAAACCGTTCGACCTCGACGAGCTCCTGGCGCGGCTTCGTGCGCTCTTCCGCCGCAGCAGCCAGGCCGGCGAGGGCCCGGTTCAGGTCGGAGACCTGGTCGTGGACCCTGTCTCCCGGCGCGTGTTCCGGCGCGGGGTCGAGATCACACTCTCGGCGCGCGAGTTCGACATTCTGCACCTGCTGGCCGTGCATGCCGGAAGGGTCGTCACCCGGCTCGCCATCCTCGACGAGGTGTGGGACGGAGAGACCGACATCAGGAGCAACGTGATCGACGTCCACCTCGCCGCGATCCGCGCCAAGATCGACAAGCCCTACGGCACCGACACCATCACCACCATGCGCGGGGTCGGCTACCGGCTCGAGACGACGGTGGGCGGCTGATGGCGTCGCTGCGAGGCCGGGTCTCGCGGCTGCCGTTGCGGATCCGCCTCGTTGCAGGGTTCTCCCTGGCCACATTCGTGGTCCTGCTCGCGGCAGGAGTGTTCGTCTACTGGCGTATCGACTACGCGCTCGACCGAGGTCTGGACACAGAGCTCAAGCAGGCCAGCCGAACACTCGACCCCCTCATCGGAGCCGACGGCACGGTTACCGACCGATCTGCTGCTGAGGCGACCGGGGTGGCCTGGCAGGTGCTCACACCGGACGGGACCGTGCTCGACGACGGCGGACCGGCCGGCACGCGCCCACTGGTCAGCTCGCGTCAACTGAGCCGGGTCGGGGAGACGGCGAAGACGTACAACGTCGGCGCATTCCTGCCGAGCTCCAACGAGCCGTACCGTGTCCGGGTCGAGCGGTCCACCACGTCCCCTGAGCACTACTTGCTCGTCGGCGTACGCCGTGACCATCGCGACGAGGCTCTCCGCGAGCTCCTGCTCCAGCTCAGCCTTGCAGGGCTTGGAGCTCTTGTCGTCACCGCCTTCGTCGGCGAACGACTCGCGCGGGCAGCGCTGAAGCCAGTCGAGCAGTACCGACGGCGCGCCTCCGCGATCGCCGCAGGCAGGGCAGACCTTCGCCTGGACGTCCCCGCGCAACGCGACGACGAGATCACCCGGCTGGGGCACACCTTCAACGACATGCTCTCCTCGCTGGAGGAGGCGCTCGACCGGGAGCGACAGTTCGTCAGCGACGCCAGCCACGAGCTCCGCACCCCCGTCACACTGCTGACCAGCCGTATCCAGCTCGCCCTGCGGCGCCCTCGCACCCAAGCCGACCACGAACGCATCCTGTCCGAGCTCAAGGTCGACCTCGACCGGCTCGCGCTCCTCGCCGACCAGCTCCTCCAGGTCGGGCGAGTCGACTCCGGAAGCGGCGCCGGGTCGAGCGACATGGTGACCGTTGTCGGAAGAACGATCAGTCAACGTCGCCTGGCAGACCCCCTGCGCGCCGGTGACGTCGAGGTGAGCGTCCCGTCCGAACCTCTGCCGGTCGGTGTCGTCGACTTCGAGCTCGAGCGGATCCTGACCAACCTTCTCGACAACGCCGCAACTCACGGTGCGCCCCCGTTCCGGGTCACCGTCGACGAACCCAACCCCGCATGGGCACGCCTGGCGGTCTCAGACGGCGGCGCGGGCATGCCGCACAACCTGCTCACCACAGCAACGCAGCGTTTCGCGCGCGCCGACGAAGCCCGAGCTCGCCCCGGAACAGGACTGGGACTCTCACTGGTCGAGGCCCTGGTCAGCCACGCCTCCGGCGAGCTTCGGCTCTGCTACCAGGGCCAGCACGTCTCACACGGCCGACCGGCGCCAGTGGAATGCGCGCACGGCCCGGAGATGACGGTGACCGTGCTCCTCCCGACCAGGCAGGGCCATGTCCCGGCCTAGGCCCACCGGCCTGACGCTCGCAGCCCTCATCGGACTGACCGCCGCGTTCCTTCTCCGGCGGCGCCGCCACAAGAGCCCCCCTGCGATGAGGTGGCCATGACGATCCGGCTCGGGCCGACCTCATCGGGGAGTCGCACGGGTGTGGACCGGGTCCACGGCCGGAGGCGCCGGCTCCGCACCCGGTGCGAGACCGGTGCAAGGCCCAGAGTGACAACGGCTCCGGACCCGGTCCGGGACCAGTAGCCCACTCACCCGTCCACCGGCGGCGCCAGGGAGTCCAGCAGGTCCGCGGTGGCGGGATCCACGATGCCGTCGACCTCGATGTAGTGGGCCTTGGTGATCTCCACCGAGGAGTGCCCGAGCATCTCGGCCGCCAACTCGGTGGAGACGTCGCGGCTGAGCGCGGTCGCGACCGTCCGACGGAACGCATGTGGGGTCACTCCTTCCACCTGCGCGTCGGCCAAGGGCCGCCCGGAGGCGCCGGCGGACGTTGTTCGTGGTCAGCGGCGTGCCGTTGCGGCTGGCGAAGAGCAGCGCGTCCTCGGGCTCCCCCGCCACCGCGACCAGCCGATGACGCAGCGCCTCCGCGGCGAAGCTGGGCACCGCGACCGTGCGCACCGACGAGGAGGTCTTGGGGTGCTCCTGGCGATAGGTCGCCACGCCCTTCGGGGAGACGATGGTGCCGCAGATGCACACCCGGGCCGGCGTACGGGTGACGTCGACGTCGCGCTTGCGGGCGAGGACCTCCCCGATGCGGGCCGAGCTGCCCAGCATCACGTCGACGAATCTGCTCCAGCTGCCCGTCCGGTCTCGGGCCCGGCAGCCCGTCGTCGCGCCTCCAGGCGCGGACCGCCTCGCGCACGGCGGCGATGTCCGGCCACCGACAGGACCCGCACCTTCGTAGGCGTCTTGCGGAGCCGCCTGGCCTCGCGGACGGGGTTCCGCGCCAGCGCGTCGTAGCGGACCGCGAGTCCCAAGGCCAGGCTCAGCACTGTGCGGGCGTGCTTGGCCATCGCGTAGCTGCGGTTGGCCGCCAGGTGGCGCAGGAACCGGTCCACCAGGTTGACCGTGATCCCGCGGAGCAGGAGGTGCTCGAAGGCGGGCAGCACGATGGTGCGCATGTCGCGCTCGCAGAGGTCCCGGGTGCTGCGCGCCAGGTCCCGGTCGAGGTCCAGGTCCTCCAGCCAGATCTTCACCAGGGCGCCGAACGAGCTGTCCGGGGAGAGCTCGCCGTACGTACGCCGGCTCTCCCGGTGCGCGAGCGTGGCCTTGAGCCGGCGGACCGCGTCCGCCTCGCTGGCCCCGGCCGCCTGCACGCGCCGGATCCAGCCGTCGTCATCGCGGTAGCGGGTCCGGGCGCGGACCTTGCTGCCGACCCGGGCGAACGAGATCTCCCCGAAGGTCCCGATCGGGGTGCGGGGCCTAGCCATGGCGGGTCACCCCAGCTCTCGGGACTCCGGGGCGGGCCTGTTTCCGCAGGTCACAGGCCAATTCTGGCCTTGCGGTTCGGTCGGGCCGACAGGATTTGATCCTGCGACACCTTGTTCAAGTACCGGAGCACTTCATGCTTGTCCCCGATGTGCGGAAACATACCCTGACCTGCGGCAACAGTGGATCACTTCATGTGGCGGCTTGCTCAACATGTACTCGCTAGGCCGGGCTCTGAATGAACAAATGGCGAATAGGTGCGTCACGTCTGGGCTGCGTCTGATCCGTCCAGGCTCAGACTTCAACGATCGTGGCGCCGTCGGCAGCGCGCTGAACAGCCTCGCAGCCCTTCTTGGCTCCGCTGAGCGACTCATACCCTTCACCAGTGGCGACAACGTCGCCGTTGCCCGCCTCAGGCGGAACCGAAACTGCGTCAGCGCGGGCGCAGCGCGACCAGCCAACCGGCCCACTCGCGGGCTGCGCTGAAGGTCCACGTCTTGGTGCCGCTCGGCCCGGCCGTGGGCTGGAGGCCGTCGGCGAGCTCGAAGCGTCGGTCGCCTGTCTCGACGACCTCCGTCATCCCGGCCGGTGAGGAGAGCGTCACTGAGGAGGAGTTGACGCTCATGCAGCCCACGAGCATGGCGTTCGCCGTCGTCGTCGTCACCTGCCCAACGGTGCCGGAGGCAGCCGCCGCGCCCGAGGCCGAGGTCGCCGTGGTGTCGAGGCCGGAAGCACCGGAGTACCGGGCGATCACACCGCCGCTGGCGACCGACGAGGTCGTCCAGGAGTAGTCCACCGGCTCGGCGCTGGTCGCGACCTTGTAATAGCCGTAGACCTTCGGGTTGGCCAGCGAGGTCTGCGAGGCCAGCAGCGTCCAACCCGCCGGCACACCAGCCGCGCCGATGGACCCGCCGTTGAGCGACACACAGCTCACCAGGACGTCACCCGCCACGACGCCGCTCGGCTTCGCGATTCGCAGGGTTGTCGCGGCGGTGGTGTTCACGGCGGTGCTGAACGAGCTGCGCACGATCCCACCGGCCTGCGTCGTGTCGATCGTCCACGTGCGGGTGGCCGGTGTCGCGTCGGTGTTGCCGGCGGCGTCCGTGGCCCGGACGCTGAAGGTGTGCGATCCGGCCGACAGCCCCGTGTAGGTCACCGGCGACGTGCACGCGGCGTAGGCAGCAGCGTCCAGCTGGCACTCGAACGTCGAACCCGTCTCGGTGGAGGTGAAGCTGAACTGCGCACTCGTGCTGGTCACCGTGCCCGACGGACCCGCAGTGATCGTGGTGTCCGGCGGCGTGGTGTCAGGTGGCGTCGTCCCGCCGCTCTCGAAGTGGTACCAGTACGTCGAGGTCGCGCCCACGTCAGCGATGACCATCAGGCCGCTGTTCGTGGTGCTCGCGCCATCGGTCCGCGCGTTGTTGAGGTTCTGCTTCGTCGAAGACGCGTTGTGGACATACTGGTCGGCGTCGAGGATCCTCAGCGTCTTGGCGGTCGTGAAGTTGATGCTGTTCATGGGAGTGGACTTCTCGTAGATCGCACCTCCGGAGGAGCTGCAGACACCTGCGTTCGTGGTGCCGCTCGGCTTGGGGTAGGTGGCGAAGGTGCGGAGCCGCTGCGCGGCCTCGTCGATGAGCACGACCACCCGGTTGGGGCACTCGGAGACCGTGGCGATCGTGTGCTGCGTCCAGGAGCCGGCGCTGTCCATCGACAGCAACATGATCAGCGGCTGCGCGGAACCGGTGAACGAGGTCTTCACCGCGGCGAAGACTCGACCGCCGGAGGAGTCGAGCCACTTGAGGTTCATGTGGTCATCGCCCGTCTTCGCCCCGGTCAGGATCCCCTTGGGCGCGCTCCAGGAGGTCGTGCCGGCTCCGTCGGTGTGGATGCTCCAGTAGAAACCGTCGTCCGCCGCGGTTGCGGCGGACTGCTTGCTCCACATCAGCCCCATCCTCCCGGGCGCCAGGGCGATCAGGGAGGAGGTGTCATCGAGCGACACGTCGCCGCCGGCGATCGGGAACGGGGTCCCCCACGTTGTCCCGTCCGTTCCCGTGCTGTTGAGGTAGATCCGGTTGTCCTGCTGCCAGGTGGCCCAGAGCCGGCCGGTCGTGTCCTTGTCGACGCTGAGGGTCTCGGTCTTGTAGTTGTTGATCTGCGACGAGCTCAACAACGTGTACGTGTTCGTGCTGGTGTTGTAGCTGTACCGGCGCAGGGTGCTCGGAAAGCCGGAAGCGGCCGGCACACCGTCGTTCACGAACAGGTGGCTCGCGATGTACAGGGTGGTTCCGTCCCAGAGCACGTCGTGGTGGGTGTTCGCCCGCGTCTCGGTGGTCACCCCGGTGTCGACCCACGCGGTCGTCGCGGCATCGAACCGGAAGATGTGGAAGTCCGAGGTGCCGGTGTCCCACAGGTTCCCCCACCAGTAGCCGTCGGTGAACCAGAGCACGCTCTCGGCCCGCTTGGTACCCGTCGGCGTTCCCGTGCCCGCGTGAGAGGGCCCCTCCACACCCACGTCACCTGGCGCGCTCTGCGCAGCAGTCGGAGCCATCACGACACTCGCGGCGAGCAAGACCGCGGCTACCAGCCCCGGCACGACCGCCCGCGATGAGGTACGTCGCCCGGACGGCCGCCTCGATCCGGGCGCCAACCGCTCGCGCCACCGGGCGAGGAGCGCGCTATCGCCCCAGCCCCGACCTCCGCCGTACACCCCGTTGACCGACATCACTGCTCAGTCCCTGCCGTAGTCGTCCGCGAGGCGTTCGATGTCGTCCTCGCCCAAGTAGTCACCGACCTGCACCTCGACGAGGTGGAGCGGCGTGGAGCCTGGGTTCCCGAGCCGATGGGCACAGCCCACCGGGATGAACACCGACTCGTTCTCATGCAGCACCCGGGACTCCTCACCCCGCACGATGCTGGCTGTTCCCTGCACAACGACCCAGTGCTCGGCCCGTTGCCGGTGTCTCTGCAGGGAGAGCCGGTGGCCCGGCTCGACGACGATGCGCTTGACCTGGTGGTGGTCACCGAGGTCGACGGACCGGTAGCTGCCCCAGGGAGTGCGGATCACTGAGCTCGTGT
>JAOPXG010000072.1 GCA_025965275.1 Nocardioides sp.
GCCGGTGGTCGAGCAGCCGACGGCGGCGATCCCCGAGCCCGAGCCGGTCGCCGAGGCTCCGCTCCCCGCGCCGACGCCGGCACCTGTCGCGGAGCCGGCCGCGTCCGGCGCACCGGCCCCCGCAGGCGGCCTGAGCCTGGTCGACGTACGCCGCCTCTGGCCCGACATCGTCGACGCCACCAAGCTGCGCCGCCGCGTCGCGTGGATGCACCTCACCCAGAACTGCCAGGTCGTCGCGGTCGACGCGACCACGCTGACCCTGGGCTTCGCCAACGCCGGCGCCCGCGAGTCGTTCGTCAACGGCGGCTGCGACGACGTGCTCCGCCAGGCCGCGATCGACGTCGTCGGTGCGACCTGGAAGATCGACACGATCGTCGACCCGGGCGCCAAGGCCGAAGGCACCCCGACCGTCACCCGGGCCGCGGTCGCGGCCCCCGGGGCCCAGCCCGACGCGTCGCCCGGGCGCGAGGCCGAGGGACCGGTCGACGAGCAGCCGGCCCCCGAAGCACCCGTCGAGCCGGAGGCGTCCCGCCGGACCAGCGACCCCGAGTCGATCGCAGCGGCCCGGGAGGCGATCCAGCAGACCCGGTCGAGCGACCAGACGCGGTCCGACGACAGGCCCGACTGGGCGGCGGCCGACGCCGACGCCCGCCCCGACGACCTCGATGCCGACCACCAGGGCCTCAGCACGGCCGAGCTGCTCAAGCGCGAGCTCGGCGCGCAGATGATCGAGGAGATCCGTAACCCGTGACCCCGACCCCCCAGCAGCACCGACGACCAGAGGTGAGCACACGATGAGCCAGAACCCCTTCGAGGCACTCGGCGGCGGGGGCTTCGACATGAACGCCCTCCTCCAGCAGGCCCAGCAGATGCAGGAGCAGCTACAGAGCGCCCAGGCCCGGCTCGCCGAGACGGTCGTCGACGGCACCGTCGCCGGCGGCGCGGTGACCGTCAAGGTCAACGGCGTCGGCGAGCTGGTCGGTGTCGAGGTCAAGGCCGGTGGCTTCGACGGCAGCGACCCCGACGACCTCTCCGACCTCGGCGACATGATCGTCGCGGCCTACCGCGACGCGAAGGCCCAGGCCGACGCGCTGGCCGGCGAGATCCTCGGACCGCTCGCCGGCGCCGCCGAGGGGCTGCCGGGCATGCCCGGCCAGCTCGGTTTCTAGCCTTGTACGAAGGCATCGTCCAGGACCTGATCGACGAGCTCGGCAGGCTGCCGGGCGTCGGTCCCAAGAGTGCGCAACGGATCGCGTTCCACCTGCTGCAGGCCGACCCGACCGACGTACGCCGGCTCGCCGACGTGCTGATCGAGGTCAAGGCGAAGGTGAAGTTCTGCACCATCTGCTTCAACGTGTCCGAGGACGACCAGTGCCGGATCTGCCGCGACCCGCGGCGCGACCCGGCGCAGCTGTGCGTCGTCGAGGAGTACAAGGACGTCGTCGCGATCGAGCGCACCCGCGAGTTCCGCGGCCGCTACCACGTGCTCGGCGGGGCGATCTCGCCCATCGACGGCATCGGGCCCGACCAGCTGCGGATCCGTGAGCTGATGGTGCGGCTGGCCGACGGCGCGATCACCGAGGTCATCCTGGCGACCGATCCCAACCTGGAGGGTGAGGCGACCGCGACCTATCTCACCCGCATGCTCAAGCCGTTCGACTTGCGCGTGACGCGTCTGGCGAGTGGACTGCCCGTAGGTGGCGATCTGGAGTACGCCGACGAGGTGACCCTGGGCCGCGCGTTCGCAGGAAGGCGATCCGCAGATGACTGACACGACCCCCTCCGTGACGGAGCCCGAGTTCCTCGACCCCGAGACCGAGGAGTTTGCCCAGCAGATCGCCGACCAGGTCGAGAGCTTCCTCATCGCGCTGCAGGCCATCGCCCGCGAGGCCGACGGGGGCCGCGCCATCTCGCTGCTGCTGCTCGAGATCAGCCAGGTGCTGCTCGCCGGCGCCCGCCTCGGCGCCCAGCGCGACTTCACCCCGATCGCGGAGTACCAGCCCGACGTCGGCCCCGAGCCGGACATCGACGAGATGCGGCTCCGGCTCGCCGCGATGCTCGACAGCGTCGACACCTACAGCTTCGTCTTCGACCCGTACGTGCCCGAGGTGGTCGAGAGCCAGCTCTCCGACGACCTCACCAGCATCGCCACCGACCTCGAGAACGGCCTGCGCCACTACCGGCTCGGCAACGTCTTCGAGGCACTGTGGTGGTGGCAGTTCTCCTACGTCTCCTCGTGGGGCAACCTCGCGGGCGCCGCGCTCAACGCGCTGCTCTCGATCGTGGCCCACGACCGTCTCGACGCGGACACCCCCGTCGAGGAGGAGGAGCTGCTCGCGGTCGCCGATGAGATGCTCGAGGAGCGCGACCCTGCTGCTCGCTAGACTTGACGTCTTGTAGGGACGTCAAGCAAGTAGGGACCAGACCGTGGGCATTGTCGTGCAGAAGTACGGCGGATCCTCCGTGGCCAACGCCGAGGGCATCAAGCGCGTCGCCCAGCGGATCGTCAACACCCGCAAGGCGGGCAACGACGTCGTCGTCGTCGTCTCCGCCATGGGTGACACGACCGACGACCTCCGCGACCTCGCGGAGCAGGTGACGCCGCTGCCGCCGCCGCGCGAGCTCGACATGCTGCTGACGGCCGGCGAGCGGATCTCGATGGCGCTCGTGGCGATGGCGATCGCCCAGCTCGGCCACAAGGCCCAGTCGTTCACCGGCTCGCAGGCGGGCGTGATCACCGACTCCGCCCACGGCAAGGCGAAGATCATCGACATCACGCCGGGCCGGATCGAGGCCGCGATCCGCGACGGCGCGATCGCGATCGTCGCCGGCTTCCAGGGCGTCTCCCAGGACACCAAGGACATCACCACCCTCGGTCGCGGTGCCTCCGACACGACTGCCGTCGCCCTGGCCGCGGCGCTCGGCGCCGATGTCTGCGAGATCTACAGCGACGTCGACGGCGTCTTCACCGCCGACCCGCGGATCGTGCCCGCCGCGCGCAAGCTCGACCGCATCTCCACCGAGGAGATGCTCGAGATGGCCGCCTCCGGCGCGAAGATCCTCCACCTGCGGTGCGTCGAGTACGCCCGCCGCTACAGCATGCCGATCCACGTGCGCTCCTCCTTCTCGCAGAAGGAAGGCACCTGGGTCATCCCGGACACCCAGTCAGGAGACAGTGAGATGGAGCAGGCGATCATCGCCGGCGTCGCGCACGACCGGAGCGAGGCCAAGATCACCGTGGTCGGCGTGCCCGACAAGGTCGGCGAGGCGGCGCGCATCTTCGAGGCCCTCGCGGCCACCGAGGCCAATGTCGACATGGTCGTCCAGAACGTCTCGGCGGCGGCGACCGGACTCACCGACATCTCCTTCACGCTGCCGCGCGCGGACGGCCAGATGGCCATGGGTGCGCTGGCGCGGATCCAGGACGAGGTCGGCTACGACAGCCTGCAGTACAACGACCAGATCGGGAAGGTGTCGCTGATCGGTGCCGGCATGCGCTCCCACCCCGGCATCACCGCGAAGTTCTTCGCCGCCCTCGCCTCGGCGGGCGTCAACATCGAGATGATCTCCACCTCGGAGATCCGGATCTCGGTCATCGTCGACGAGGCCCAGGTCGACGACGCCGTCCGGGCGACGCACACGGCGTTCGACCTGGACTCCGACGAGGTCGAGGCGGTCGTGTACGGCGGGACCGGGCGATGACCGGGGTACGCCTCGGCATCGTCGGCGCGACCGGCCAGGTCGGCGTCGCCGTGCGCCAGATCCTCGAGCAGCGCGACTTCCCGATCGAGGAGATCCGCTTCTTCGCCTCCGCGCGCTCCGCCGGCACCGTGCTGCCCTTCGCGGGCGGCGAGGTGACCGTCGAGGACGCGTCGACCGCCGACCCGGCCGGGCTCGACATCGCGATCTTCTCCGCGGGCGCCTCGACCTCGCGGGCGCTGGCGCCGAAGTTCGCCGCCGCCGGCGTCACCGTCATCGACAACTCGTCGGCCTTCCGGATGGACCCCGACGTCCCGCTGGTGGTCGCCGAGGTCAACCCGGACGCGCTGGGCGAGGTCCGCAAGGGCATCATCGCCAACCCCAACTGCACCACGATGGCCGCGATGCCGGTCCTCAAGCCGCTGCACGACGCGGCCGGCCTGACCCGGCTGATCGCGTCGACCTACCAGGCCGTCTCCGGCTCCGGCGTCGCCGGCGTCGAGGAGCTGGCCACCCAGGTCGCCGCCGCCGGCGACAAGGCCCGCGAGCTGGCCTACGACGGCGCGGCCGTGGCGTTCCCCGAGCCCGACAAGTACCAGCGCACGATCGCCTACAACGTGGTCCCGCTGGCCGGCTCGATCGTCGACGACGGCCTGCTCGAGACCGACGAGGAGCAGAAGCTCCGCAACGAGTCCCGCAAGATCCTCGGCATCCCCGACCTCAAGGTCTCGGGGATCTGCGTCCGGGTCCCGGTCTTCACCGGCCACTCGCTGGCGATCAACGCCGAGTTCGCCAGCCCGATGAGCGTCGAGCGGGCCACCGAGCTGCTCGCCGCCGCACCGGGCGTCGAGCTGTCCGAGATCCCGAACCCGCTCCAGGCGGCCGGGCAGGACCCGTCGTACGTCGGGCGCCTCCGGCAGGACCCGGGCGTCGACGACGACCGCGGGCTCGCGCTCTTCATCTCCCACGACAACCTGCGCAAGGGTGCCGCCCTCAACACCGTGCAGATCGCGGAGCTCCTCGCCGCTGCGCTGTAAGCCCGTCGGCGGGCCGGTCAGTGCTCGGCGGGCTCGATGAAGGTGCGGGTCACCCAGTGCGACGCGGCGTACGACGCCGCCGAGATCACCGGGATCACCACGATCATCGCCGTGTCGAGCAGCGAGTCGACGAGGAACAGCAGGGCGAGGACCGCGGTGAGACCGACCGCCAGGAAGCTGGTGCTGCCGGGCTCGGCGACCCGGCTCAGCTTGAGCAGCAGGGTGCCGACGATCACCATCAGCACCAGGATCGCCGCCAGCAACGGGTAGCCGGTGCCGCCGCACGACGACGTGCCCTGCACGGTCTCGCACAGCCGCAGGCTGGCCCAGGTCAGGCCGACCATGCCGAGCCCCACGACGATGCCGGTGAGGACGGCGGCGACCATGCCGCCCGGGCCGCGGACCTTGATCGCGCGCCGGGTCGGTTCCGGCGCCTCGGGCACGGCGGGCATCTCGTCGACGACGACCGGCCGAGGGCGCTCGTCGGCGGTCATCGGCTCGACCTCGTCGACGAAGAGCGGCGGCGGCTCGGCGAGCTCGGGCGCGGGCGGCGGTGGCGGGGGAGTCGGTGGCGGGGGAGTCGGTGGGAGGACGGCGGTCTCCTCGACGGGCAGGGGCGCCGGGGCCGGCTCCTTCTTCTTGCGGCGGCGCAGGCTGAGCTTGGGCAGCTCGAGCGACGGCTGGTCGTTCTCGGAGTCCCCTGCGGCCATGTCCGGAGTGTGCCACGAGAGCGCCGCCCGAAACGGCAGGATCCGGAGATGTGCCAGGGCCCGGATCCTCGTGGAAGATCCGGGCCCCTCGCTGTCGGGCTGACAGGATTTGAACCTGCGGCCTCCTCGTCCCGAACGAGGCGCGCTACCAAGCTGCGCCACAGCCCGATCGCCGGGTCCGGACACGGTCCGGCCTCCAAGCAGGGGAAACCATACCCGAGCGCGGACGGCCCCCGAAATCGGGTTCCAGCGGCGGACGCCCGGATCTGATCAGGAGGTCGGGACGAGCGTCAGCAGGGTCGCCTCCGGGCGGCAGGCGACGCGGATGCGGGCGTACGGGCTGGTGCCGAGCCCGGCGGACACGTGCAGCCACGCCGACCTCGGGTCGCCCGGCCGCGACGCCGCCGGGTGCCGGTGCAGACCCTTGGCCCGCGCGGGCTCCAGGTCGCAGTTGGTGGTGAGCGCCCCGACGTACGGCACGCACACCTGGCCGCCGTGGGTGTGCCCGGCGAGCACGGCGTCGTAGCCGTCGGCGGCGAAGCGGTCGAGCACCCGGAGGTACGGCGCGTGCGCGACGCCCAGCCGCAGGTCGGCACCCGGGTCGGCGGGGCCGGCGACGTCCTCGAGCCGGTCGTAGCCGAGGTGGGGGTCGTCGACGCCGGCGAACGAGATCGTCAGCCCGCGCACCTCGAGCTGCCCACGGGCGTTGGTGAGGTCGAGCCAGCCGGACGCACCCAGCTCGCACCGCAGCTCGCGCCAGGGCAGTTGGGGCACGTCGGTGTGGCGGTTGCCGTCGTCGGGCAGCAGGTAGCGGACCGGGTTGCGCAGCGTCGGCGAGAAGTAGTCGTTCGAGCCGAACACGAAGACGCCCGGCACGGCGAGCAGGTCACCGAGGCAGTCGAGGACGACCGGCACCGACTGCTGGTGGGCGAGGTTGTCGCCGGTGTCGACCACGAGGTCGGGCTTCAGGTCGACCAGGGAGCGCAGCCACGCCTGCTTGCGGGACTGGCCCGGGGTCATGTGGATGTCGCTGAGGTGGAGCACCCGCAGCTCGGGGCTCCCCGGCGCCAGCACGGGCATGGTGACCCGCCGCAGCGTGTAGTCGCGCGCCTCGGCCATCGCGTACGCCGTGAGCCCGGCGCCGGTGATCGCTCCGGCTCCGGCGATCCCCAGCAGCGCGCGGCGGGCGGCGGCCAGGGAGGACATGCGGCAAGGCTGCCACAATGGCCTCATGAGCGATCTGAAGGACCGTCTCCGCGCCGACCTCACCACCGCAATCAAGGCCCGCGACGAGGTGCGCTCCTCCACGCTGCGGATGGTGCTGACCGCGATCACCAACGCCGAGGTCGCCGGCAAGGAGGCCCGCGAGCTCAGCGACGACGACATCATCGGGGTGCTCTCGAGCGAGGGGAAGAAGCGTCGCGAGGCCGCGACCGCGTTCGCGGACGGTGGCCGCCCCGAGATGGCCGCCAAGGAGACCGCCGAGGCCGCGGTGATCGCCGACTACCTGCCGGCCCAGCTCAGCGACCAGGAGATCGCCGACCTGGTGACCTCGGCCATCGCCCAGACCGGCGCGGCCGGTGAGGGCATGAAGGCGATGGGCAAGATCATGGGCGTCGTGACGCCCCAGGTGAAGGGCCGCGCCGACGGTGGTGCCGTCGCCGCGGAGGTACGCCGCCAGCTCGGTTCCTGAGGAGCGCGCGCAGCGCGCGTCTCGAAGGGGGCGTAGCGGTCAGCGGCCTCCGCCGTGGCCGCCGCCTCCGCCGTGGCCGCCACCGTGGCCGCCTCCTCCGCCGCCACCGGTGTTCGCGGGCGGTGGCGGGGTGCCGGTCGACTCGTAGTAGGTGACGACCGAGCCCTCGGGTGCGGTCGAGCCTCCGGCGGGTGTCGAGTAGGCGACCGTGCCGGCCGCGGCGGCCGAGGCGGTGGTACCGCCGTCGACCGCGTTGAAGCCGGCGGCCTCGAGCGTGCTCTCGGCCTCGGCGACACTCATCCCGGCCACGCTCGGGACCGTCGTGGGCACGCCCTCGACCGCCGTCAGGGACGGCGGCGTGAAGTCCTCGATGTCGAGGCTTCCCTGGATCGCGTGCATGGCCTGGGCCCACATCGGCCCGGCGAAGCCGGAGCCGGACACCTCGTAGATGTAGTTGCCGTGGATGGTCTGGCCGGTCAGCTCCATCGGCCGCTGCCCGTCCTTCGTCGCGCCGGCGATCATCGCGGCGGTGGCGATCTGGGGGGTGTAGCCCACGAACCACACCGACTTGCCGTCCTGGGTGGTGCCGGTCTTGCCGGCGGACGGGATCACCGCGCCGGTCGCGGGGTCGGTGAGGTTGGTGCCACCGTTCTCGTACCCGAAACCGCCCGGCTCCTGCACGCCGCGGAGCACGTCGTTGACCGCATCGGCGGTCGCCTCGGGCAGTGCCTGCTGGCAGGACGGCTGGTACTCCTTGAGGACCGTGCCTGCGGCGTCCTCGATGGCGGTCACCGGCTGGGAGTCGCAGTGGAGACCGCGGCCGGCGAACGTCGCGTAGGCCTCGGCCATCTCGAGCGGGCTGGCGTTGGCGATGCCGAGCGTGAAGGTCGGGACCCGCTCGGCGCCGTAGCCGTGGGAGTCGCCCTTCGGGTCGGTCAGCTCGACGCCGAGCGCCTTGGCGATCTCGAACGGCTTGCACACGCCGGTCTCGCGCTCGAGCATCGCGTAGAAGGTGTTCACCGACTCGCGGGTGCCGCGGTAGATGTCCATCGGTCCCGACGAGGTCGAGGTCGCGACCTCCCACTCGCCGGCGAAGGCAGGCTGGCCCGGGCAGTTCTCGAACTCGTCCTGCGGGATCGTCATCGAGACGGGCGCGTTGAACACCTGGGTGAGCGGGATGTGGTCGTTGACGGCGGCGGCCAGGACGAAGGGCTTGAACGTCGAGCCGGCCTGGAAGCCGGCGGAGTCGCCGTACTTGGTGGGCACGCTGTAGTTCAGGAACGTCTCGCCGTCCTTCTCGACGCGACCCATTGGCCGGGACTGGGCGATCGCCCTCACGTAGCCCGTCCGTGGCTCCACCATCGCCATCGCGCCGACCGCCTGGTCGCCCTTGGCGACGTGGTCGCGGACCGCGTTGTCGGCGGCCGTCTGGTCGGTCATGTCGACGGTGGTGCGGATGATCAGGCCGCCGGTCTTGAGCTTCTGCTTGCGCTCCTGGCGGGTCTTACCCAGGTCCGGCTGGTTCATCAGCCAGCTGACCGCGTAGTCGCAGAAGAAGGGTGCGCTGGAGTAGAGGCAGCCGTTCTTGGCCGGGATGACGTGCAGCCCGAGGTCCGTCTTCTTGGTCTTCGTCGCCTTCGACCGGCCGATGACGTTCAGCTCGGCCATCCGGTCGAGCACCACGTTGCGCCGGTCGAGCGCGCGGTCGGGGGAGTTCGTCGGGTCGTAGCCGGTCGGGTTCTTGACCAGTCCGGCCAGCATCGCCGACTGGCGGAGGTCGAGGTTCTTGGCGTTGACACCGAAGTAGTGGCGGGCTGCCGACTGGACGCCGTACGTGCCGTCACCGAAGTAGGCGATGTTGAGGTAGCGCTCGAGGATCCAGTCCTTCGTGTGGTTCTGCTCGAAGGCGATCGCGTAGCGCAGCTCGCGCAGCTTGCGGGCGTAGGTGTCGTCGGTCGCCTCCGCGCGCTCGGCCTTCGTCTTGGCCTGGCTGAGCAGGGTCAGCTTGACCATCTGCTGGGTGATCGACGAGCCACCCTGGACCACGCCGTTGCTGGCCTGGTTGGTGATGAGCGCGCGCAGGGTGCCCTTGAGGTCGAGCGCGCCGTGCTCGTAGAAGCGGTAGTCCTCGATCGCGACGATCGCCTTCACCATGGTCCGCGAGATCTGGTCCAGCGAGACGTTGACCCGGTTCTCGTCGTACAGGGTCGCGATCGTGTTGCCGTCGGCGTCGAGGATCCTGGTCTTCTGGGGCAGCGCCTCGGTCTCGAGCTCGGCCGGGAGGTTGTCCATCGTCTCGGCGACGTTGCGGGCACCGATGCCGAGGAGACCGGCGAACGGGATCGCCAGGCCGGCGACGACGACACCCATGACCGCGGCGACGGTCACCATCACGACCAGATGGGAGGCCACCCGCGAGGCGGAGAGGCGGTCATCGCGCGGCTCAGACATGGTGGCAAGAGTACGGGAGCGACCGAACCCGAACACAGTACTAGTCATTTATGACTAGTCAGTTCGGACTATGCCGACTGGGTAGAAGGTGTCTGTTCCCGCTCTCAGGAATTCTTTATCTTTCATCCTGAGGGGATACATCCCAGGTAGGCGTCATGGGGACGCGCACCTATCTCGGAATAGATGTGGGGACATCGTCATGTGGGTTGAAGATTGGGCGCCAGCGGCAGCATGCCGCCAGGCGCAACCAGATCAGTTGTTCGTCCGTGGGGCAGAGCAGAACAAGGCGAAGCAGCTGTGCGCCGGTTGTCCCGTGCGCACCGAGTGCCTCGCTGAGGCGCTCGACAACCAGATCGAGTGGGGTGTCTGGGGGGGCATGACGGAGCGGGAGCGCCGTGCGCTGCTGCGTCGCCGCCCGACCGCGTCCTGGCGCTCGGTCCTGGAGACGGCGCGCGAGCAGGGCTCGAGCGTGACCACCAAGGTCAGCGTCTAGCGATCTCGACCTGGCGGTCGCTGACCGTCGATCTCTCCCGGTTGCGCCATGGCAACCGTGTCGAGATCCCGCAGCGTGCGTGGGGCCGTGGCTCCGGTTCGTGCTGGGCTTCCGGGGTCTCGACACGCTCCGTCGCGACCTCGTTCCTCGGTCGCTTGCACGACCACCATCGGCGGATCCGCTAGCGCGTCTCCGCCAGCAGGTCACCGACGCGTCGCAGGCCCGCGAGGTCGTGCACGTCGCCGGGCAGGGCCGGGATCACGGCCGTGGGCACCTGCGGGTGTGCCGCTGCGAACCGCTCGCGCAGGAGCGCCTCGCGCTCGACGATCCGGGTCTGGTCGGCGTGCAGCCGTAACAGCCCGGCTGTCAGCGACCCCGGACTCGCCTTGCGCAGCCGCGTCGAGGCCGCCATCGCCTCGTCCGCGGAGAGCGTGCCCTGGGGCACCGGCGCGGCCCGATTGACGATCAGGCCGGCGAGCGGCATGTCGTCCTCGCCCAGCCGCTCGACGAAGTACGCCGCCTCGCGGAGCGCGTCCGGCTCCGGCGCGGCGACCACGAGGAACGCCGTCCCGTCGGCCTGGAGCAGCTCGAACGTCTTCTGCGCCCGCGCCCGGAAGCCGCCGAAGAGGGTGTCGAACGCCGCCACGAAGGTCTGCATGTCGGTCAGCACCTGCGCCCCGAGGATCTTGTTCAACGCCCCGGTGATGATCCCGAGCCCGGCCGTCATCAACCGGGCCGGACCCTTCGCGGGCGTCAGCAGCAGCCGGATGAAGCGGCCGTCGAGGAAGCTCGAGAGCCGCTCCGGCGCGTCGAGGAAGTCCAGCGCCGACCGCGACGGCGGGGTGTCCACCACGATCAGGTCGTAGGTGCCGTCGCGCCGCGCGTCCGCGTGGATCTGGCCGAGCTTCTCCATCGCCATGTACTCCTGCGTGCCCGCGAAGGAGCTCGACAGCGCGATGTAGAAGGGGTTCTCCAGGATCTGCTTCGCCTTCTCCGGGGTCGCCTGGCCCTCGACCACCTCGTCGAAGGTGCGCTTCATGTCGAGCATCATCGCGTCGAGGCTGCCGCCGCGCCGGTTGCCCTTGGCGTTGGCGCGCAGCCCGACGACCGGCCGTGGGGTGTTGTCGAGCGTCTCGATCCCCATCGCCTGCGCCAGCCGGCGGGCCGGGTCGATGGTGAGCACGACGACCTTGCGGCCGCGTTCGGCGGCGCGCAGCGCCAGGGCGGCGGACGCGGTGGTCTTGCCGACACCGCCCGAACCGCAGCAGACGATGATGCCGGTGTTGCGGTCGTCGAGCAGTGCGTCGATGTCCATGTCCGGGGCCGGGCCGTTGCTGGTCGCGAGCGGTCCGACGCGGGTGCGGATCCGGCTGGTGCTCCGGCTGGTGCTCCGGCTGGGGCCGCTCATGCCATGCCCTGTCGCACGAGCTCGCCGGCGAGGTCGTACAGCCCGCCCAGGTCGACGCCGCCGGGCAGCCGTGGCAGCTCGTACGACGGCACCCCCAGACCGTTCACGATCTCGCGCTGGGCGTCCTCGAGCGCGCGCCGCTCGGCGTGGTCGCGCGCCTCGGCGAGCAGGCCGTCGACCAGGTCGGCGCTGACGTCCACGCCGGCCTCCTTCAGGTCGGCCTCGAGGCGTCCGGCATCGAGACGCCCGGCCCGGGCCGCCTCGAGGTCGGAGGCGCCGATGTCACGGGGGCGGACCAGGTTGACGATGACGCCACCCACGGGCAGCTGTGCGTGGTGGAGCTCGGCGATCCCGTCGACGGTCTCCTGCACCGGCATCTCCTCGAGGACCGTGACCAGGTGGACGGCGGTCCGCGGCGACCGGAAGAGGGTCATCACGGTGTCGGCCTGGCTCTTGATCGGGCCGACCTTGGCGAGCCCGGCCAGCTCGTTGTTGACGTTGAGGAACTGCGTGATCCGCCCGGTCGGCGGCGCGTCGAGCACGACCGCGTCGTACCGCATGGCGTGCTTGTTGCGGCTGTTGCGCTGCACGGCCTCGAACACCTTGCCGGTCAGGAGCACGTCGCGCACCCCGGGCGCGATGGTGGTGGCGAACTCGATCACGCCGAACCGGTCGAGCGCGCGGCCGGCGCGGCCGAGCTTGTAGTACATGGCGAGGTACTCGAGCAGCGCCGACTCCGGGTCGATGTGCAGCGCGTGCACCACGCCCGGGGGCTTGTCGTCGCGGCGCAGGCCGGTGGCGATCCGGCGCTCCTCGTACGGCAGCGGGTCGACGTCGAACATCCGGGCGATGCCCTGGCGGCCCTCGACCTCGCAGAGCAGGACGTTCCGGCCCTGCGAGGCCAGCGCCAGCGCGAGCGCGGCCGCGACGGTCGACTTGCCGGTGCCGCCCTTGCCGGTCACGACGTGCAGGCGCACCCGGGGCCAGTCGTGCTGCGCTTCGGGGGCGGACATGGTGCGAGCCTAGGCGACCGATCGCAGGGTCCTAGGATCAACGAGACCCGAGTCACAGCGAGGAGGAGATGGCGTGGACAAGGTGGTGGCTTCTGCTGCGCAGGCGGTGGCAGACATCCCGGACGGTGCGACGTTGTCGGTCGGCGGTTTCGGTCTGTGCGGCATTCCGTCGGTCCTGATCCAGGCCCTCCTCGAGGCGGGGACGACGGACCTGGAGGCGGTGTCGAACAACTGTGGTGTCGACGACTGGGGCCTGGGGCTGCTGCTGGCGCAGCGGCGGATCCGGCGGATGGTGTCGTCGTACGTGGGGGAGAACAAGGAGTTCGCCCGGCAGTACCTGGCCGGGGAGCTGGAGGTCGAGCTGACGCCGCAGGGCACGCTGGCGGAGCGGATGCGGGCGGGTGGCACGGGGATCGCGGCGTTCTTCACCGCGACCGGGGCCGGCACCCAGGTCGCCCAGGGTGGCCTGCCGTGGAGGTACGACGACGCGGGCAACGTGACGGTGTCGTCGCCGGCCAAGCAGACCCAGACGTTCGAGACCGCGGAGGGCCCGAAGGAGTTCGTGCTGGAGCACGCGATCGTGGC
>JAOPXG010000084.1 GCA_025965275.1 Nocardioides sp.
TGCGAGGAGCCGTTGCCGCCACAGCCGGCGAAGACGGCCATGAAGAAGTCGACCACGCCGTCCTTGTCGGTGTCGTAGTCGGAGTAGTCGATCTCCGGGTCCGCGATGGCGGCGGCGTCGTAGACCAACTTGCCGGCGGGACCGCAGCCGGAGTCGATGTTCTGCAGCGCACCGACGCCGGCGAGCGAGCCGATGATCGCGGAGCCGTTGGCGTCCGAGCCGTAGTAGCCGGTGTTGCCCGGCAGGTTGTAGACGCCGTCCGTGATCCGGTCGGTGTAGGCGACGCCGCCGACGGTGCCGGGCGCCGGGACGCCGGCGGTCTCGGTGAGGCCGGCGCAGGTCTGGCCCGGCTGGATCTGGCTGAAGTCGAAGCCCGGGGGGTAGGTGAAGTCCTTGGTGGCGATGCCCGCCGACGGGACGGTGCCCTCGGGGAAGAGCTGGCCGAGCGACATCTCCTGGTAGAGGTTGTACGTCGAGCCCTGCTTGGTCGGGTCGTTGATCACCGACTCGAGCGAGTCACCGTTGTGGCCGGCCTGGTAGGCGCGGTCGCGGTACTGGACCGGGACGACCGGGAACGGCCGGTCGCCGTACCGGGCGGTGTCGTAGACGTCCGACGGCGGGATCACCTTGGGGCCGTGGCTGGTCGCGGTCTTGGTGGCGGCGCCGACGGTGATCGCGGCCGTGGTCGAGATGTCGCGCCAGACGATCTCGGGGTTCTGGGCCGTCGTGTCGGCGACGCTCTCGAGGACCAGGGTCTTGGTCTGCTTGGCGCCGATGGCCGGGACCGCCCAGGTGACGGTCGTGCCGTCGGGCGAGACGGTCGCGCCCGAGCCGGCCGCGGTGATGGTCGAGCCGTCGGGTGCGGTGACGACGACGCTCGCGCCGGCCACCGGGAGGTCGGTGGTGTTGCTGACGATGATGCGCGACGGGTAGGTGTCGCCGGGCTTCACCCAGCCGACCGACGAGACGAAGCTGTTCTCCACCTGGAGCCCGCCGACGCTGACGGTGCTGACGGCCGGGGCCGAGGTGGCGACCCGGGGCGCGACGGCGGCGCGGGTCGGGGCCGCGGATGCCGCGGATGCCGTGGTGGCGGGCAGGGCGAGGGTGGCGGTGGCGAGGCCGGCGACCAGTGCGGTGGTGACCGCTGCGGTGCGACGGCGTCGAGACGACGGGGCGTGCTGGCTCATGGGCGGACGCAATCTCGGAAGGGGTCGCGGGTGGCGACGCGGTGCCCACCCAACGACGGCTCGGTCGGACTGGTTACGAGCCGTACCCACCTCTTTCATCGGACAGACCGCGTCGGCCGAGCGGTCCAGACCGGTGTTTCCCCTCGCCGCGGTCGTCGCCCACCTACGATCCAGGAGTCATGACGGTGCAGGCAGGGGGATCGGTTGTTCAGGCGTGTCGCTGGCGGTGTCGTCCTGGCGGTTCTTCTCGGGTGCCTGTCGACGGGTCCGGTGACCGCCGCCACGTCGTTCACGCCGCGCCCCGGACCGACGTGGAACAACCCTCGGGGGGACTACGCGGCGCGCAACGTGAACATGACCAAGGTGCGGAACACGATCGACAGCGTGCCGCGCAACGGCGTGATCAGGATCGCGGTCTACTCCTACAACCGACGCGACATCGGTGACGCCCTGATCCGTGCGTGCCGGCGGCACGTGTCGGTGCAGCTGGTGCTCAACGACAACGCGATCGGCGCCGAGGCCAACCGGATGATCCGGTACCTCGGCCGCGACACCAGCCCGAGGTGGAAGGACCGGTGCCACCCGAGGAAGTTCGGTCCGAAGCGGAAGCCCTACCCGGTGCCGAGCTTCTTCAAGGTCTGCCAGGGCGCCTGCCGGCTGGGCAGCGAGCGATCGAACCAGCACGCCAAGTTCTACCTGTTCTCCGCGACCGGCAACGGGAAGCCGGTCGTGATGTTCGGCTCGAACAACCTGATGAGCTTCGCCGCGAACGTGCACTGGAACGACCTCTACACGGTGGTCGGCAACCAGAAGATGTTCGACGACTTCAGCACGGACTTCGCCCAGATGGCGCAGGACCGGTGGCGCAAGAACCCCTACGTGGCGGTCCAGGACGGCCCGTACGCGGTCGAGTTCGGATCGGATCCGCATGCCATCGGGCCCCGGGACCACATCTTCCAGCGCCTCGGCAAGGTCGGCTGTCGGGCCCCGGTGGGGTACGGCGACGCGGGCCACACCACGATCCGGATCATGATGTACGGCTGGGTGGGTGCGCGCGGCCTGCTGCTGGCCCGCAAGGTCGCGGTGCTGTCGCGGGCCGGCTGCCGGGTCCGGGTGCTGGTCAGCGGGGCCGGGCGCAGGGTGCACGCCGTCCTGCACAGGTCGGGTGTCGCCATCCGGAGCTCCGCCCTCGATCTCGACGACGATCCCCTCACGGGCTTCGACGAGACCGGATGGGAGCTCTTCTCCCACGAGAAGTGGATGTCGCTGTCCGGGACGTGGGCCGGCGAGCCGTTCAAGGGGGTGTGGACGGGTTCGGAGAACTGGTCGGACGTCTCGCGGTTCAACGACGAGGTCACCGTGCAGGTCCCGTTCGCGTCGGCGCTCGCGGCGTACGACCGCCACTTCGAGATGATCTGGGCGCAGTACAGCCAGTGAACGCAGCAGTGGCTGCCAGGACGTCGGCCCTGGCAGCCACTGGTGTCGAGCTGGTCTCCGCCTCAGTCAGCCCGCTCGTTCCTCGCGCACTGTCGGCGTTCGGCTTACGGGGTCTCGACCCGCCCGTCGCGGCTTCGTGCCTCAGCCGCGGGGCTTGCTCGACCTTCGCCGTGTCAGGCAGCCCGCTCGTTCCTCGCGCACTGCCTGCGGCTCACTCTTCGCCCTTGATGAAGGCCTCGACGCGGCGGCGGCCCTCGTCGTCCGGCAGCTGCACCGGCGGGGACTTCATGAGGTACGACGACGCCGAGATGATCGGGCCACCGATGCCGCGGTCCTTGGCGATCTTCGCGGCGCGGATCGCGTCGATGATGATGCCGGCGGAGTTCGGGGAGTCCCAGACCTCGAGCTTGTACTCGAGGTTGAGCGGGACGTCACCGAAGGCGCGACCCTCGAGGCGGACGTAGGCCCACTTGCGGTCGTCGAGCCACTGCACGTAGTCGGACGGGCCGATGTGCACGTTGCGGGCGCCGAGGTCGTGGTCGATGTTCGACGTGACGGCCTGCGTCTTCGAGATCTTCTTCGACTCGAGGCGGTCGCGCTCGAGCATGTTCTTGAAGTCCATGTTGCCGCCGACGTTGAGCTGGTAGGTGCGGTCCAGCACCACGCCGCGGTCCTCGAACAGCTTCGCCATCACGCGGTGCGTGATGGTCGCGCCGACCTGGGACTTGATGTCGTCGCCGATGATCGGGACGCCGGCGTCCTCGAACTTCTTGGCCCAGACCGGGTCGGAGGCGATGAAGACGGGAAGCGCGTTGACGAAGGCGACGTTGGCGTCGATCGCGCACTGCGCGTAGAACTTGTCGGCCAGCTCGGAGCCCACCGGCAGGTAGGACACGAGCACGTCGGCCTGGGTGTCCTTGAGGATCTGGACGACGTCGACGCCCTCGCCGTCGGCCTCCTCGATCGTCTCGCGGTAGTACTTGCCGAGACCGTCGAGCGTGTGGCCGCGCTGCACGGTGACGCCCAGGGGCGGCACGTCGGCGAACTTGATCGTGTTGTTCTCGGACGCCTGCGTCGCCTCGGACAGGTCGAATCCGACCTTCTTGGCATCCACGTCGAAGGCCGCCACGAACTCGACGTCGCGGACGTGGTAGTCGCCGAACATGACGTGCATGAGACCCGGGACGGTGCCCTCGGGGTCGGCGTCCTTGTAGTACTCCACACCCTGGATCAGGGAGGTGGCGCAGTTGCCCACTCCCACGATTGCTACTCGAACCGAACCCATCGGGATTCCTTCCTTGTCTGACTTCTGTCTGACTGCGTGTGAGGCAGGCCGCTACTTCTGGCCGCTGACCTCGGGGGGCTGGACCGCGGCCGGATCTGCCGGGGTCGAGGTGGCCTGCTGGCCGCTGCTGATGCCGTGCTCTCCGCTGCGCTCGGCGTTGATCAGGTCCGAGAGCCACCGGACCTCGCGCTCGACCGACTCGACACCGTGGCGCTGGAGCTCCACGGCGTACCTGTCGACCTCCTTCTGGGTCATCGACAGCTGGCTCTGCACCCGCTCGAGGCGCTCCTGGAGGCGGGTACGACGTCCTTCCAGGACGCGCAGCCGGATCTCCATGTCGGTGCGGCTGAAGAACGCGAACCGGATGTCGAAGTTGTCGTCCTCCCACGCCGTGGGACCGACCTCCATCATCAGGCGCTCGAACTCGCGTTGCCCGGCCTCCGTGAGCTGGTAGACGATGCGCGGGCGCCGGGTGACCGGGGTGACCGTGGTGGCGGTCTCCTCGATCAGCGCACCGCGCAGCATCTTCTTCAGCGTGGGATAGAGCGATCCGTAGGAGAGCACGCGACCCCATCCGAGCATGAGGTTCAGCCTCTTGCGGAGCTCGTAGCCGTGCATGGGTCCCTCGTGCAGCAGTCCGAGGACTGCCAGCTCGATGGTCTCTGCGCGACGTGCCATAGACCTATCGTAGCGATATATCCACCTGTTGCGAATCCGGGACCGGTACGAGGTGGTCGTTGAGACGTCGCTCACCCGTCCCCGCGTGGTCGGGCCCGGTTCGTCGGCCCGCTCCGGGTGCCGTCTTGGGCGGGCCTGGGCCCTCCCCGTACCCTGACGAGGATCTCGACCCCGACCCGCGGAGCCTTCGACGTGAGTGGTAAGCGCAGGGCCGCCGGCCCCGCAAGCAAGTCGCCCGGCAACAAGCAGCCGGTGCGTCCGCGGACCCGCAAGCAGAAGGTCCTGCGCGTGGTGAAGTGGCTCGCGATCGTCGGCCTGGTCGGTGTGCTCATCCTGACCGCCGGCTTCGTCGTGCTCTACCGGATGACGGACATCCCGAACCCGAACGAGGACTTCGAGGCCCAGACGTCCTTCGTCTACTACTCCGACGGCAAGGCCGAGGTCGGCAGCTTCGCGACCCAGAACCGGGTCTCGATCGGTCTCGACGAGATGCCGCAGAGCCTCCAGGACGCCGTGGTCGCCGCCGAGAACCGCACGTTCTGGAGCGACAAGGGCATCGACCCCAAGGGCATCCTCCGCGCCGCCTTCAGCAACGCGTCGGGCAACTCCACCCAGGGCGCGTCGACGATCACCCAGCAGTACGTCAAGATCCTCTACCTCAGCCAGGAGCGCTCCTACCAGCGCAAGATCAAGGAAGCCGTCCTGTCGCTGAAGATCCAGCGCACCAAGAGCAAGAAGGAGATCCTCGAGGGCTACCTCAACACGATCTACTTCGGCCGGGGCGCGTACGGCGTGCAGGCCGCGGCGGAGGCCTTCTTCGACGAGGACGCGAAGGACCTGACCCTCAAGCAGTCCGCGGTCCTGGCGAGCGTGCTGAACAACCCCTCACACTTCGACCCGGCCAACGGGCGCGACTCCAGGCAGGCGCTCAAGGAGCGCTACGCCTACGTCCTCGACGGGATGGCGTCGGCCGACAACATCACGCAGGAGGAGGCCGACAAGGCCGCGAAGCACCTGCCGAAGTTCCCCGAGATCAAGGCCCAGAGCAAGTACGGCGGCCAGCGCGGCCACATGCTCAAGCTGGTCCGCGACGAGCTGCACGAGCACGGCTTCACCGACGAGCAGATCGACGGCGAGGGCCTGCGGATCACCACCACCTTCACCAAGAAGGCGATGGCCGCGGCCGAGGACGGCGCGCTCGAGCAACGGCCCGAGGGCTTCAAGGACAAGCAGCTGCACATCGGCATCGCCAGCGTCGAGCCCGGCACCGGCGCCCTGCGCGGCTTCTACGCCGGCCAGGACTACCTCGACTCGCAGATCAACTGGGCGGTCGCCGGTGGCATGGTCGGCTCGACGCTCAAGCCGCTGACGGTGGCCACGGCCCTGCAGAACGGCTACTCGCTCGAGGACACGTTCGACGGCAACTCGCCGTACGAGTTCCCCGACGGCCTCGACGTCGTCAACGAGGGCCCCGGGGACGGCAACGACTACGGCGACAAGGTCAGCCTGACCTACGCGACCGAGCAGTCCATCAACACGGCGTTCGTCGACATGTCCAACTCGATCCCCGGCGGTCCCGACAAGATCGTCGAGACCGCCAACAAGGCCGGCATCCCTCCGCGAGCCCCGACCAAGAAGTACCCCGGCATTCCCGACAAGAGCATCGACCTCGAGCCGGATGCCCTGGTCACCCTGGGCAAGGCCCGGATCAGCCCGATCAACATGGCCAACGCCTACGCGACCATCGCCAACGGCGGCGAGCGCGCCGACGTCCACGTCATCGACAAGGTCGAGGACGCCAAGGGCAAGGTCCTCTACTCCTACAAGCAGCACACGACGCAGGCGTTCGACGACTTCCCCGACGGCGTCGACGTCACCACCGCCGCGGGCGAGAACGCGACCGGCGAGGACATCGCCGCCGACACGTCGTACGCCCTGCAGCAGGTGGTGCTGGACGGCACCGGCGCCAACGCCCAGGCGATCGGCCGGCCCGCAGCCGGCAAGACGGGCACCGCGACCAACGATGACGGCGACGTGTCGTCGTCGTGGTTCGTCGGCTACACGCCGCAGCTCGCGACCGCGGTGATGTACGTCCGCGGTGACGGCGACGACGCGCTCAACGACTGGCTGCCGTCGTACTTCGGCGCGGAGTACCCGACGCGCACCTGGGCCGCGGTGATGAGCCGTGACCTGGTCGACACCGACGTGGTGCCCTTCCCCGAGGCGTCCAACGTCTCGGGTGAGGCACCCGAGGACGGCCACGACCCGTACACGCCGCCGCCGGCCCCGACGAATACGCCGAAGCCGACCAGGACCCCGACCGTGACGGACACGCCCACGACCGAGGCGCCCACCGAGACCCCGACGACCGAGGCGCCGTCCGAGTCGCCCACCGACAGCTGTGGCGTGCTCGGCTGCGAGTCGCCGTCGGGCTCGCCCTCGCCCACCTCGTCCGACACTCCGAGCACGCCCCCGAGCCAGGGGGGGAGCCCGCGCGGGGCCCGGGGACGCGTGCGCAGCGGAGCCCGACGCCGCTGATGGGCCGCTGATGGCGGGCCGGCCGGGCGGACGAGGCGACTGGGTCGACCCCACCGCCGACGACCCTGTCGTCACCGCCCTGAGCGAGAGCATCGGCGGACCGGCCGGCACCCGGGCCGGACGGCACCCCTTCTGGACGCCCGTGCGCGTCGTGCTCGCCCTGACCGCGCTGGTGATGGCGCTCGGCATGGTGCAGAAGAACAACTGCTACCAGGACACCTGGCAGGACGGCGACAGCCGCTACACCCAGATGTGCTACTCCGACCTGCCGTACCTCTACACGGGTCGCGGGTTCGTCGAGCTCAACTGGCCCTACAGCGACGACGCCCAGGTCCGGGCCCGCTACGAGGTGATGGAGTACCCCGTCGGCATCTCCTACTGGGCCTTCGGCACGGCCCTGGTGACGCACTGGCTCAACGGCTCGCCGGACCTCGACAGCCGCTACGGCCTGCCGACCGACCAGGTGGCGGGTCTGCCCGAGGTGCACCGCGAGATGCGGATCTTCGTGGTCGTCAACGCGATCGGCTTCGCGGTCCTCGCCCTGCTGTCCGCCTGGCTGCTGGCCGGGGTGAATCCGCGGCGACCCTGGGACGCGGCTGCGTTCGCGCTCTCGCCGGCGCTCCTGCTCACGGGGCTGGTCAACTGGGACCTGCTCGCGGTCGCCTTCGTGGCCGGGGCGCTGTGGGCGTGGGCGCGCGGCCGGCCGGTGCTGACCGGCGTCCTGATCGGGCTGGGCACGGCGACCAAGCTCTACCCGCTCTTCCTCCTCGGCGGGCTGCTGGTGATCTGCCTGCGTCAGCGCCGCGCCCGCACGTTCGCGCTGGCGACGGCCGGTGCGGTGGGCGCCTGGGTCGTCGCGAACCTGCCCGCCTACGTCTCCGGGCCGAGCGAGTGGAAGGTGTTCTGGACGTTCAACTCCGACCGCGGCGCCGACCTCGGCTCGATCTGGCTGGTCGTCCAGCAGGCCCTCGACAAGACGGGCGACCCGTTCGCCTTCGACCCGCACACGATCAACGTCGGCTCGTGGCTCTTCTTCGGGGTCTGGTGCATCGGCGTGCTGCTGCTCGGCCTCCGGTCGCCGGCGACGCCACGACTGGCCCAGCTCGGGTTCCTGATCGTCGCGGGCTTCCTGGTCGTCAACAAGGTCTACTCACCGCAGTACGTGCTGTGGCTGCTGCCGCTCGCGGTGCTCGCCCGCCCACGCTGGCGCGACCTGCTGATCTGGCAGGCCGGCGAGGTCTTCTACTTCGCCGCGGTGTGGTGGTACCTCGGCGGCTTCCTCGCGCCGGCCTCGGGCGGCGACGCCGGCTTCTACTGGGCGGCGACCCTGGTCCGGATCGCGGCCGAGCTCTACCTGGTGGCGGTCGTGGTCCGCGACATCCTGCTGCCGCGGCACGACCCGGTGCGGGCGACCCCCTACGTCACGACGACCCGGTCGAAACCCGTCGCCGTGTAGCGCACCCGGACGTCGACCGGGTCGCCGACCGCGGGCACGTGGGCACCGTGCGGCAGGAAGAGCATCGATGCCTGCATGTGGGGCGGCTCGACGAAGAGCCGCTGCTTGCCGTCGATCGAGAACGGCGACCGCACGAAGCCGGCCGCGTCGAGACCACCCCGGGCGAGCGTGGCCGCGCGGGACTTCAGGCTCGCATCGCCGGTGGGTGCCTCGAGGCCGATGCCGTGGGCGGTGCCGCCGCTGACGACGAGGATGTGCCCGGCCTTCGGCGCGGTGCGGTGCCGGTAGCCGAAGGCGTCGCCGCGCTCGACCGCGTGCACGTCGAGCACCGTCGCGGTGACCCGCAGCGCGCCGCGGTCGCCGAGCCAGAGGTCGGTGCCGATGCGCGGGCGGAACGTGAAGTCGGGGTACGCCGCGCGCAGGGCCGCCAGCTCGGCGGCGCTCAGGTGGCTGACCCAGATCGTGTCGAGCGCGACCTCGGCGGCGACCACGTCGTTCATCAGCCGCTGCACCTCGGAGAGGTGGGCGCCGTGCGCCAGGGGCAGGTGGAGGGCGACACCCTCGATGCGCGCCCGCGGGTGCTCGCCGACGGCGCGCGCCGCCGCCCAGAGCCCGCGCGCGGTCATGCCGTGGCGCAGCATGCTCGTCA
Organism: Nocardioides sp.; assembly: GCA_025965275.1. Lineage (GTDB taxonomy): Bacteria > Actinomycetota > Actinomycetes > Propionibacteriales > Nocardioidaceae > Nocardioides. The sequence continues at coordinate 9,231 of JAOPXG010000084.1, forward strand.
GGCGCTCGAGCACGAAGCGGGCGTCCGGCTGGCGACCGAGCAGGTCGTCGAGGTCCTCGACGCGGCTCACGGTGTGGATCACCCGGGACGCCAGGGCCGGGTCGACCTCGAGGGCGGCGCCGAAGGGCCGCCACGGGGTCAGCACGAGCAGGCTGCCGTCGAAGCGGCTGGTGACCTCGGGCAGCTCGTCGTACGTCCCGACCGCGAGGGTGTCGACACCCAGCCAGCCGGTCTTGCGGGCCAGCCGGCCGAGCGTGAAGCCGTAGCCGTTGCCCTTGGCGACCGGGACCAGGCCGGGTTCGGCGTCCGCGACCGTGCGCAGGTGGGCGCGCCAGCGGTCGCCGTCGACGGTGAGGGTGAGGCTCATGACCGTCGCCCCATGTAGACGGCGAACGCCTTGTAGAGCGCCCGGTTGAGCGGGAGATCCCACTCCCCGACGTACTCGACGGCCTCGCCGCCGGTGCCGACCTTGAACTGGATCAGGCCGAGGTGCGGGTCGTCGCTCGCCAGGGTGTCGGTGATGCCGCGCAGGTCGTAGACGTCGGCACCGGCGGCGATCGCGTCGCGGATCATCTCCCACTGGACGGCGTTGGAGCCGCGGACCTCGCGCTTCTCGGTGGAGGAGGCGCCGTAGGAGTACCACGCGTGGGCGCCGACCCGGATCGCGATCGTGGCCGCGACCAGCGTGTCCTCGTGCCGGGCGGCGTAGAGGCGGATCCGGTCGGGCTCCTCCGCGCCGAGGGCCTCGACCATGGTGCGGAAGTAGGCGAGCGGCCGCGGCGTGAACTGGTCGCGCTCGGCGGTGTGGACGTAGAGGTCGTGGAAGGCGGGGAGCGCGGCGAGCGCCTCGTCTGTCGAGGTCGACGCCGTGACGACGACACCTTCCTTGGCGGCCTTCTTGATGTTGCGCCGCCAGAGCTGGTTCATCCCGGCGAGCACGTCGGCCTCGGTGCGGCCCGCGAGCGGGACCTGGAAGACGTACTGCGGCTGGCCGGCGGCGAAGCCGCCCTCGACGGCCTGCGGGCGCCACCCGAGCTCGTGCAGCTGGGAGACGACGCGGGCGCCGGTGTGGTCGCGCTCGGTCGGTGCGAGGTCGCTCAGGCGGCGTACGCCGTCGTCGGCGATGCCCTCCTTGACGGTGGCGGTGTCCCAGCGCCGGGTCACGACCGGCGGGCCCATCCGCACGCCGAACGCCCCCTGCTTCTTGAGGTGCGCCGCCATCGGGGTGAGCCAGGCGGCGAGGTCCTCGTCGTCCCAGTCGAGGACCGGGCCCTCGGGCAGGTAGGCGAGGTAGCGCTTCACCTTCGGCAGCTGGCGGTAGAGCACCAGGCCGACGCCGACGAGCTCGTCGCCGCGGTGCCAGCCGAGCGACTCACGCCTCCACTCGGACTTCACGTGGCCCCAGGCCGGGGTCTGGAGGAAGCTCGCGGAACGGCGACCGCGGATGAACTCCAGGTGGTCGCCTTCGGAGATCTTGCGGACGCTCAGCACCGTCCGAGGCTATCGGAGGGGTGCCGGTGGACCCCGGCTCACCCGGTCCGGGCGATGGTGAACCACATCCCCGGGCCCGACGATGTATCAGGACGGGGCCCGGAGACTCCTCTGGGCCGTGATCTTGATCCAGAGACAACGGGGAGCGACACGTCCCATGACCAGGACCGACTCGGCGCGGGCGTCGGGGGACGACGCCCCCGGGCGTTCGACGACCCCGCCGAACCAGATCTGGGCTCGCGCGACCGACGGGTTCAACCGCTGGGTGGCCGGCGACCCGGCCGGGCTCGACGAGCTGGTGGCGGCGATGACGCCGGTGCTCTGGCACGTCGTCCGTGCCTACCGGCTCCCGGAGACCACGGCCGAGGACGTCGTGCAGACGACCTGGCTGGCGCTGGTCAATCGGCGTACGTCGATCCTCGACCCGGTGGCGGTCGGCGGTTGGCTGACGACCACCGCCCGGCGCGAGGCGTGGCGGGTCGCCAAGGCGGGCAACGCCGCGACCCCCGTCGAGGACGAGGAGCTGGCCCCCCGGCTGCCGCGGCAGCGGTCCGCGGAGGACGCCGTCGTCCAGCGCGACGAGGACCGGCGGTTGTGGGCGGCCGTCGACGAGCTGCCCGAGCGGTGCCGGCGGCTGCTGCGGATCGTGGCGTTCGAGAACCGTCCGGACTACCGCCAGCTCGCCGCCGACCTCGAGATGCCGGTGGGCAGCATCGGGCCGACGCGAGGACGGTGCCTGGCCAAGCTGCGGGTGGCCCTGATGCAGGCAGGAGAGAGCTGATGAGCGAGCTGAGCCGGGACGCGTTGCTGGGGATCGTCCGGCAGGTCTGGGAGGAGCGCGACCCCGTCCCCGACGGCCTGGTCGCCCGGATGCAGGCGACCGCCGCGATCGCGGCGTCCGACCTCGACACCGAGCTGATGGCGCTGGTCGAGCGCTCGACCGAGCTGGTCGGCGCGCGCGGGTCGTCGGCGTACACGCTGCGCTTCGTGCACGGCGGCACCGACCTGCTGCTGCGGATCGCCGTCGACGGCAACCGCTCCCGGGTCGACGGCTGGGTGGTCCCGCCCGAGCCGATGACCATCCGGGCTCTTCCCGGGGAGGAGCCGGCGATCCATGATGCGGTGGTGAGCGAGTCGGGCCGCTTCGAGCTCACCGACCTGCCGGTCGGGCTGATGCGGCTGCGCCTCGAGCCCCACGACAGCGCCCGCCCGGCGTTCGCGACGCCGACCTTCGAGATCTGACCCGAGGAGTCCCCATGCAGCAGCCGGACGAGAAGCGCCCCGCCCGCAAGCCGTTCGACCGCGACCCGAACCCGCCTCGCCCGTCCGCCATCGCTGCCGTGGAGGGCCGCCTGCTCGACCCGGCCACGGCGATCGCGATCCGCGGGGTGATGCCGCGGCCCACCGTGTACGTCGGACCGCGACTGGTCGTCTCGAAGTCGGTCGACTTCGAGGGAGCTCTCGAGGTGCTGAGGGCGGTGGCGGGTCCACTGGGCTGGGACGTCGTGCCCGAGCGCGAGGACCCCCGCACGGCGAACCTGAAGTTCGGCCTGCGTCGGGTGCGCCTCGTGGTCGCTTCCGACCGCGCCACGATCGCCCCCGACGGATGGACACTCCTGCAGCAGACTCGCGCCCAGTTCGGGATCGAGGCGGTGCACGGGGTCGGGCTGGATCACCTGGTCTTCACCGGAACGATCGGCGCCGACCCGTTCCACTTCAGCAACCCGTTCCACTTCAGCAATCCCGCGATCGGGGACCCGTCTGCACCGATCGCGAGCTATGCGGTCCCGGGCTCCGGCGGACGACAGCCGGTCGCGTACGTCGGCCCGCCCCCTCATCGGTCGAAGACCTTCCCCACCCGGAGGCCGGTGGTGGCGATCCTCGACACCGGGTGCGGGAAGCACCCGTGGCTCGACCACGTCGTGGAGACGGGGGCATGTCTCGGGACGGCCGCCATCGGCTATGACAACCCGCTCACCGAACCCGACCGGTGGGGCGACCTCGTGGGTCAGCTGGATGGAGTCATCGACCCGCTCTCCGGGCACGGGACGTTCATCGCCGGCCTGGTGCATCAAGCCTGTCCGGAAGCGGACATCCTGGCGTGGCGGGTGGTTCCGTCCGACGGTCCGATCGTCGAGACCGACCTGGTCGCCTCGCTCGCCCAGATCGCCGAGCTGGTGCGCAGGTTCCATGCCGGCGACGAGGGCGGTCGCCCCATCGACGTGCTCAGCCTGTCACTCGGCTACTACCACGAGACCCCGGTCGACGAGCTGTTCGACCCGACGATGTACGCCATCCTCGAGGAGCTCTCCCGGATGGGCACGCTGGTCGTCTGCTCTGCAGGCAACGACGCGACGAGTCGACCGAGCTTTCCCGCAGCCTTCGCGCCGTGGGGTGACGGCAACGGGCCGATCCAGCCCCAGGTCGACTGCCTGCCCATCGTGTCGGTCGGAGCGCTCAACCCCAACGGCGTGACCGACGCGCTCTTCAGCAACGCGGGCCCGTGGGTCACGACGTACGTCCCCGGTGCGTCGGTGGTGAGCACGATGCCGCGCTTCCAGGGAGGCCTCGAGCCGTTGGCCTCGACGACGGCCTTCGACAGGGGCCGGTCGTCCATCGACCCGGATGACTTCCGTAGCGGGTTCGGCGTCTGGAGTGGGACGTCGTTCGCGGCGCCTCTGCTGGCCGGACGCGTGGCGAAGCACCTCAGCCGGGCCCTGTCGGACGGCGACGCCCCCGACGTCGCCCGCACGCGGGCCCGCGAAGCACTGGAGCGAGCGACCGCGTACGCGCCACACTGAGCGAGTGCTGACCGCCGAAGAGCTCCACGAGCGCGGAGTCGGGGCGATCAATTCGGGTCGCCTCGGCCAGGCACGAGGCCTGTTGGAACGAGCGCTCGACCGCACCACGGACCAGCACCTGACCGGGACGATCGAGGCGAGCCTCGCGTACGTGGAGGCCGAGACGGGCAACCGGGACGCCGCGATGCGCGTGTGCGAGCGAGCCCTGGCGCGGCCGGGTCTCCCTGGACCGACCCGGGGCGCGTTGCACAGCCAGCACGCCCTGTTGCTGATGCTCGCCGGGCGCACCCCCGAGGCGAAGAGTGAGCTGGACGTTGCCATCGCGGCGCTGGAGGGCGTGCCCAAGCCGCTGGGTCGCGCGCACGGCAACCGCGGCAACCTGTTCCTGCAGCAGAACGACCTCGCCGCCGCCCGAGCCGACTTCGAGGCAGCGGCGCGGCTCCTGACCGAGGCGGGGATCGCCGTCGAGGCCGCGATGAACGAGCACAACCTCGGATACGTCCGGCTCCTCGGCGGTGACCTGGTCGGGGCGTTGAAGGAGATGGACCGCGCCCGCGTCGTCCTGGCACCGTTGAGCACGGTCGCCCAGGCGACCTGCGACCAGGACCGAGCAGAGGTGCTGCTGGCGGCGGGACTCCTCGACGAGGGACGGGCTGCCCTCGTGGCGAGCTCACGTGCGTACGGATCTCGCCGGCTCCGTCGGCGTCAAGCAGAGGTCGACCTCGTGCTTGCCAGGTCCCTCCTGTTCGAGGAGCCCGAGGCGGCGCTGACGGTCGCCCGCCAAGCCGAGAGACGCTTCACGCTGGCCGAGGCCCCGGCGATGCGGAGTCGTGCGGCCGGAGCCGTGGTCATGGCCGAGATCGAGCTCGGGCGCAGGCAACCGAGACTTCTGGCCCAGGGTCGCCGGGTCGCCGCGGATCTCGACCGCGACGGGATCGAGTGGCTGGCGACGACGATCCGGCTCGAGAACGTGCGGCTCCTGCTACGACGCGACCAGGTTGACGATGCGCGGGCCGAGGTGGCGTCGACCCGTGTCGACACCGGGTCTCCGCTCTCGCTGCGCCTCCTCGACCGCGACGTACGCGCCGAGCTGGCGGCGGCCCAAGGTCGACGGACCAACGCGTTGAACCATCTCCGCGCCGGGCTCGCGGACCTGCACGCGTGGCAGAGCTCGTTCGGGTCGCTCGACCTGCAGACCGGCGTGGCCGGCCACGGGACCCGGCTCGGGGTACGCGGCCTCGCGCTCGCCGTCGGGTCACGCAAGCCGGAGGTCCTCATCGAGTGGTCGGAGCGGGCCCGGATGCTCGCCAGCCGCGTGCAGCCGGTGCGGGCGCCCGAGGACGAGTCGATCGTGGCCGACCTGGCCGAGCTGCGGGAGATCGCTCAGGCGCGTGAGGGCGCTCGTCGTACGCCGCCCGAGCGCGAGGCCGAGCTCCGGCAGCGGGTGCGCGAGCGGGCCTGGCGGCACCGCGGGTCCGGCGAGGTCGCCGACCCGGTCACGCTGACCGAGCTCCGGGCGGCGCTCGACGCGGAGACCGCGCTGGTCGCCTACGTCGTCACCGCCGAGCGCCTGGTCGCGCTCGTGGTGACGGCCGACGCCACCACCTGGGTCGACCTGGGGGAGCGCGCCGAGCTCGACCGGCTGACCGGTGGCCTGTTGCCCGACCTCGACGTTGCCGCTTCTGATCTCTCCGACACGATGGCGGCCTTCGTCCGCCAGGAGCTGGCCGAGCGCCTCGACGCCCTCGCGGCCCTGCTGGTCACTCCGGTGCTGGATGCCGTCGGCGAACGGCGCGTGGTGCTCACCCCGTCGGGCGTGCTGGCCGGGGTGCCCTGGACGCTGCTCCCCGGGTTCGTGGGTCGACCGTTGACGGTCGCGCAGTCCGCGACGTCGTGGCTGGCTCGCCACATGACGCCGCTGCGGTCCGCGAGCGCCGGCTTCGTCGCCGGGCGTCGGGTCGCGCGCGCCGAGGACGAGGTCACCGCGGCCGCGAAGGAGTGGCCGGACGCCCGGATCCTCGTCGGCGAGCAGACGACGGCCGCGGCGGTCTCCGAGCTGGCCGCCTCGGTCGACGTGCTCCACATCGCCGCCCACGGGCGGCACTCGGCGGAGAACCCGATGTTCTCGGGCCTCCAGCTCGTCGACGGCCCGTGGTTCGGCTACGACATCGACCAGCTCCGGTCGGTGCCCGACATCGTGCTGCTGTCCGCCTGCGAGGTCGGCCGCTCGACCGTGCGGTGGGGCGAGGAGCTGATCGGCATGACCACCGCCTGGCTGCACGCGGGAGCCCGCTGCGTCATCGCCTCGGCGGCGGCGATCAACGACCGGGCGGCGTACGACGTCCTCGTGGCCGTCCACCAGCAGCTGGCCGCCGGCGCCGACCCCGCCGCCGCACTGGCCGCGGCGGTGCCGGCCGTGTCGAGCGACACCGCGCCGGTGCCGCTCGTCTGCTTCGGCTGACAGGTCGTCCGCGTGAGGCGGACCTATCGCCGCTCGAGAGGCGGACGACCCGGCCCTCGTGCGGCGTCGGCCGAGGCCCGCCCGAGGCGCTCGGCCACGTCGCCGACCGGCAGCCGGCCGCTGACCAGACCCCGGGCCAGGCGCGCGATGCCGCCAGGTCCCGCTCCTCGTTGAAGACCGGGATCACGATCTCGAGGGTGGCCAGGGCGGTCTGGGACGCCGCGTCCGGCGACTCCCACGGCTGGGCGGCGCTCACGACGCGCTCGTCAGGTCGTAGAGGGTGACGCCGTCGACCGTGGTCGCGGTGTAGGTGGCCTCCACCCACGAGGTGATCTCGCTGCTGGCGCTGCTGCCGCCCATCGACTGGCCGAGGCCGCTGCCGCCGATGAAGTAGTGGATCTCGCCGTTCTCGACGTACTGCTGGAACTCGGCCAGCGTCGGGCTCGGGTCGGACCCGTTGAACCCGCCGATCGCCATCACCGGCTCCTCGGTGGCGAGCTGGTAGCCGGATGCCGAGTTCGAGCCCACGGTGGCCGCGACCCAGGTGTAGGAGTCGGCGTCGTCCTGGAGCAGCTCGGTCAGCTCCGCCGACGGCTCGCTCGCGTTGAGCAGGCCGCCTGCGCCACCGGCACCGCCCGGGCCGCCCTGTGGCAGCTGGCCCGGGGTCATGCCCGGGGGTGTCTGGCCGACCGCACCCGGAGGGCCGGTGAAGCGGCCTCGGCCGCCGGGACCACCCGGACCACCGGTCACCGTCGGGCCCGCCGAGGGGATGGAGCCGGTGTGGGCGGTGCCGGCCGTCTGGACGGCGTACGCCGCCGGCCCGGCCAGCGAGGCGGCCACCGCGAGGCCGGCCGCCGCCAGGGCGAGCCGGTGCGGCAGCCAGCGCAGGCCGGCCAGGGCGGCCGCGGCCAGGAGGCCACCGACGAGGACCGGCCAGCGCAGCCACGGCAGGAAGTCTGCACTGCGGCCCAGCAGCAGGAACGCCGTGACGGCCGTGAGGGCGACCGCGACCGCCGCGATCGGACCGGCCTCCCAGCTGCGCCGGTGCTGCCACACCAGGTGGGCGCCGATCCCGACGAGCGCCGCGAGGGCCGGAGCCAGCGCGACCGTGTAGTAGGCGTGGAAGATGCCGGCCATGAAGCTGAAGGTCAGCCCGGTGACCAGCAGCCAGCCGCCCCACAGGATCAGGGCCGCGCGGACGCCGTCGGTGCGCGGCCGGCGCGCGGTGAACCAGAGTCCGGCGGCGAGCAGCACCAGGGCGGCCGGCATCAGCCACGCGACCTGCCCACCGACCTCGCTGCCGAAGAGCCGGCCGATGCCGGTCTCGCCCCACATGCCGCCGCCGCCTCCGGCCCCGCCCCCGACGCCGCCGCCGACGGACCCGGTCTCGTCCCCGCTCAGCCGGCCGAACCCGTTGTAGCCCAGGGTGAGCTCGAGGATCGAGTTGCCCTGCGAGCCGCCGATGTAGGGCCGGCTCGCGGCCGGCCACAGCGACACGACCGCGATCCACCAGCCCGCGGTCGCGATCATGGTGCCGAAGGCGACGAGGAGGTGACCGAGCCGCTTGAGCACCCGCGGGTGTCCGGCGACGAGGTAGACGAGGGCGAACGCCGGCAGCACCAGGAAGACCTGCAGCATCTTGGTCAGGAAGCCCAGCCCGACCAGCGCGCCGGCGAGCGCCATCCAGCGCACCGGGTGCCGCACGGTGTCGGCGAGCGGGCCCTCGACCGCCCGCAGCACGGCGTACGCCGCCCCGACCATGAGCAGCACGAGCATCGCGTCGGGGTTGTTGAAGCGGAACATCAGCACCGCCACCGGCGTCAGCGCGAGCGCCGCCCCGGCGAGCAGGCCGGCCCATGCCGCGCCCGTCGTCCGCCGGACGGTGGCGGTCAGCAGCCACACCGCGAGGACGCCCTCGATCGCCTGCGGCACGAGGATCGACCACGAGGACAGGCCGAACACCTTCACCGACAGCGCCATCGGCCACAGCGCCAGCGGGGTCTTGTCGACGGTGATCGAGTTCGCGGCGTCGGAGGACCCGAAGAAGAACGCCTTCCACGACTCCGAGCCCGCCTGGGCGGCGGCGGAGTAGAAGCTGTTCGCCCACCCGGACTCGCCGAGGCCCCAGAGGTAGAGGACGCCCGTCGCGATCAGCAGCCCGGCGAGGGCGGGGCGATACCAGTCGCGGCGCTGCTCGGGCGGCGGCTCGGGCGCGGGCGTCGTAGGGGCAGGATCCAGGACGGGGGCGGTCATGCCCCCACGGTGGGGCGCCGCCTTGGCGGGACCGTGTGGGTCGTCTGTGCGGTCCCTGTGAGGCTAGATCCGGTCCCGGAGCCACCCGGCGTCGGCGACGTGCTCGTCGGCACCGCCCGGCGTCTCCAGCACGACCGGGGCAGCCGCGTCGCGCACGACCGCGGCCAGCAGGTCGGGGTCGACCTTGCCGGCGCCGAGGTTGGCGTGCCGGTCGGCGCCGGAGTCGAACGCGTCGCGGCTGTCGTTGCAGTGCACCAGGTCGATCCGGCCGGTGATCTTCAGGACGTCGTCGACCACGGTCTCCAGCGCGTTGCCGCCGGCGTGCGCGTGGCAGGTGTCGAGGCAGAAGCCGACCCGGTCGGCCTGCTCGGTGCCGGAGATCGCGTCCCAGACCCCGGCGATGCGCTCGAGGTAGCGGGTCATCGCGTTGCCGCCGCCGGCGGTGTTCTCGATCAGCAGCGGCAGCTTGAGGTCGGTGGCCTCGATCGCCTTGCGCCAGTTGTCGAACCCGACGGCCGGGTCGTCGTCCTTGTTCACGTGGCCGCCGTGCACGATCAGCCCCTTGGCCCCGATCGAGGCCGCCGCGTCGACGTGCTGCTGGAGCAGTTTGCGGCTGGGGATCCGGATCCGGTTGTTGGTCGTCGCCACGTTCACGATGTAGGGCGCGTGCACGTAGAGCCCGATCCCCGCGGCCTCGGCGTCCGCCTTCAGCCCCTCCGCGCCGCCGGCGTAGCGGAACTCGGGGCCCTTGTAGCCCTGCGGGTCGCCGAGGAAGAACTGCACGTGCGGGGCCTTGCGGGCCCGCGCCTCGGCGATCGGGTCGGTCTGGTCGACGTGGGCACCGATGTCCATGCGCCTCAATCTATGCCGGGCCGGGGACAGCCCGTCACGGGGTCGCCGCGACAATTGAGGGAGCGCCCCGATCCGCTGCTAGCCTTGGGCGTTCTTTGTGTCGACCCCACCGATGGGGCTCGGCTCCGGGAACACCCACCCGGCCTCGCGGCCGAGTGGGACGCATCGCCCTCCTGCCACGGAAAGACCGTGGTCGCCTTAGTCCAGAGGAGGTGGAGACCGCTGTGCGTGCTTATGAAGTAATGGTCATCATCGACCCGAGCCTCGAAGAGCGGACCGTCGAAGGTTCGCTCGACAAGTACCTCAACGTCATCCGCAAGGACGGCGGCTCTGTGGAGTCCGTCGAGGTGTGGGGACGCCGCCGGCTGGCCTACGAGGTCAAGAAGAACGCCGAAGGCATCTACGCCGTCATCCAGCTCTCCGCCGAGCCGGACACGGTCAAGGAGTTCGACCGTCAGCTGGGTCTCAACGAGTCGGTGCTGCGCACCAAGGTGATGCGTCCCGACGCTCACTGAGTTCTTCGCGGGTCTCCTGTGGATCGGCGGTAGCTCTTGTCGGTACCGGCGGCC
>JAOPXG010000106.1 GCA_025965275.1 Nocardioides sp.
CACCCTCGGCGTCGCGCACGGGCTCGGGCCGCTGCGCCTGGCCGACCCGCCGACGACCACCCGCGGCGAGCAGATCCGCGAGCACCTCACCTGGGTGCGCGGCTCCGCGGTCCCGTGGGTGCACCGCCGCCTCACCGGCCGGTCGTCCGGCGACGGCCTCGACCCGCGCCACCCCACGCTCTCGCGCATCGACTAGGATCTGCGCGTCCCTCTCGCAGGGGCAGGCGGATGTAGCTCAGTTGGTAGAGCGCGACCTTCCCAAGGTCGATGTCGCGAGTTCGAGTCTCGTCATCCGCTCCAGCAGGCCGCGCTCACGAGCGCGACACTCCACCCCACCGTCGATGTCGCGAGTTCGAGTCTCGTCATCCGCTCCAGCAGGCCGCGCTCACGAGCGCGACACTCCACCCACCGTCGATGTCGCGAGTTCGAGTCTCGTCATCCGCTCCGTTCCTCACCCATGCTCCAGCAGGCCGCGCTCACGAGCGCGACACTCCACCCACCGTCGATGTCGCGAGTTCGAGTCTCGTCATCCGCTCCAGCCTCACCAGACGCGTTGCCCGTTCCCACCGGGTCGCGTCGGCCATTGCCCGTTCCCACCAGGTCGAGTCGGCGCCACTGCCCGTTCCCGGGTAGGCGCCTGCGCCGCACCATCGACCACGCGTGGGACTGGTGGTGCGTTTGACTATTCGTGTGACCATTGGGGACAGTGGTTGAGAAGCCTTCCCCGCTCCGTCTCGAGGTCCTCGGATGCATCGCCCCCGCCCGCGCACGATCGCGATCGGCGCACTCGTCCTGCTGCTCGCCGCCGCACCCTTCATTCCCCGGGGTGACGACGACGAGGGGTTCACCCCCTCCGGCGACGGCAAGTACGGCGCCCTCGGCACGTCGACCACCGCCGGCTTCTCGAAGCTCACCCCCGCGATGCAGGCCGAGATCGACCGGGTCGTGGACGCCGGGCGCGCGCTCGGTCGCACCAGCGGCAAGCAGACGCCGGAGCAACTCGCCGCCGGGCTGGTCCGCTGCGCGGAGTTCGAGGGCCAGCGCTACTGCCTCGGCACCGGCTGGACCGAGGACACCCAGCAGCAGGTGCAGGCCCGGATGGCGACCGCGGCGCGCACCGTCGCGGCCCGCCGCAGCCCCGTCGTCAACACCGGCGACCTCGACGCCCGCGCCGCCCTCGCCCGGATGGCCCGGATGAGCCCGGCCGCACGCGCCGCCGCCGACCGCGCCGAGCTGACCATGGCGGCCCGCTCGGTCGCCAAGGTCTGGCTGCTGCGCCACGAGATCGAGGGCGTCCCGCTCCCCGCGAACTTCCTCGCCGACCACCCCGAGGCACGGGCCGTCGCGACCGCGCCCGCCGCGAAGCCGACGACGACCCCGCCTCCGAACACGGCGAGCCCGTCGAAGTCGCCCTCCCCGACGCGCAGCCCGAGCAAGTCGCCGACCCGGACCCCGTCGAAGACGCCCACGGCGGCCTCCTCGGCCAACCCGGGCCCGGTGAAGACCCAGGCCGACTACCCCGGCCGGTCCGCGATCCTCAACATCAAGCAGGTCGCCGCGCAGACCCGGACCTACTGGTGCGGTCCCACTTCGATGCAGATGATCGCCTGGGGCTGGCGCAACCGTAAGCAGAGCCAGGAGCACTGGGCCCAGCGGCTCGGCACGACCACCAGCGGCACCTCGATCTACGACATGGTGCGCGTCGTCAACCAGAGCACGGGGTGGGACGGCAAGGACCACGCCGGCCCGTACGTCGTGCTCGACATCGGCAAGTACAGCTTCACCCAGTGGGAGCTGCTGATGATGCGACACATCCACGACTACCAGGCTCCGGTCGTGCTGCACCCGATCCTGCTCAAGCAGTTCTACCCCTACGTCGACGACGACGCCTCCGGTCACTTCCAGGTGGGTCGGGGCTACGCCAAGAACGGCGACAAGCCCGACGCGCTCAGCTACTTCGAGCCGTGGAACCAGCACCGCTTCGACCCGTCCGAGCCGACGATCGCGCGCGTGCAGTGGCGCAGCGCCTACAAGAGCTACCGCGGCAACCAGGCCCACTACGCCCACAACGTCGGGGTCTGATGCGTCGGCTGACGTACGTCGCGTCCGCGGCGGCGCTGCTCTTCACGGTCGGCGCCTGCTCAGACAGCGACCCGACCGCTGACCCCGAGCCGACCGGCTCGCCCGCGACGTCGTCGGCGCCCGCGAGCACCCCTCCGAGCTCACCGACCACGTCGCCGACGGAGCCGGCCGGCCCGGGCCTCCCCGAGGGTGGCACCGCCGACGCCCCGGCACCCGTCACCCCGGAGGACGCGCTGCTCGACTGGCAGCCGGTGCCCGGACCGGTCCGCGACTCCGTGACCCGCAACGGCTCGGGCTGGTCGCTGACCGTGACCCGCAGCGGCGGCAACTACTCGCTCGACGGTCCGACCGGCTCGTCCGGTGGCGTCTCCTCGGGCACCCGCGTGTCCGACGCGCTGATCGACGACGACTGGGCGGTGGTCGTTCTGCAGGACAAGGCCGAGCAGCGGCCCAGCTCTGCCGAGGTCACCGACCTCGCCACCGGCAAGAGCTTCACGATCGACGGGAGGTCCGACGTCCCGACCACCACCGGCGGCACCTGGGCCCTCGGCGATGACCGGGTGCTCTACGCGACCTACGGCCCGGGTCGCGCCTACTGCCTGGCCTCCCTCGACCTCGCGACCCAGAAGTCCACCCTGGGCTGGTGCGCCGAGAAGCGGCACGGCTTCAACGGCGCCCACATCACGCCCGCCGGCGACGCGCTCCAGTCCTTCGACGACTCCGCACCCGCCTGCCGGACCTTGGTCTCGGTCAGCGGCGACCAGGCCACCCCGTTCGAGGGCGTTCCCGACTGCTCGGGCTGGGACGGACAGGTCACCGATGACGGCGCGGTCTGGTCGGTGATCCCGAAGGAGAACCAGGTCGAGAACGCGCATTTGTACGCACGCGTCGGCGACGGCTACTACGACCTCGGCCCCGGCACGTCGGGCACGCTCACGTGGTGCGGCGGGGCGTCGTACTTCGTGCGTGACCCCCAGCGCGAGGGCGACCCGGCCGCGCTGATGCGCTGGTCGGCCGACGACGGCCTGGCCGTGGTGTACGAGTCGCCCGGCGGCCAGGCGTTCCTCGGTGACCCGCGCTGCGGCGGGTCGACGATGACCGTGACCGCCCTCGCCGAGGACGGCGACGAGCAGGTCACCGCCGCGCTCTCCTGAGCCCATCCGAAACCCGTCCGAAAATCTTGGCAAAGACCGTCACACCCGTCCCACTGCCGCGTTGAACCTGTGTCGGACCATGGGGATCCGACGCACGGACGGGGTGGAGGCGTTGCAGCGGGCGTCGCCACCTCGTCCCGTGCGAGCAGGAGCCTGCTCGTAGGCTGACACCGTGACGTTCACCGGCTTCCCCGTCGCCGCCCTCGACTTCTACGACGACCTCGAGGTCGACAACACGAAGGCCTACTGGGAGAAGCACAAGGCGGTCTACGCCGAGGCGGTGAAGGCGCCGATGACCGCGCTGTGCGCGGCACTGGCGCCCGAGTTCGCCCCCGACGGACAGAGCGCGAAGATCTTCCGGCCCTACCGCGACGTGAGGTTCGCGAAGGACAAGACGCCGTACAAGACCCACCAGGGCGCGTTCGTCCGGGTCGGCGAGGCGACGGGCTGGTACGTCGAGGTGTCACCGCGCGGGGTCCGCACCGGCGCCGGCTTCTACGAAGCCAGCGGCCCGCGGCTCGCGGCGTTCCGCGCGGCGGTGGCCCACGACCGGTTCGGCCCGGAGCTCGAGAAGATCCTGAAGGCCCTGGAGAAGAAGGACTTCGAGATCGGCGGCGACCGGCTCAAGACCTCCCCGCGCGGCTACGACGCCGACCACCCGCGGATCGAGCTGCTGCGGCACCGGTCGCTCGCCGCCGGCCACCAGCTCGGCTTCGAGCCCGTGATCCACACGCCCGACCTGCTCGACCTGGTCCGCGACGACTGGCGCGCGCTGCGCCCGCTCGTCGAGTGGGTCGCCGCGCACACGAGCGTCTGACCTCAGGCGTACCGGGCGTCGCTCATCGCGATCTCGGTCAGCATCGCGAGGCCGATCGGCAGCTCAGCGGTAACGCGGCGACGTCCTGCGGTCGGAGCGAAACGGTCACACCTTCGTGTACGACGCCATCGTCCGGTCCGGTTCCCAGAAGGCCTTCATGGACGCGACCCGGCCGTCGTCGTGCACGACGTACACCATGATCAGGTCGGTGACGGTGTAGCTGCCGTCGGGGAAGGACGTCTTGATCCGGCCGATGTTGGCGCACGTGTTGCTGCCCGGATTGGCGAACGACTCATAGATCTCGAACTCGAACTTCTCGATCGGCTCGATCGCCAGCTTCCAGAAGGCGGAGATGCCCTCGTGGCCCCGGTGCCCGTTGCCCTCGGGGTCGAACATCGACGGGCCGACGGGATCCTCGAGCACCGCGTCCTCGGCGTACACCGTCAGCCACGCGGCCAGGTCGCCCTGGGCGACGGCGGAGTAGGAGCGCTGGGACGCGGCGCGCGCCGGGTGGTCGTCGTTCGCGGCGGTCCAGGTGATGGCGTCGGAGCTGATCATGGCCGCATCCTAGGCGCCGAACTGGAACACGTTCTAGGTCCCGGCCGGCTCGACCACCGAAATCTTGCGTCTACGCGTCGTTCACCACCCATCCGCCCGCGGCTGTCACGGTGGCGCCATGGGACGACGGACGGCATATCTGCACATCGGGCTGCCCCGCAGCGGGGGCGCCTTCCTCGACTCCGCGCTGGCCGAGCACGCCGAGGCGCTCCAGGCGGCGGGGCTGCGGCACCCCGCGATGTCCGCGGAGCAGATGTTCCGCGCCGCGATCGAGATCCGGCGCGACCACAAGGCCTGGGGCTACGAACGTCGTGAGGTCGAGGGCTCGTGGGCGGAGATCTGCCGGCGGGCCCGGAAGAGCAAGGGCGACGTGGTGCTCAGCCAGGAGCTGCTCGCCGCGTGCACGCCGCCGCAGATCGACCTGCTCCTGGACGCCCTCCACGGCTTCGACATCCAGCTGGTCGTGACCGCCCGCGACCCGGGCACCCAGCTGGTCGCGGCCTGGGCGGGCTCCGTCGAGGCCGGGCGGTCGGTGTCGTTCTCACGGTTCTGCCAGCGGGTGATGGACCCCGCCCGCGAGCACGACCGGGCGGAGCGCTTCTGGGCCGGCGAGGACCTCAGCACCGTACTCGGACGCTGGACGGCGGCCGTCGGCGGACCGCAGCGGGTGCACGTCATCGCCGTGCCGCCGGACTCCGGCGACGCACGCGAGGCGATCTGGTCGGCGCTCGGCGAGATCGCGGGCTTCGACGCGACCCGGCTCCCCCTCGCGCTCGACACCTCCTCGGGCCCGAACCCCACCACGATCGCCGTGCTGCGCCAGGTCAACCGTGCCGTCGACGGCCGGCTGCCCGGCCGCGCGCACCGGGTCGTCGTACGCCGCTACCTGTCGGAGGGCTCGGTCGCCGACGTGCCGGCGCCCACCCTCCCGGCAGACCTGCACGCGACGCTGCTCGCGCTCGGTGAGCGCTGGCGCAAGGACCTGGCCGACGGCGGGTACGACGTGCACGGGGACACCGCTGACCTGCTGCCGGCGGCGCCGGATCCGACGGCGGCGCAGCCCGACGACGTCCCGGCCGAGGAGCGGCTGACGGCCGCGACCGACGTGCTCGCGAACGTGCTCGTCGAGGTCGCCCGCCTGCGCGAGCACAACCAGGCGCTGGAGGGGCGCAACACGAAGCTCGAGAAGAAGCGGAAGAAGCTGAAGAGCCGACTTGCGAACGCTTGATGAGTCAGTAGTCCCACTAGGTCTCGACACGCCGGTCGCGCGACCACCATCAGCGAATCCGCTGACGCGTCTTTGCTAGTGCGGCTGCCAGGCGTCCTCGTCGGCGGTGCGCGAGGTCACCGCGGACGGGAGCTTGCGGTCGGCGAGGTCCTGGATCGAGACCTGCTCGAAGACGTCGCGCAGCGAGTGGCGCGCGGCGATCCACACGTGCTGGAGCACGTCGGCGGTCTCGTTGTAGGTGACCGCCTCGGGGCGCAGCCCGTAGACGGAGACCAGCGGGCCGTCGACGGCGCGGATCACGTCGGCGACGGAGACGTCACTGGCCGCTCGGCCCATCCGCCACCCACCGGACTGGCCGCGCTGCGACATCACGACACCGGCCCGGCGCAGGTCGGCCAGGATCGCCTGGAGGAACCCGTGGGGGATCTCCTGGAGCCGGCCGAGCTCCTCCGCGCTCACGGCACGACCGTCCTCGCGCGACGCCATCTCGATCAGCGCGCGGAGGGCGTAGTCGGACTTGGCGGAAACTCGCATGCGTCCAGTGTGTCAGATGTGTCGACTTGTTCACTCGACCTTGGTGCCTTGAGTGCGGCGGGTCCAGGGCGTGTCTCTCACGTGTGGCGTGAGAGACACACCCTCAGCGGCTGCGTGAGCGCGGACCCGGTCCTGAGGACGGTCGCCTCCTCCTTCGCGCTCGGCCTGCTCGAGCTTGACGGCGTACGCGATCCACAGCACCCAGAGCGTGAACACGACCGAGGCGAGCAGCGCGATGGTGATGCCGGGGACGCCGGCCTGCTCGGCCAGGGTCTTGAGGTTGGTCAGCACGATGACGCCGCCGGCGGCGACGCCGAGCACCCGGGGCGGCAGGAAGCGGACCAGGGTGGCCGCGATCGGGGCGGCGACGGTGCCGCCGACCAGCAGGGCCGCGGCGAAGGCCCAGTTGACGCCCTGTGTCCCGAGCGCGAGCAGGAAGCCGAGCGAGGCGCCGATGGTGACGACGAACTCGGCGGTGTCGACCGACCCGACGACCTTGCGGGGCTCGAGCCGGCCCGACGAGAGCATCGTGGTCGTGCCGACCGGCCCCCACCCGCCGCCGCCGATCGCGTCGATCGCGCCGGCGAAGAGGCCCATCGGCGCGAGGAAGCGACGTGACGGGCGCGGGTTGAAGCGCAGCGTGCGCATCGAGAGGAAGCGCCAGGTGACATAGGTGCCGAGCGCGAGCAGGATCGCGGCCACGACCGGTACGGCGACGTCGGCGTCGAGGTTCACCAGCAGGGTGGCGCCCGCGAAGGCACCCACGAAACCGGGCAGCGCGAGGATCGAGACCGTGCGCCAGTCGACGTTGCCGAGGGCGTGGTGGGAGATGCCGGACACCAGCGAGGTGCCGATCTCGGAGAAGTGGATCGCGGCGGAGGCGGCCGCGGGACCGAGGCCGCCGGCGACCAGCAGAGTCGCCGAGGTGACGCCGTACCCCATCCCGAGCGAGCCGTCGACCAGCTGGGCGGCCAGGCCGACCAGGGCGAGTAGCACGAGCTTGCGCATGTCGCGTCACCTTCAATGGATTATCTCTAGCAACTTTATAGTCAATCCTGGATCCATGCGTGTCAACCGTCCAGGCTCCGCCCGGACGCCGTTCACCGGATGTCGGTCACACCGTCTTGCTGGGTTACTGGCCAGTACGTATTATTGAAGTTACCGACCAGTACGCAACGCGAAGGTGGGGCCGTGAGCCACTACAAGAGCAACATCCGCGACATCGAGTTCAACCTGTTCGAGGTGCTCGGCCGTGACGAGGTCCTCGGCAGCGGTCCGTTCGGCGAGGTCGATGGCGAGACCGCCCGGTCGATCCTGGCCGAGGTCGACCGGCTGGCCCGCGAGGACCTGGCGGCGTCGTTCGTCGAGTCCGACCGCAACCCGCCGGTCTTCGACCCCACGACCAACACCGCCCCGCTCCCGGCGTCCTTCAAGAAGAGCTACCAGGCCTGGATGGACGCCGAGTACTGGCGACTGACCACGATGGCCGAGCTCGGCGGCACCCCCGCCCCGGCCAGCTTCTGCTGGGCCATGGGTGAGCTGGTGCTCGGCGCCAACCCGGCGATCTGGATGTACGGCGCGGGCCCGATGTTCGCCGGCGTGATCCAGCGCAACGGCAACGAGCGCGACCAGAAGATCGCCCAGCTGATGATCGACAAGGGCTGGATCACCACGATGGTGCTCACCGAGCCCGACGCGGGCTCCGACGTCGGCGCCGGTCGCAGCAAGGCCACCCCGAACGACGACGGCACCTGGAACATCGAGGGCGTCAAGCGGTTCATCACCTCGGCCGAGTCCGACCTGAGCGACAACGTCATCCACATGGTGCTCGCGCGCCCGGTGGGCGTCGAGGGCGCCGGCGGTCCGGGCACCAAGGGCCTGAGCCTCTTCATCGTCCCCAAGTTCCACTTCGACCTCGAGACCGGTGAGCTCGGCGAGCGCAACGGCGCCTACGTCACCAACGTCGAGCACAAGATGGGCATCAAGGTCTCCAACACCTGCGAGGTCACCTTCGGCGACCCGTCCGTCGGTGGCGGCGAGCCGGCCGTCGGCTACCTCCTCGGCGAGGTGCACAACGGCATCGCGCAGATGTTCCAGGTCATCGAGAACGCCCGGATGATGGTCGGCACCAAGGCCATCGCCACCCTCTCGACCGGCTACTTGAACGCGCTCGACTACGCCAAGGAGCGGGTCCAGGGCGCCGACCTCGCGCAGTCGGCCGACAAGACCGCGCCTCGCGTGACGATCACCCACCACCCCGACGTACGCCGCTCGCTGATGACGCAGAAGTCGTTCGCCGAGGCGATGCGCGCGCTGGTGCTCTACACGGCGTCGTGGCAGGACCGGGTCCAGATCGCCGAGCACAACGGCGAGCGCGACGAGCTGGCCGAGAAGGTCAACGACCTGCTGCTCCCGATCGTGAAGGGCTACGGCACGGAGCGCTCGTGGGTGCTGCTCGGCACCGAGTCGCTCCAGACGTTCGGCGGCTCCGGCTTCCTGCAGGAGTACCCGATCGAGCAGTACGTCCGCGACGCGAAGATCGACACCCTCTACGAGGGCACCACCGCGATCCAGGGCCAGGACTTCTTCTTCCGCAAGATCGTCAAGGACCAGGGCAAGGCGCTGGGCCACCTCGCGGGCGAGATCCAGTCCTTCATCGACAGCGAGGCCGGCAACGGTCGCCTGAAGGTCGAGCGCCAGCTGCTCGCCACTGCGCTCGAGGACGCCAACGCCATCGTCGGCACGATGATCAACGACCTGATGTCGGCCGACGCGTCGTCCGAGGGCGGCGACATCCGCAACATCTACAAGGTCGGGCTCAACACGAGCCGCCTGCTGATGGCGCTCGGCGACGTCGTCTGTGGCTGGCTGCTGTTGCGCCAGGCCGAGGTCGCGCTCGAGAAGCTGGGCGGCGACCCGGGCAAGGACAAGGCCTTCTACGAGGGCAAGGTCGCCGCCGCCCAGTTCTTCGCGCAGAACCTGCTGCCGAAGATCTCCGCGGAGCGGGCCATCGCCGAGTCCACGGACCTGGCGCTGATGGACCTCGACGAGAGCTCCTTCTGACCTGACCCGTCGCCAAGTCACGCTGAAAAGGCGTCGGCCCGTCGTTCCGGAACGGCGGGTCGACGCCTTCTTCGTGTTTCCCAGCGACGGGTGAGCGTCACTGGAGCGCAGGCCCGGTGTTTCGGGCGCATGCCGGACGGGCACATACGGGCCATGGGTATCGGAGTCGGCATCGTCCTCATCGTCCTCGGCCTGATCGGGGTGACCGGCGCGGTCACGCTCCCCGACGGCATCCAGGACAACGTCGCAGGTGACACGCTCGGCTGGATCTTCCTCGTGGTGGGGATCCTGGCGATCATCCTCTCGCTGGTGATCAACCAGCAGCGCCAGAAGGCCACGTACGTCGAGGAGCGCCGCACGGAGCCGCGGCCGCCCGTCCGGTGACGCCGCCCTACTGACGCAGGCTCGCCCGCGCCGCCGTACGGATCTCGTCGGAGAGCCGGTCGAGCACCGGCGAGTCGAGACGCCAGCGCTGCCAGTGCAGCGCGACGTCGAGGTGCGCCCGGCCGCCGAGCGGCACCAGCAGCCCCGCGCGGACGTCGGGCCGCAGCTGGGGCTCCGGGATCATCCCCCAGCCGAGACCGAGCCGGACCGCCTCGTGGAAGTCGGCCGAGGTAGGCACCCGGTGCACCACGGGTGGTTCACCGACGCCGCGGGCCGTGAGCACGGCGTGCTGCAGCGCGTCCTTCTCGTTGAACACCACCAGCGGCATCGCCGCCCAGTCGTGGCCGCGGCCGTGCCGCCACCGCTCGGCGAAGGCGGGCGCCGCCGCCGGCAGGTAGCGCAGGGTGCCGAGCAGCTCGACCGAGCAGCCCTGGACGGCGGCCGGCTCGGAGGTCACCGCGGCGAGCACGTCGCCGCCACGCAGCAGCCCGGCCGAGAACGCCTGGTCCTCCACGTGCAGCCGCAGCGCCACGTCCGGCCACCCGGCGACCGCGCCGACCACGTCGCGGAACCAGGTCGCCAGGGAGTCCGCGTTGACCGCCACGGGCAGGTCGACGGTCGAGCGGTGTCCGTCGGCGAGCGCGTCGCGCACCTCGTCGTACAGGAGCTGCGTCTGGCGGGCCA
>JAOPXG010000143.1 GCA_025965275.1 Nocardioides sp.
ACGTAGTGCTGGCCCGGCAGGTGGTCGACCCGGTCGTCGACGTGGAAGCGGAGCTGCACGAGCTTGTCGGACGGGTGCGCGAGCTCGATGATCCGGCCGGTGGTCCAGCCGCCGGCAGGGGCGTCGGCCACTACGGATCTCCCTGGTAGCGCTGCTCGAGCCACGGGTCGCCGCGGTCGTGGTAGCCGTTCTGCTCCCAGAAGCCGGGCCGGTCCCGGGCGAGGAGCTCGAGCCGGGTGACCCACTTCGCGGACTTCCAGAAGTAGAGGTGCGGCACCAGCAGCCGGACCGGGCCGCCGTGACCCCGCGGGAGCGGCTTGCCGTCGTAGTCCCAGACCACCCAGGCCTTGCCGCCGGTGATGTCCTCGATCGGCAGGTTGGTCGTGTAACCGGTCGTCGAGTGCGCGAGCACGAACTTCGCCTCCGCCGTCGGCCGCGCCACCTCGAGCAGCGTGTCGACGCTGACGCCGGCGAAGGTCACGTCGAACTTCGACCAGGTCGTCACGCAGTGGATGTCGCCGAAGTACGTCGAGGGCGGCAGCGCGTGCATCTCCCGCCACGACCAGGTGTGCGGGTTCTCGACCAGTCCGTCGACCGTCATCGACCACTGCTCCGGCTCGAGCCTGGGTGTCGCCTCGGCCGTGAGGGTGGGCCAGGAGCTGCCGGTGTCGTACTGGCCCGGCGGGAGGCGGTCCGGTCGTTGCGGCCGGCCGCGTCCGAGGAAGCCACGGGTGATGGGCACGTCCCCATGCTCTCAGACAGGCGTGATCGGCAGCGAGCGCCTCGACTCGAAGGCGAACGACGTGCCGGTGCTGAAGCGGGCGACCGCGACCTCGTCGAACTCCTCGGCCGCCTCGTCGCTCCGGACGAGCGTGGCAGTCCAGTGGTCGGCGCCACCGGTGACCTCGACGTCGAGGTGCGGGTCGACCACGCGCACGGCGGCCTGGAGCGGCCGGGTCAGGTCGGGCCCGCAGAGCGTGATCCAGGCGCCGTCCGCGGTGGCGTCGGACGGCCGGACGGTGAGGGAGTAACCGTCGACCGAGGCATCGACGTACGCCGCGGGGTTGAGCAGCGGGTGCAGCTCCAGGGCCCGCAGCGCCCCCTCGGGCGTGACCGGCAGCTCGAGCGCGCGGTGGATCCGCTCGGCCGCGATACCGGCGATCCCGACGAGCTGCTTCGTGGTGATCTCGGTCGCCTGGACGTCGTCGGTGGCGCGTTGACGCACGGCGTGCACGAAGGACAGGTTGAGCAGGTGCATCTGGACACAGACCTCGTCGGCCATCCGCACCAGGGCCGAGTGGGAGAACGCCGCGAAGTCGACGTCGGCGAGCAGCGGACCCGCGTAGTCGGCGGCGCCGTCGTCGCACGGGTCGATCGGGTCGAGCTCGACCGTCGCGGCCCGGGTCTTCTCTACGTGGTAGTACGGCGCCAGCGGGACCACCTCGGGGTGGGACTCGTCGATGGTGACCGTCCACGCGCAGTGCGGGTGCTGGTCGGTCGACGCCCGCGGCGGCCGGTGGACCGGGCGCACCTGCGCCTTCGGGTTGGTCGCGACGGCGGTCGCGTCGAAGGTCGGGTCCTCGATGTCGTGGCACATCGAGCGGACGTAGGACTCGCCCATCGGCTCGACGTCCATCAGGGCGCCGCAGTGGTCGAGGTGGAAGGTGCCGTGCCACGGGTCCTGGACGTCGTAGCGGAAGTCCATGAACTGCGGCGGGGCGCCGATGTCGAGCTGGAGGCCCTTGAAGATCGTGACGACGTCGGTGCCCTCGTACCTCAGCGCCTTCTGCATCCGGCGGGTGTAGATCGGGCTGGACCCGGCCCACTCCTCGATCGCCACCTGCGCCATCTCCTCGCGTCCCCAGGCCGAGATGCACCAGGCCATGCCGGAGCGATCGATGAGCTGGCCGATCAGCAGCAGCTCGGGGAGCAGGGTGGCGAGCTCGTCCCGCGTCAGGCTGGCGTAGCGGCTGGGCATCGGGTCTCCTGGGCGCGTCCGGCTGCGAGCTGAGCAAGAACTAGAACGTGTTGCAGACTAGCCGATCGTCACCTAGTTTGACGCGTGTCAACAACACGAGGAGGGCACGTGGCCGAGACGGTCCAGCAGCTGCTGCGCGAGCGTGCGGAGGACGACAACCCCGGAGTGCGCTACGGCGACCGCACCTGGTCGTGGCGCGAGCACGTGGCGGAGTCGTCGGCGATCGCCGCGGCGCTGATCGGCGCCGCGGACGACACGCGGCCGATGCACATCGGGAGCCTGCTCGGGAACACGCCGGACATGCTGCGGGCGATGGCGGCCGCGGCCCTGGGCGGCTACACGCTGTGCGGAATCAACAACACCCGCCGCAGGGACGGCCTGCTGAAGGACATCCGTCGCGCGGAGTGCCAGATCCTGGTGACCGACGCCGAGCACCGGCCGCTGCTCGACGGGCTCGACCTCGGTGACGTGCGGGTCCTCGACACCTCGACGCACGAGTGGGGCGCGCTGGTCAGCGAGGCGGGCACGTTCAGGCCGTACCGCGAGGTCGAGGCGATGGACACCTTCATGATGATCTTCACCTCGGGCACCAGCGGTGACCCGAAGGCCGTGCAGGTCAACCATCTGATGGTGCTGTTCTCCGGGCTCAACCTCCAGGGCCGCTTCGAGCTCGGCGCCGACGACGTCTGCTACGTCGCGATGCCGCTCTTCCACTCCAACGCCGTCGTCGCGGGCTGGAGCCCGGAGGTGTGCGGCGGGGCGACGATCGTGCCGGCGAAGTTCAGCGCCTCGCGCTTCCTCGACGACGTGCGGTCGTACGGCGTGACGTACATGAACTACGTCGGCAAGCCGCTGGCCTACGTGCTCGCGACGCCCGAGCTGCCCGACGACGCGGACAACACCCTCCGCGTCGCGTTCGGCAACGAGGCCAGCGACCGCGACATCGACGAGTTCAGCCGGCGCTTCGGCTGCGACGTGTGGGACGGCTTCGGCTCGACCGAGCTCGCGGTGATCATCACCCGCGAGCCCGGGACGCCGAAGGGCTCGATCGGCAAGGGCTTCGACGGGGTGGCGATCTACAACTCCCAGACGATCCAGGAGTGTGCGGTGGCCGTCTTCGACGAGCACGGCGCGCTGACCAACGCCGCGGAAGCGACCGGCGAGCTGGTCAACACCCAGGGCGCCGGCTACTTCAACGGCTACTACAACGACCAGTCCGCCAACGACGAGCGGATGCGGCACGGCATGTACTGGTCGGGCGACCTCGCCTACCGCGACGCCGACGGCTGGATCTACCTCGCCGGCCGGACCGCCGACTGGATGCGCGTCGACGGCGAGAACCTCGCGGCCGCACCGATCGAGCGGGTCCTCCAGCGGTTGCCCGCGGTCAACCGGGTCGCGGTGTACGCCGTCCCGGACGAGCACGTGGGCGACCAGGTGATGGCCGCGATCGTGCTCCAGGACGACGCGTCGCTGACGCCGGCCGAGCTGGAGGAGTTCCTCGCCGCCCAGCCCGACCTGTCGGCCAAGGCCTGGCCGCGGTTCGTCCGGATCGCTCCCGACCTGCCCAGCACGGCCACCAACAAGGTCCTCAAGCGCGAGCTCGCGCTCGAGGGCGCCACCCCCGGAGCCGGCGTGCTGTGGGCCCGCGCGGCCCGTGGGACGTCGTACTCCGTGGAGGCCGTCGTCGGGGTCTGACCCCGGAAGTCGTCCCGCCGGGCCGGTGCCGTTGGTAGCGTCGGTCCCGGTTTCCGGCGGGAAAGGGTGCAGATGTCGGGATCAGGAGGACCGGTCGCGATCGAACCGCGCCCGCACCCTCCCAGCGCGCGGCACCGGGCGCCGGCTCGTCGCGCCTTCCGGCGGGCGCGGACCATGGGCGGCGCGCTCGCGGTGACGTTCCTCGGAGCGGTGCTCCCGGGTGCCGGCTACCTCTGGACCCGGCGCCGCCTCGGGTACGCCGTCCTGCTGCCGTTCCTCGCGGTTCTCGGCGCGCTGGCCTTCTACGCCCAGGACCTGCACCGGCTGCTCGACCTCGCCTTCGACCCGGCGCGGCTGCGCACCTTCGCGATCGTGGTCGGCGTCGCGTCCGTCGTCTGGGGCTTCACGGTCGTCACCACGTACGTCATGGCCCGGCCGCTCGGCATGACCAAGGTGGAGGGCAGCCTCGGCGCGCTCGTCGTCGGGCTGCTGTGCGTCCTCGTGGCGCTGCCGGCGGTCCAGGCGGTCCGCTACTCCATGACGCAGGCCGACTTCGTCGAGACGGTCTTCTCCGGCGAGGACAACGCGACCACGCCCCAGGACGTCGACGAGGCCGACCCGTGGGGCGGACGCGACCGCGTCAACGTGCTCCTGCTCGGCGGCGACGGGGGAGTCGGCCGCACGGGCATCCGCACCGACTCGGTGATCCTGCTCAGCATGGACACCCACACGGGCAAGGCCGTGATGTTCAGCCTGCCGCGCAACATGATGAACGCGCAGTTCCCCGAGGACAGCCCGCTGCACGCCGTCTTCCCCGACGGCTTCCGCAGCAGCGACCCCGCCGCCGACCCGGGCAACTGGATGCTGAACGCCGTCTACAGCCAGGTCCCGGCCCTCTACCCGCACATCATGGGTGCGTCCGACAACGAGGGCGCGGACGCGGTCAAGCAGGCGGTCGCGGGCAGCCTCGGCACCCACGTCGACTACTACATGCTGATCAACCTGCTCGGCTTCCAGCAGCTCGTCGACGCGATCGGCGGCGTCACCGTCAACATCAACGAGCCGATCGCGATCAACGGCAACACCGATCTCGACATCCCGCCCACGGGCTACCTCGAGCCCGGGCCGGACCAGCACCTCGACGGCTTCCACGCGCTCTGGTACTCCCGCGGCCGGTGGGGGAGCGACGACTACGACCGGATGCTGCGCCAGCGGTGCATGGTCGACGCGATCATCGACGAGGCCGACCCGCTCAACGTGCTGCGTCGCTACCAGGCGCTGGCGAAGGCGGGCCAGGAGATCCTGCGGACCGACGTGCCGGCCGCGCTGATGCCGGCGTTCGTCGACCTGGCCCTGAAGGTCAAGGACAAGAGGGTGAAGTCGGTCGCCTTCGTGTCCTCGGACAAGTTCTTCTCCGGCGACCCCGACTACCCCTGGATGCAGTCGGTCGTCGCGAAGGCGCTGGGCCCGCACACGCCGTCGGGCCCCAAGGACGACCCGGGCACGGCGGTCGCCGCGGACGACGCCTGCGGCTACCACCCCGAGGGCTGAGCCCGCGGAGCGTCAGCCGATCCGGACGGTCCGGGTGGCGACCAGCCGCATGACCGTGTCGCTGCCGCCGTAGCGGATCGTCATGGTGCGCTTGCCCTGGGG
Organism: Nocardioides sp.; assembly: GCA_025965275.1. Lineage (GTDB taxonomy): Bacteria > Actinomycetota > Actinomycetes > Propionibacteriales > Nocardioidaceae > Nocardioides. The sequence continues at coordinate 5,330 of JAOPXG010000143.1, forward strand.
CAGGCCCTTGAGCGTCAGGGTGGCGGTGCCGTTGCGCAGCGTGACCGCCTTGGCGATGCCGGCCATCCGGACCACCACGGGGCCGCTGACGACGTCGACGCCCGGCGCCGTGACCGTGACGGTGACGCGCACCCGGTGGGCGCCCGGCGTGGTCTGCACCGCGATCTTCGGGTCGGACTTGAGCAGCACGGTGCTGGGCGTGTCCGCCGTCGTGGTCGTGTAGCCGGCCCGCGACAGGGTGACCCGCGCCGAGATCCGCGAGCCCAGGTCGATGTTGCTGATCTGGTACGTCGAGCCCGTGGCGTTCAGGACCGGCTCGCCGTTGCGCAGCCACTGGACGGAGACGTCGGCGTCGGTCGGCCGGAAGCTGCCCGTGTCGACGGTCAGCTGCTGCCCGAGCCGGGCCTCACCGAGCAGGCTGGGCGGCGCGTCGACCGTGAACGTGCCCGGCGCGACCGGCGCGGTGGCCGCGGTCGTGACGGTGACGTCGTCGTACCCGGCGCGGCCGGCGGTCACGGTCGCCGTGATGGTCCGGTCGACCAGGTCGGGTCCGAGGGGGAGCGTGTCGCCGGCCGGGCCCTCGATGAGCTGGCCGTCGGCGAACCACTGGTAGGTGAGGGTCGTCGGCGTCGGCGTCCACTCACCCGGCGTGAGGGTCAGGGTCGAGTCCACCTTCGCCTCGCCGGCCAGGGTGGGCGCGACGACGTTCTTCAGCGCGCCGGGCTGGACGGCCTCGGTGGCGGCCGAGGTCACCGACTTCGGGGGGTAGCCGAGCATCGAGCCGGTCGTCGTGACCGTGATCTGGTGGGTGAGCTGCGCCCGGGTGAGCTTGAGGGTGGCGGCCGTGGCGCCCTTGATCGGCGTGCCGTCGGCGAACCACTGGTAGGCCACGTCCGCCGCTGTGGGCTTCCACGTGCCGGACGACGACGTCAGCACCGAGCCGACCTTCGCGATGCCGGAGATCACGGGCGCCGCCTGGTTGAGGAGCGGGACGTCGTTGAAGTGGATGAAGCCGCTCGGCCAGTTGCCGCTGCCGCGGGTGATGACCGCCCAGGAGAAGTCCCCGCCCCAGCTGTCCTGGGAGACGATGATCTCGTCGGCCGAGACCACCCGCTCGACGTACCCCACGTGGCCGGAGGACCCGGCCGGACCGGTGTTGGCCTTCCACCAGGTCACCGCGCCGACCCGCGGGACGTCGTCGGTGATCTTGGGCATCGAGCCGCCCCAGTACGTCGCGTTGCCGCCGCCGGACCACGGGCGCTCGTTGGGCAGCCCGCTCTTCACCATCCGGTACGCCGCGTAGTTCGTGCAGTTGTGGCCGGAGTACATCCGCCAGTACATCTTCTTGTTGTTCTGGGCGTAGCCGCCGTTGAACATGCCCTTCTCGCGGCAGTCCGCGTAGCCGTAGCAGAGGTAGGAGCTACGGGCGAAGACCGCCGTGGACGGCTCCACGCGGTGCCGGTGCGACGCGGTGTCGACCGGGCGGTCGGCAGCGGTCGCCGGGGCCGGGGCAAGCGCCAGCAGCCCGAGGACCAGCCCCCCGACGAGGGCTGAGGTCACGGGCGCAAGCAGGCGGGACCGCAGCGGCACGGGTGGGAGTCTAGGGACAAAAGATCCCTCGTGGGAATGGTGTGACTCAAATTGTCAAGGAGACACGCCGGGCTCCTCGGTTAAATTACAACAGTGCAATTCGTTGGCGGGAGACCCGCACCTGGAGCCGAAATGAACAAAAGGCCCCGTGGAGCCGGGGCCTTCTGAGTGTCCGAGGGGGGACTTGAACCCCCACAACCGTTAAAGGTCACTAGCACCTCAAGCTAGCGCGTCTGCCAATTCCGCCACCCGGACGAGTGCG
>JAOPXG010000152.1 GCA_025965275.1 Nocardioides sp.
CTCGAAGACGGTCAGTCTCAGCGTCGCGAACGCCGGCGTCCTGGTGCGCCAGCTCGACCTCGACTGGATGCCGCCGGCCGACTTCCGCAAGGCGCTGCGCTACCAGGTCCAGGACGTGCTGCCCTTCTCGGTCGACGAGGCGAACCTCGACCACCACCTCCTCGACGACCTCGAGGTCACCGGCGAGGACGGCACGTCGCGTCGGGTCGCGCGGATCCTGCTGGTCGCGGCCTCCACCGACATGGTCGACTCCTTCGTCGACGCGGCCCGGGGTGCGGGCCTGCGCGTCCGGGGTGTCGACCTCCTGCCGTTCGCGCTGCTGCGGGCCCGCACCCCGCTCCTCGCCGAGGGGTCCTCGGACACCGAGGCGATCATCGACGTCGGCGCCGACGTGGTGTCGGTCGTCGTCCACACCGGTGGTGTGCCGCGCTATGTCCGGATGATCCCGGGTGTCGGCGGTGACTCCATCACCCAGGCCGTGCAGCAGCGCTACGACTGGTCGTGGGAGGACGCCGAGCGCACCAAGGTGTATGTCGGGATGCCCGGCCACGCCCACCTCGACCCCACCCAGGCCAGCACCGTGACGCCGCGCTCCGACGGTCTCGACCACGCCGCCCAGCAGGTCGTCGAGGTCGCTGCGGCCGCCCTGGCCGACGAGATCAGCACCACGCTCGACTTCTACCGCGACTCCACGGTCGAGGGCGGTGGCCGGGTCGGGCGCGTTCTCCTCGCCGGCTCCGGCTCGCTCCTCGGCGGGTTCGACGAGCACCTCGCCGTGCGCCTCGGCGTACCGGTCGAGCGCCTCGACGTGCTCACCCACGTGCGGGCGCCCGGCCGGATCCGCCTTGAGCCCGACCCGTCGGTGCTCGCCGTGCCGGCCGGACTCTGCGCCGGAGCGTCGCGGTGAGCCGCCGCGCGGAGAGCCGGCGGGCGCTGCCGCTCGTCAACCTGCTCTCGGCGTCGGAGTTCGAGCGGATGGCCGCGCGCCGGCTGCGGCGGCGTTTCGTTGTCGGCGGGATCGCGCTCATCGTCCTCGTCGGCGGCGCGTGGACCTACCAGCACGTGCGCGTCGCCGAGGCCCAGAAGCTGGTCGCCGTCGAGCAGGCGGAGACCAACCGCCTCAGCTCCCAGACGCAGGTGCTCGCGCCGGTCCGCACCTTCGTCAACGGGGTCGCCGTGCAGGAGAACACCGTCCAGAGCGCGATGGTCGGTGAGATCTACTTCTCCGACGTGCTCGACGGCATCCGTGACGCGACCCCTCCGGGCGCGCAGCTGGCGACGGTCGCCGTCACCCTCGCCGCTCCCACGGACCCTGCCGCAGGGGTCACGGTGTCGGCCTGCCCGGGTCCCGACCCGTTCAACACCCGGCCGGTCGTCGGCTGCGTGACGCTGTCGGGTACCGCGGCCACTCGCGCCGAGGTCGGCGACATGGTGGTCCAGCTCGGCCACTCGTCGTTGTTCGTCGAGCCGTTCATCGCGACGACCACGACCGGCGAGACGGACGAGGTGACCTTCAGCGGGTCGGTGGGCCTGTCGGAGAAGGCGTACAGCAAGCGGTACGGCGTCCCCGAACCAGCAACCGCGGACGGGGTGTCCTGATGGATCTCAGCACTCCGACCGCCACCAAGATCGCCGGCTCCCTCGCGCTCCTGGTCGTCGTCGGCCTCGGCTGGACGTTCGTGGTCGGTCCCGAGACCAGCGCGCTCTCGGAGGCTCGCGACGACGTCACAGCGATCCGCGACCAGAACAGCGTGCTCGCCGGCGAGCTGGCCGAGCTGGAGCGTCAGCGCAACAGCCTCGCGGAGACCCGTCAGACCGCCCGCAAGCTCGCCGTGAAGTTCCCGCCGACCGCCGACCAGCCTGGGCTCTTCGAAGAGGTCACCACTGCGGCCATCGACGCCGGGATCGGCGCCCAGGGCGTCACCAACCTCACGCCGACTCCGCCGGTCATCGGACCCGCGACTGCGACGCCCGACGCTGCGGCACAGCCCGATGCTGCGGCACCGGCCGACGCGGCGCCCGGTGCCGCCCTGGCGCGCCAGACGGTCACGGTGGCCGTCACCGGCACCTACGCCCAGACCGAGTCGCTGCTCGAGAACCTCGAGAACATGCCGCGCGCCTACCTGATCACCACCGTCTCTCTCACGGGGGACGGTGTGGACGGCGCCTACACCACCACGATCACCGGCGACATGTTCGTGATGCCGCCGGTCCAGGACCCGGGAAAGACCCTCAACCTCTCGAGCACCACCCAGTCGGAAGGATGACCGTGGACACACTGCCCGCACCTCCGCTCGCCCTCGGCCTCGCGCTGGTCGCCCTCGCGCTCCTCGGTGCCCTGGTGCTGTGGCGGCGCGGGCGGCGCCGGCCCGCGACGCCCGTCACCGTCGACCTGCTCGACCCGGCGCTGCCCGAGGAGGTCGAGGAGGTCGAGCCGCACACGGTGCGGGCCCTCCGCGCCCAGGTCCGGGCCCTCGAGGAGGCCCTCGAGAACGTCGTCGACCCCGAGCCGGTGCCCGTGCCGGTCGTGACCAGCGAGCCGGTCCCGGTGGCCATCCCCGACCCGGACGCGCTCGCGTCGTACCGCCGCCAGGTGCGTCTCGCCGTCCGGGCGGTCGCCGTGGGCACCACGTCCGGCGACGACCCGCAGCACGCCGTGGCCCGGGTCGCCGCGGCCATCGAGCGGCTCGACCGGCCGGGCGTCCTGGCCCGTCCGGCCCTGCCCGAGACGTTCGGACGCAGCGTGCCGCCGCCCGCCTCGGCGTCCGTCCCGATCGCCCGCACCGCCCGCACCGCCGTCGCCGCCGTCGCGGCCGCCGTGGCCCCCGCACCCGAGCCCGAGCTCGACGACGAGCCGGACGTGATGGCCCACCTGATGTCCGTGCGTGCTTCGTCGGCGCTCCGGTCCGACACCGAGACCGAGACCGACGACCAGGCCGAGGTCGTCCTGCCCGTCCCGCCGCCCGCGCCCGCCGAGCCCCGCCGTGGCCGTCGCCGGCAGCGCCACTCCGCCGCATGACCTCCGACCAGTACGCCGAGCTGTCGCGCCGCCACGCCGCTGACGGCGACCTCCGCATGGCGCAGCTCGCCGCTTGGGCGGGCGACGTGCACGTCCTCGAGGACCTGCTCTGGCAGAACGGCCTGGCCCAGGCGCCCGACCCCGCCGCCGAGCTGGCCGCGGTCGGCGAGTCGGTCGCAGCCTCGGTCG
>JAOPXG010000199.1 GCA_025965275.1 Nocardioides sp.
GCTTGCGGCTGGCGTCCTGCTGGAGCGTGGTGGTGCGGAACGGCGCGTAGGGCGAGCGGCGGTAGGGCTTCGCCTCGACGGAGCGGACCTCGAACGTCGAGTCCTGCAGGCCGGCGGCGAGCGTCTCCGCGCGGGACCGGTCGAGGTGTACGACGTTCGCGCCCTCCTTCAGCAGCCCCTGCTGGGTGAAGTCGGAGCCGCGGGCGACGCGGACCTCGTCGACGGTGTGCAGCCGGGCGGGGAACATCCGCTGGTCGTGCTTCGAGCCAGCGTCGAAGGTGCCCTCGAGGTCCCAGTACGACGCGAGCCGGAAGCGCATCCGCTCGCGCTCCTTGTCGACGACGAGCCGGGTCGCCACGGACTGCACGCGGCCCGCGGACAGGCCGGACATGACCTTCTTCCACAGCACCGGCGAGACCTCGTAGCCGTAGAGGCGGTCGAGGATCCGGCGCGCCTCCTGGGCCTCGACGAGGTCCATGTCGAGCTCGCGGGGGTTCTCCGCGGCCTCGAGGATGGCGGCCTTGGTGATCTCGTGGAAGACCATCCGCTTGACCGGGATGCCCTTCGGCTTCAGCTCGTCGAGGAGGTGCCAGGCGATCGCCTCGCCCTCCCGGTCCTCGTCGGTGGCGAGGAAGAGCTCGTCGGCGTCCTTGAGGAGGCCCTTGAGCTTGGAGATGTGCGCCTTCTTGTCCCGGGGCACGACGTAGTAGGGCTCGAAGCCGTGGTCGACGTCGACCGCCAGCCGGCCCCAGGGCTTGTCCTTGATCTTCGCGGGAGTGTCCGCCGCGTTGTTCGGGAGGTCGCGGATGTGGCCGATCGAGGACTCGACGACATACCCCGATCCGAGGTACCCGCCGATGGTGCGGGCCTTCGCCGGGGACTCGACGATCACCAACTTGTGTGCCACTGGACCTGTCATTTCCTTCGCTGTGCGGTGCGTGCTGCCCCGAGTTGGGGCCCCACGGCCGAACACGGTAGCGCGTGCAGCGAACAAGTCATTCCCGGCCGTCTCGCGGGAATCGTCGTGGAAGGCCCTCAACGTTCCCCCGTCGGCCCTCGTCACTGGAGAGTAGGTGAGAGACGATCACAGCCCGGGGAGGCAGACGGTGGACCAGGACTTCGGAGAGTTCGCAGCGGCCCAGACACGGCCGTTGCTGGGGTTCGCGCACGCCCTGACCGCCAACCCGCACGACGCCTGGGACCTCACCCAGGAGACGCTGGCCCGGATGGGAGAGCGCTGGGGCCGGTCCCGCTTCGACGAGCCGGCGGCGTACGCCCGGACCGTGATGGTGCGGCTCAACATCGACCGGATCCGCCGCCTGCGGCGCGAGCTGCCACTGCTCGGCGGACCGTCCGAGGACGTCCCGGTCCACGTGGTCGGCGACCTCGAGCCCTGGCTGGTCGAGGCGCTGGCCACCCTCTCACCGCGACAACGCACGGCGCTGGCGCTGCGGTACGTCGAGGACCTCGACGTACGCGGCATCGCCGCACGCATGGGCTGCTCCGAAGGGACCGTGAAGAGCCAGCTCTCCCGCGGGACCGAGCGGCTCCGCGAGCACGCCCGGGAGCGCGGGCACCTGCGACAGACGGTCGGACGAGAGGACACCAGGCTATGAGCACCCAGGAGTTGGACCAGCTGGTCGGCGCCGCCTACGAGCGGCTGGAGGGTGCGCTGGCGCCGCCCCTGGACGGACCGCAGCGGATCGCGCACCGGATCGCCGTACGACGGCGTGGCCGGCGGGCCGCCCGTGCCGGCGCGGTCGTCGTGGTGGTCGCGGGCATCGCCGGCGGCCTCGCGGTCGCCCGGAGCGGCGACGACCCGTCCGGGACCGTCGCGGTCGACCAGCCCCCCGGCCCGCAGAGCACGCTGGTGATGACGCGGCCCGACGGCTCGACGGTCGCGTTCCCGCACGTCACCGTCAGCTGCGAACCGCCCGTCGCCGGCGGCCAACCCATCGAGGACGCCCACCCAGGCTGGATCTGGGCCTACAGCCCGATCGACTTCAGGGGCTCCATCGACGACAACGACGCCGTGCTCAGCCATCCCTTCGTGATGATCCAGGGCATCGTCTCCCGGCTCCAGGGGGAGCGCGTCTTCGAGCTGCCGATCGAGGGACCGGGGGGCGCCAGCCCCGAGCCCCTGAACGTCTTCATCGCCGACGACGCGGGCGCGGCGGACGGCAACGAGGTCTCCAGCTCCGTCGGCGACGTGGGCAGCGTGCGGGTGCTGGAGGCGTCCTGCGACCCGGTGCCCGTGCTGCGGCTGGAGCTGCAGGCGACGCTCGGCAGCGAGGAGGGCAAGCAGTCGCTCGACCTCGCCGGCAGCCTGCGCTGAGCGTGGCCCAGACGGTCTGCGCACACCGCTGACAGGACCCCGCGGCAGGCCATGCCGGTCACCGTCGGGTTCAGGGGGCGCTGAGGAAGCCCTCGGCAACCAGCTCGCGCACCACCGGCAGGTAGGTCTCGCGAGTCTGCGCGGCATCGAGGTCGAGCAGCTGGGCAAGCGCATCGAGGATCTGGCCGACGCTGAGGTCGCCGTCGGAGGCCCCGACCAGCGCGGCCTCGACGGTGTCGACCTGGCGGGCTCGGCGCAGCCCGCGCTGCTGGCGCAGGACGACGGTCTCGGGGTCGGCCGCACCGGGAGCACCGAACGTCTCCTGGCGCACGTCGGTGCGGACGACGAGGTGGGAGTCGAGGTCGACCCGGGCGTCGTGCGCCGACGCCCAGTCCCGGATCGCGGGCGCGATCGGCTGCTCGACGTCGTAGGGCCACTCGAGGAACTCGCGGGCGGAGCCGCCGCCCTTGCGCAGGTTGATCCAGCCGAACCCGACCGCCTCGATGCCCTGGTCCTCGAACCACGAGAGCCAGGTGTCGTAGCGGACCAGGTAGTCGGCGGAGCCGTGCAGGCCGGCGTCCTTCAGCCAGAGCTCGACGTACGACGCCGGGTCGACGA
>JAOPXG010000215.1 GCA_025965275.1 Nocardioides sp.
ATCACGGCGTAGTTGTCGTCGACGAGGATGCGTACGTCGTCGCCGCTCACCGACCGCACCAGGTCGATGACCTGGGCGACGTCGTGGCTGTCACCCAGCCGCTGCGGGACGTGCTGCAGGTAGACCGTCGCGGGCCGGCGTTCGCGCAGGTAGGCCTCGAGGCCCACGGCGTCGTCGAAGCTGGAGTAGTCGACCGTCAGTCCCATGTGCCGCATCGCCGGCAACGTGGTCTTGTAGGGGTGCGCCTCGTGCACGACGATCCGCGAGCCGGGCTCGACCAGACCGTTGAGCATCGCGCGGATGGAGCCGGTCCCGGCGCCGTGGATCAGCACGGCGTCCTCGGCGTCGAAGAACCGCGCGAGGACCTCCTCGACCCGCGCGGTCGCCCGGGGCCGTCCGCCGCCTCCGAACCCGACCGTGGCGAGCTCGCGGACCTGGCCGTAGTCCTCGACGAAGACCACGTCGGATCCCATCACCTGCTGGGCGACGTCGACCAACCGGTGCTGGAGCCGCACCGCGTCATCGAGGGAGATGTGCGGGCGCACGACCGTCCCGGCGAGATCGCGGGCGAAGCCGTCCACCAGCTCGCCGCGATCGGTGGGCTCAGAGCTCACCGAGCACCTCGTCGATCGCGCGGCAGGTTGCCTCGACCATGTCCTCGCCGTCCTGCTGGGTGGTGACCAGGGCCGGGAACAGCGTGATCACGTCGCCGGTCGCGCGGAGCATGAAGTTCTGCTCCATGGCGCGGTTCATGATCCGTCGTCCGACGCCGAGGTCCTTGGCGAAGGGGGCCTTGGTGGCGGCGTCCTGGACCAGCTCGATCCCGATGAGGAAGCCCTTGCCCCGCACCTCGCCGAGGTTCGGGTGTCCCTCGTAGCGGGAGCGGAAGGCCTCGATCATCCACTCACCGACGCTCGCGGTGGACTCGAGGAGGTTCTCCTTCTCGATCGCGTCGAGCACCGCCAGGCCCGCGGCGCACGCCGTCGGGTGCGCGGCGTAGGTGTGCCCGGAGACCTTGGCCTGGGTCGAGGCGCCGTCGCCGTAGATGGTCTCCATGACCCGGCCGGTCGCGATGGCGGCGCCGAGCGGCACGTAGCCGCCGGTGATGCCCTTGGACGACGTCACGATGTCCGGGGTGACACCGAAGTGCTCGAAGCCGAACCAGCGCCCGGTGCGGCCCACGCCGATGAACACCTCGTCGTCGATCCAGAGGATGTCGTAGCGGTCGCAGATCTCGCGGAGCCGGCGCAGGTAGTTGGCCGGCGGCACCAGGACCAGGGCGGCCGGGATGGCCTCGGCGAGGATGCCCGCGATGGTCTCGGGGCCCTCGGCCAGGATCGTGGCCTCGATGGCGTCGGCACAGGCGTCGCCGTACTCCTCCTCGGTCATCTCGTCGGGACGGCGGTAGGGGTAGCAGGCGTCCAGCTCGACGAAGCCCGGGGCGAGGGGGGCGAACCAGGTACGGAACTCCTGGTTGTCGCTCGCGCTCGCGCCGACCAGCGTCGTGCCGTGGTAGCCGGTCTTGCGGTAGAGGAACTTGGTGCGCTCGGGGTTGCCCTTCGCGCGGTGGTAGCTCTTGGCCAGCTGGGTCGCGCTCTCGACGGCCTCGGATCCGGAGGAGACGAAGAAGCTGGTCTGGAGGTCCGCGTCGGTCAGCCCCGCGATCCGGCGGCCGAGCTCGATGGACGGCTCGTTGATGAAGGTGCGCAGCGAGACCCAGTGCAGGGTCGTCATCTGGGCGTGCACCGCGTCGGCGACGTCGACGCGGCCGTGTCCGAGTGTCGCGGCGGCGGAGCCGCCCGACAGCCCGTCAAGATATACCCGCCCGTCGGCATCCGTGACCCGGACGCCGCTCGCCGAGACCGCCAACGGGCCTCGTTCCGCTCGGGTCGCGGCTGCCGACACCCCGTGGCGCCACACATAGCGGATGCAATCCTCGACCAAGTCGGCGTTCGGTCGATCGGATCCTTCATTTTTGTTGACCACAGACACTTGACCTTCTCGTGAGTCGTCGTAACATCATTACCACCCTAAGCCTGTGCGAACGAGGCTGACAACAGGAGTCTCGGAAACGACCGCCGCCGACATCCGTCGGTGCCGCCTGGAAAGAGGAGCTCGTGAGCGGGACGACCACCACCTTGGTTCCTGGCCGTCACATGGCCGCCGAGATGGTCGAGCAGCCCGAGCGCGTACGCGCCGCCTTCGGCGGGGTGCAGGCGCGGGCGGACGCCCTCGCGCCCCTGCTCGGGTCCGCTCGGCAGGTGCTCCTCCTGGGTCGCGGCTCGTCGCGCTCGGCGTCGACGTACGCCGCCGAGGCCTTCCGCTCCATCGCCGGGCTGCCCGCCGCGGTCGTCTCGCCCGCGCACCTGGCCTGGTCCACCTCCGGAGCGCTGCGCGGCGCGCTGGTCGTGGCGGTGTCCCAGTCCGGGGAGAGCACCGAGATCCTCGCCGCGTCCCGTGCCGCCCTCGAGCGCGGTGCCGACCTGGTGGTCGTGACCAACTCCGAGGACTCCACGCTCGGCGGCCTGGTCGACGACGCTCGCCGCCTGCTCTTCCACGCCGGTCGCGAGGTCGCGGTGCCGGCGACGAAGAGCTTCACCACCTCGCTCGCGTGCCTGCTCGGCCTCGCCGCGGCGGGGCAGCCCGACCTGCTCCATGAGGCCGCGAGCGCGGTCCCGGACCTGATGGCCGCGGTGCTCGAGGACGAGACGACCAGGATCGACGTGTCCACCGCCTCCGACTTCGTCTGCGCGGGTGAGGGCTACGCCGAGGCGGTCGGCGAGGAGGGCGCGATCAAGCTGCGCGAGACCCTGAGCCGTCCGGTCGCGTCGTTCGAGACCAGCGAGTTCCTGCACGGGAGCGTCAACTCGGTCACGGCCGGTACGGCGGTGCTGTTGACCGCCTCCGACGAGGTCGGCGTCCACCTGTGCGAGGAGGCCGCCCGGGAAGCCGCCCGCCGCGGTGCCCGGACCGTCACCGTCAACGCGGCCCCGTCCACGGGCGCCGACCAGCACGTCCGCCTCCCCGCGACCCCGCCGCACTGGGCGCCGTTCCTCGCGGTGCTGCCCCTCCAGCGCGCGGCCCACGACGCCGCGATCGCACGGGGCCTCGACCCGGACACCCCTGCCGGGCTCAGCAAGGTGACCCGCATCGAGACCGCGGGTGACTCGTGAGATCACCGCGTCTCGACCCCCCAGCGTCGGCTGTCCCGCCCGCGCTCCACGACGCCCCGGTGAGCCGGGTCGTCACTCTCCAGGGAGATCGCTGATGACAACGGCCCAACCACTCGTCGACCTGCGCGACATCACCGTGAGCTTCGGTGCTGTCAAGGCGCTGCGCGGCGTGAGCTTCGACCTCAGGCCCGGTGAGGTGCATGCGCTCCTCGGCCAGAACGGCGCCGGCAAGTCGACCCTCATCAAGGTCCTCTCCGGAGTGAACCAGCGCGACGGCGGCACGGTCCTGGTGCACGGGAAGGAGACGAACTTCAAGTCCGCCCAGGACTCCCGCGACAGCGGGATCGCGATGGTCTACCAGGACCTGAGCCTGGTGCCGTCGATGTCGGTGGCCTCCAACCTCTTCCTCGGGAGGGAGCCGCACGGCGGGACGAAGCTCGTGCGCAACCGGTCCATCGTGCACGCGGCCCAGAAGTACCTGACCGAGCAGGGCTTCCCGATCAAGGCCAGCGCCCGGGTCGGCGCGCTGCCGTTCGCCTACCGCCAGCTCACCGAGATCGCGAAGGCGCTGATGGGCGACATCCGGATCCTCGTCCTCGACGAGCCCACGTCGGCGCTGTCGGCCGGTGAGGAGGAGATCCTCTTCAAGACCGTCGCGGACGTCACCAAGCGGGGCGTCGGCGTCATCTACGTGACCCACCGGCTCCACGAGGTCTTCCGGATCAGCGACCGCGTGTCGGTCCTGCGCGACGGGCTCAACGTCGGCACCCACAACACCTCCGACATCACGATGGAGAAGCTGGTCAGCGAGATCGTCGGTCCCGGGCACGAACGGATGGCGCAGGCGACGCTCAGCGTCGAGGAGGGCGACCGCCGCAGCGCGTTCCGCAACGAGTCCAGCGAGTCCTCGACCCACGCGCCGGTCATCGAGCTGCGCGGCGTCAAGAACGCGCGCCTCAACGGCGTCGACCTCAAGGTGCGCCCGGGAGAGATCCTCGGGCTGGCCGGGATGGTGGGCAGCGGACGCACCGAGATCCTCGAGACGATGTTCGGTCTGCGCCGGGCCGACGAGGGTGAGGTGCTCTTCGAGGGCAAGCCGGTGCGCTGGGGCAGCCCGAACAAGGCGATCGCCGCCGGCGTCGCGCTGGTCCCCGAGGACCGGCACGAGCAGGGCCTGGTCCTCGCCGACACCATCGCTGCCAACATCGCGATGCCCCGGCTGCCGCAGCTGACCCGGGCGGGTGCCTTCACCAAGGGCGAGGCGAACAGGCGGGCGAAGAAGGCCGTGTCCGACCTCAACGTCCGTGCGCCCGGCATCCACACGAAGCTGCAGAACCTCTCGGGCGGGAACCAGCAGAAGGTGGTCTTCGGCAAGTGGCTGACGCCCGAGCCCAAGCTCCTCCTGCTCGACGAGCCGAGCGTCGGCGTCGACGTCGGCGCCCGCGACGAGATCTACGGGATCATCCGTGGCTTCGCCCGCAACGGCTGCGCCGTCGTGGTCGTCTCCTCGGAGCTCGTCGAGCTCACGCTTCTCTGCGACACCCTGGCCGTCATCCACGACGGTCGCGTGACCACCTGCGTCCACACGTCCGAAGTCGAGGGCGAAGAGCGCCTCCACCACCTTGTACAGGAGCCCGCACGATGAGCACTGCCACCACGCCTGCACCCGCAGCCGCCGCCGAGAGCCGGCGCAACGTCGCCCGCGACCTGTTCTCCAGCGACCGCCCCTACGGCGTCCTGCTCGCGTTGATCGCGCTCGTCGTGTTCTTCTCGATCAAGTCCGACGTCTTCTTCACCAGCGCGAACCTGCAGAACATCGGCCGCCAGACGACGCTGGTCACGATCATGGCCGTCGGCATGACCTTCGTCATCATCGCCGCCGAGATCGACCTGTCGGTGGCCTCGATCCTCAAGCTGTCCTGCGTCTCGGCCGCGCTGTTCATGAACGACTTCTCCAACAACTGGTTCCTCGGCGCCATGGTCGGCATCGCCGTGGGCGCGTTCATCGGCCTGGTCAACGGCCTGCTCACCACGAAGCTCGGGATCCCGAGCTTCTTGGTGACCCTCGGCATGTTGGGCGTCGCCAAGGGCATCGCGTTCGTCATCACCGACACCGCGCCCGTGCTCGTGGACAGCCGCCCCTTCTGGGCGGTCTTCTACGAGGGGTCGATCGCCGGCATCCCGGTCCCGATCCTGTGGACGATCGTCGCGCTGATCATCGGCGGCGTCCTGCTGCACTTCTCGACCTTCGGCCGCAAGGTCTACGCGACCGGCGGTAACGCGACCGCCGCCCGCTACAGCGGCATCAACACCGACCGCACCAAGATCCTCTGCTTCGTGTTCACCGGGGTGCTCGCCGGGCTCGCGTCGCTGATCTTCACCGCCCAGGGCCACGCCGCCCGTCCCGACTTCGCCGACGGCCTCGAGCTCGACGTCATTGCCGCGGTCATCCTCGGCGGCACCAGCCTCTTCGGCGGCCGGGGCTCGATCATCGGCACGCTCATCGGCTCGTTGATCATCGGCGTGCTCAACAACGGCCTCGTGCTCATCGGGGTCAGCTCGTCGTGGCAGATCGCCGTGAAGGGCTTCATCATCATCCTCGCCGTCGCGCTCTCCAAGAGGAGCTGACCCGAGGACCCGAGCAGCCGGGACGGGCGGTGTCATACGCAGCCGCCCGCCCCGGCATCCACCCCCCACGTCGACCACGACCAGCATCAGGGAGAACCCCGTGAGCGCTCGCCTCGCAGGCAAGACCGCCATCGTCACCGGTGGCGGCCGCCAGATCGGCTTCGCGATCGCCGCGCGCTTCGCGGCCGAGGGGGCGTGCGTCGTGCTCGCCCAGCGCGGTGAGGCCGAGGGTCGCGAGGCCGAGGCGGCGATCGTCTCCGCCGGTGGCCGGGCCACCGCTGTCCGGTGCGACGTCGCGGACGAGCAGTCGGTGGCGGCCGCGGTGGAGCGCACCGTGGAGCTCTACGGCGGTGTCGACATCCTGGTGAACAACGCCGGCACCGGGGTCGCCGAGGAAATCACGGAGCTCTCCTGGGAGGACTACCGCAGGGTGGTCGACATCAACGTGGGCGGCGTGCTGCTGGCCACGAAGTACGCCGCGCGCGCGATGAAGGACGGCGGCCGGCGGGGGAGCATCATCAACGTCTCCTCCATCCAGGGCGTGCTGCCCCTGACGCAGTCGGCGGTCTACGCGGGCTCGAAGGGCGCGGTCAACCTGATCACCCAGCAGACCGCCGCGGACCTCGGGCCGTTCGGCATCCGGGTCAACGCGATCGCGCCGGGCTACATCGACAACGAGATGATGCACGGCTACCACGACCTGGTCAGCGAGACGCCCGGCTCCGCGATCGCCGCGGCCCGCCGTTCGATCGTGCTGGGCCGGCTGGGGACCCCGGAGGACATCGCGAACACCGCACTGTTCTTCGCCTCCGAGGAGTCGTCCTACGTGACCGGCACCCTGCTGCTGGTCGACGGCGGCTCGCAGTGCCACGGCGCCATCGCGTGACCATGGGCGAGACGACGACGGACCCCAGCTTCCCGACGCTGTTCTCCCCGCTGCGCATCCGCGGGGTCGAGGTGCGCAACCGCGTGGTCTTCCAGCCGCACTTCAACGCCCTCGGCGACGTGCACGGCATGCCGACCGAGGACCTCACGGCGTACCTCGAGGAGCGCGCGTGGGGCGGAGCCGGACTGATCGTGGACGGCTCGATGGCGACCATGCCGGAGGGCCAGATGTCGCGGAAGTACGTCGCGGCCTGGGACCCGCGCGCGGTGCCGCTGAACCGGCGTACGACGGACGCGGTGCACGCGCACGGCAGCACGATCTTCGCCCAGCTCAACCACGGCGGGCACACCTCGCTGGAGCACCCGCCGCCGGTGCTGTGGGCGCCCACGCAGATGCCGGAGCCCTCCAGCCCGCACACGACGCGGGCCATGGACCGCGGCGACATGGTGCGCGCGATCGAGGGGTTCGCCGTCTCGACCCGGAACCTGGTCGCGGCCGGCTACGACGGCGTGGAGATCAAGATCGCCCACGACGGACTGCTGCGCAGCTTCGCCTCGCCGTTCTTCAACCGCCGCACCGATGCCTACGGCGGGAGCTTCGAGAACAGGATGCGCTTCCCGCTCGAGTGCGTGGCGGCGGTGCGCGAGAACCTGCCCGAGGACCTGCCGCTCGGGATCCGGATCTGCCTGCACGAGTACACCCCGTTCGGCTACGAGCTCGACTACGGGCTGCGGATGGCCGAGCACCTGGAGGCCAGCGGGCTGGTCGACTACTTCAACTGCGACGCCGGGTCCTTCTCCAGCTTCTGGATGGAGATCCCCCCGGCGGCGGTCGCGCAGGGCTACTTCCGACCGCTGAACCAGGCGCTGAAGAAGCAGTCCGACCTGCCGATCGTCGCCTTCGGCCGGATCAAGGACGGCGGCCTCGCCGAGCACATGCTCGCGACGGGGGAGGCCGACCTGGTCGGCATGGCGCGCCAGCTGATCGCCGATCCGGAGACACCCCGCAAGCTCGCGGAGGGCCGGGCCGTCGAGGTCCGCGCCTGCATCGGGTGCAACGACGGCTGCCTGCACGCGGTCGCGCAGGAGAAGCCGATCCGGTGCGTGCAGAACCCCGCCGCCGGGCAGGAGCTGCTCTGGAGCGAGCGGCTGCTCGTCCGCGCTGCCGAGCCGCGCACGGTCGTCGTCATCGGTGGCGGCCCCGCCGGGCTCAAGGTCGCCGAGATCGCCGCGCGCCGGGGACACCGCGTCACGCTGTTCGAGCGCTCCGAGCACCTCGGCGGGCAGCTGCGCCTGGCCGCCCGCCAGCCGCACCACGAGGAGGTCGCCGAGGTCACGCACTACCTCGAGGCCGCCGTACGCCGCCTGGGCGTCGAGCTGTGGACCGGGGTCGAGGCCACCGCCGACGACCTGCTGGAGCTCGAGCCCGACGTGGTCGTGGTCGCCACCGGCTCGCAGCCCAACCTCCCGCCGGAGCACCGCCAGTCCCAAACCGACCCGGACGCCGGCGCCCTCGCCCGGACCCGGGGCCTCCAGGTGTTGCCGGAGGTGCCCGGCCTGGAGCTCGGCTGCGTCTACTCCGTCGACGAGGTGCTCGGCGGCGCCGAGCTCCCGGGCGACCGGGTGCTGGTCGTCGACGGCCAGGGTCACTGGGAGGCGGCCGGCACGGCGGAGTTCCTCGCCGATGCCGGCAAGCAGGTCACGGTGATCTCGAGCCGTCCGGTCGTGGCCGGCGAGCTCGAGGGCACCAACATCGCGATGTTCCTCCAGCGCGTGGCGGCCAAGGGCATCGCGCTGCGGCCGCTCACCACGCTGCTGTGCATCGAGCCGGGCCGCGCGCTGGTCGTCGACGGTGTCACCGGGGTCGAGCAGTGGCTCGACGTCGACGTCGTGGTGCCCGTGCACTCCCGCCGTTCCCGCGAGGACCTCTACCACCGCCTGTGCGACCTGGTCGCGGAGAGCGACCGCGAGGTCCGGGTCGAGAGGATCGGCGACGCGTCGGCTGCTCGCCTGATCCAGACGGTGCTGCTCGAGGCGCACCAGGTCGCGGTGACGGTGTGACCCGATGAAGACCGTCGTGTGCGTGAAGCCGGTGCCGATGGCGCTCGCCCTCGATGCCGACAGCGGTCGCCTCGACCGCTCCGGCGGGTCGCTCCTCACCGGGGTGGACGAGAGCGCGGTCGAGAGCGCGTTGCGCGTGCGCGACGAGTGCGGCGGCGAGGTCGTCGTCCTCGCGATGGTGCCCGAGGCCGCGGCGGAGGCGCTGCGGCCCGCGCTCGCCATGGGCGCGGACCGTGCAGTGGTCGTCACCGGCGCGGCGCTCGAGGGCGCCGACCTGCTGGTCACCAGCGAGGTCCTCGCCGCGGCGGTACGCCGTCTCGAGGCCGATCTCGTGATCCTCGGGGCGTCCAGCGGCGACGGCGCCGGTGCGCTCCTGTGGTCGGCACTCGGCGAGCGGCTCGGGCTGCCGGTGCTCTCGCGCGCCGTCGAGGTGACCGTGGCCGGCGGGCGCCTCGGCGCCACCCGCCAGACCGAGACCGGCGTCCATGCCGCCGAGACCTCGCTCCCCGCCGTGCTCGCCCTCTCGGGCGAGGTGTGCCTGCCGCGCTACCCGTCCTTCCGCGACGTGATCGCCGCCAAGAAGAAGACGGTGGAGGTGCTCACCCCGGAGTCGCTCGGCCTCGCCGCTGCCGACCTCGGTGCGTCGGGCTCGCGCACCCGCGTCCTGGCCGCCGCTCCCGCCCCGGCGCGCGGGTCGGCGGAGCTTGTCGAGGACGACGGCCACGCGCACGAGCGGGTCGTGGACTTCCTGGTGGAGAGGAGGCTGGTGTGAGCCGTCGTGCGCTCGTGGTCGTCGAGCCGCGGTCCGGGCGCGTGCCCGCGGGCCAGCTGGGCGTGCTGTCCGCCGCTGCCCGGGTGTGCGACGCGGTCGAGGTCCTGCTGCCGGTGGCCGACGGGGACCCCGTCGAGGAGCTGGCCGGCGAGCTGGGGAGGCACGGCGCGGGCACCGTGCGGGTCGTGACCGGGCTGCCTGCCACCAGCGCACCCCGCGTCGCCGTCGTCGCCGCCCTGCACGCCGCGGAGCCCTACGACCTGGTCGCCTTCGAGAACTCCTCGTTGTCGGCCGACGTCGCCGGTGCCCTCGCGGTCCGGCTCGGCGCCGGCGTCTGCTGGGACCTCTCCGGCCTCGACGACGTCGACGGCGAGCTGGTCGGCCGACGCCTCGCCCTGGCGGACTCCACGTCCGTCGATGTGGGCTGGGTCGGCGGCCCCGCCCTCGCGATCTTCCGCACCGCGGCGCTCGACACCGTGCTGAACCCGGCCGGCGACGCGCCCCGGGTGGTGCCGGTCCAGGTGCCCGCCGAAACCGGGCCGGACGTGGTGCTCGACGAGACGCCCAGCGGCGCCGACGTCGTGCGGTCGGGCCTGGACACCGCCGACATCGTGGTCGCCGGCGGCCGCGGTCTCGGGAGCCAGGAGAACATCGCCCTCCTCGAGGAGCTCGCCTCGGTGCTGGGTGGCGTTGTCGGCGTGAGCATGCCGGTGGTCGACCGGGGCTGGTACCCCTACGCCCACCAGGTCGGCCAGACCGGCCGCACCGTGCGCCCGCGCCTCTACCTCGCCTGTGGCATCTCCGGCGCCGTGCAGCACCGGGTCGGCATGTCCCGTTCGGGCACCGTCATCGCGATCAACACCGACCCTCAGGCGCCGATCTTCGACCTGTGCGACCTCGGCGTGATCGGCGACCTGACCGAGGTCGTCCCGCGTATCACCGCGTTGCTCCGCGAGCGGTCCTGACGCCGTCGACCTCGACCGACGTCAGCCGACGGCCACCCAGCACTCGCCGGCGACGGAGTCGAGCACGGCCTGGGTGATCTGGGCCGCTCGCACCCCGTCGGCGAAGCTGGGCATCCCTTCGGGCACCTCCTCGGGCACCTTGGCGGCAACGGCCTGGTAGACGTCGCCGACCAGGGCGTTGAAGCAGTCCTGGTAGCCCTGGGGGTGCCCCGGCGGGAGCGGGGTGAGCAGCGCGGAGCCGGTCCGGCGCTCGGTGACCCCGCGTGGCACGACGGCCGCGTGCGAGCGGCTGCCGACCCACAGGGTCTCGGGCAGTTCCTGGTCGAAGGAGAGCGACTGGTCCGCCCCGTCGAGGGAGAACCACAACCGGTTCTTCCGGCCCGGGGAGACCTGGCTGACCACGACCGACCCGACGGCCCCGAGATCGGTCTCGAACTGCACGGTGGCGATGTCCTCGGTGGTCACCGCGACGGTCGACTCACGGCTGCTGATCGCGGTCTTCCGCTGCGCGGACAGGCGGGTGATCCGGTGGCCGGAGACGAACTCGACCAGGTCGCACCAGTGCACGCCGATGTCCGCGAAGGCCCGCGACGCGCCGCCGACCGCGGCGTCCACCCGCCAGTTGACGTCCGCGCTGGTGGAGAGCCAGTCCTGCAGGTAGCTGCCGTGCAGCAGCCACAGCTGCCCGACGTCGCCGCTGCGCACCCGGGCCCGCGCCTCGAGCGCGGACTGGTAGTAGCGGTAGACGAACGGTACGGCGGTGACCGCGCCGTGCTCGGCCGCCAGGGAGGCGAGATCCTCGGCGTCGCTCAGCGTGGTGGCCAGCGGCTTCTCGCAGACGACTGCCTTGCCGGCCTCCAGGGCCAGCCGGGCGAGCGGTGCGTGCAGGTTGTTCGGCGTGCAGATGTGGACGACGTCGATGTCGTCGGAGGCGATCAGCCCCTCCGCCGACTCGGCCGCGAACCGGGCGCCGAGCCTCCGCGCGCCCTCCTCGGCCGCCTCCTGGCTGTGGTCGGCCACGGCGACGAGGTCACCGCCGGCGGCCCGGACCGCGTGCGCGTGGACGCTGCCGATGAACCCCGCGCCGATGATGCCGGACCGGACTCGGTCATTCATCGATCGTGATCCAGCTCCCGGACGCGGACGACTCCATGATCGCGTCGGCGATCAGCGAGATCCGCCAGCCGTCGTGGAAGTTCGGCGACGCCTCGGTGCCCTCGACGATGCAGCGGAACAGGTCGTAGGCCTCGATGATCTTGGTCTCGCCGTAGCCGATCCCGAGAGCCGGGATCGGCCAGAGGCCCTCGCCGTACGGGTGCGCCGGGCCGGTGTAGACCGTGCGGAAGCCGCGTCGGTCGCCCGGGTCGTTGGCGAAGAAGACCTGCAGCTCGTCGCGCCGCTCGTAGTTGAAGTAGATCGACCCCTCGGTGCCGTGCACCTCGACGGTGATGAAGTTGTTGCGGCCGTAGCCGTTGCGGGTCGCCTCGATCGAGCCGACGGCGCCATTGGCGAACTTCAGCATCGTCATCATCTCGTCGTCGACGTCGACGGGCCCGAGCTCGCCGCCGGAGCGCGCGGTCCCGAGCGCGTCGCGGCCGCCGCTCTGCTGGGGGCGCTCGGCGATGATGGTCCGCGCCAGCCCGTTGACGGCGCTGATCTCGCCGGCGAGGTAGCGGGCCAGGTCGACGACGTGCGTGCCGATGTCGCCGATCGCGCCCGAGCCGGCGATGTCCTTCTGGAAGCGCCAGGACAGCGGCGACTGCGGGTCTGCGCTCCAGTCCTGGAGGTAGGTGCCGCGGAAGTTGACGATCTCCCCGATGGCGCCCTCCTCGATGTACTTCTTGGCGAGCGCGATCGCCGGCGTACGCCGGTAGTTGAACGCCACCATGTTGACCACTCCCGCGGCCGTCACGGCGTCGAGCATCGCCTTCGCCTCACCCGCGGTGCGGGCCAGCGGCTTCTCACAGATGATGTGCTTGCCGGCCTGGGCCGCCGCGATCGCCATCTCCGGGTGCAGGTGGTTCGGCGTGGCGATGTCGACGACGTCGATCGTCGGGTCCTCGATCACGCGGCGCCAGTCACCGGTGCTGGACTCGAAGCCGAAGCGCGCGGCGCCCTCGGCGGCGAGCTCCTCGGTCGCCTCGGCGATGACGGCGCGGACCGGGATGGCCGGCGCGGGCCAGAAGAACATCGGCATCGAGGCATAGGCCATCGAGTGGGCCTTCCCCATGAATCCGGCCCCGATGAGACCGACGCGTAGCTCTCGCATGGTGGTGCTCCGTTCCTTGTACTCGCCGAGGCGAGGCGTGTCGTCAGGCGAGCCCGAGCTCAGCGAGGATGGTGTCGAGGTGGGCCTTGGAGATCTTGGCGGCGTCGACGGGCGCGCCGGCGTACTCGTCGAGCTCGACCATCAGCCAGCTGTCGTAGCCGACCTCGTCGATGGCCCGCACGATGTCGGTGAAGTCCAGCGACCCTTCCCCGAGCGGCGTCCAGCCGAACGGGTCGAGGACGACGTCCTTGAGGTGCACGTGCTTGACGCGGTCGCCGTACTGGCGGATCAGCGCGGCGGGGTCGCCGCCACCGGCCGCGAGGTGTCCGGTGTCGGGGCAGAAGCCGATCTCGGAGACGTCCATGATCCGCTCCAGCTCGGCGGGGTTCTCGACGATGGTCGTCAGGTGCGGGTGGTAGGTCGCCACGAGGCCCTTGTCGGCTGCCATCTGCGAGACCCGGTCCAGGCCGCGGCCGAGGGCGGCGTAGTCCTCGTCGGTCGTGCCGGCCGCCCGCCGGGCGCCGCCTCCGACCACGAGGCGCTCGGCGCCGAACTGGGCGGCGAGGTCGATCGCGCGGCGGATCTTGTCCATCTCGTCGGGGAGGATGTCGGCGTAGATGAAGTTCGCGCCGGTGTACACCGCGACCAGCTCCAGCCGGGCGTCGGCGAGGAGCGCGCGCAGCTCGTCGGGCCGGTCGGCGTAGGCGGCGACGTTGCCGTCGAACATCTCCGTGCCCGCGTAGCCCGCCGCGGCGA
>JAOPXG010000232.1 GCA_025965275.1 Nocardioides sp.
CGCCATCGTCGTCGTGGAGGAGGCGGGGATCGGACTGGGCGCCCGCTGCGCGGGCACGAGGTACGACGACCCCGGGATCGACATCCTGCACCGGCCTCCGACGGCGCGGATCCGGATCGGGAGCCAGCCGGTCAACCTCTGGGACATCTCGACCAGCTCGTCGGACGGCGAGTTCGACCGGTCGGTGGTGGCCGGTGAGGCGGGCGGCCGGTGGCTCTGGATCGTCCTGCGCCCGGCGTCCGCGCTGCTGCTGCTGCGCCACGACTGGATCCTGCGCGACCTCTCGCACGTCGGCCCACCGCTCGTGGAGATGCCCTTCGGGGGTCACCGACCGGTCTGGTGAAACGTCCAGCGCCTAGGCTCGTCGGGTGCGCATCGACCTCCACACGCACTCGCGTGCGAGCGACGGGACCGACACTCCCACCGGGCTGGTGCGTGCGGCCGTGGACGCCGGCCTCGACGTCGTCGCGATCACCGACCACGACACGGCCGACGGCTGGGCCGAGGCCGGCGCGGCCGCCGTCGAGCTCGGGATCGAGCTGGTGCCCGGCATGGAGATCAGCACCATCCACCGGGGTCGCAGCGTCCACCTGCTCGCCTACCTGCCCGACCCGACGTACCCGCCCCTCGCCGGTGAGCTCGCCCGGGTGCTGACCGGCCGCGGGTCACGGGTGCCGGCGATGCTCGAGCAGCTGCACCGGCACGGCATCGAGATCACCGAGGACGACGTACGCCGCGCCTCCGACGGCACCGCGGCGCCGGGCCGCCCGCACATCGCTGACGCGCTGGTCACCCTGGGCGTCGTCGCTGACCGGACCGAGGCGTTCAACGACTACCTCGGCGCCGGCAAGGTGGCGTACGTCGACCGGTACGCCGCCCCGCTCGAGGCCACCATCCGTCACGTGACCGACGCCGGCGGCGTCGCCGTCATCGCCCACCCGTGGGGGAGGGGTGGCCTGGGCCGCCCCGACGAGGCGACCCTGGCCGCGCTCCACGAGATCGGGCTCGCCGGGATCGAGGTCGACCACCAGGACCACGACCCGCCTACCCGTGAGCGGCTCCGGGCCATCGCGCGCAACCTCGGCCTGGTCGCGACCGGCTCGAGCGACTACCACGGGGTCGGCAAGACCGACCACGAGCTCGGGTGCAACACGACCGCACCCGAGGAGTACGCCCGCCTGATGGAGCTCGCTCGGGCGGCGGCTGCAGGCTCCGACCGCGTCACCCCCGGCGTCGTCGGAGGCTGAGCGGGGCAGGGCTACCGGCGCCCCATCGCCTGGAACCGCTGCAGCACGCCGGTCGGCACCAGCCGGGCTGCGGCGGCGATCGCCTTGTACTGCGCGCCGGGGATCGACCACACCTTGCCCTTGGCGTGGTCCTTGAGGGCGGTGGCGACCAGCTCGTCGGCGTCGAGCCACAGGAAGTCGGGCGCCGAGTCGCGGCTGACGTCCATCCGCTCGTGGAACTCGGTCTTCGTGAAGCCCGGGCACAGGCAGGTCACGGTGACGCCCTGCGGGCGGTACTCGTGGGCCGCCCACTCGGAGAAACTGTTGACCCAGGCCTTGGCTGCCGAGTAGGTGCCGCGCGGCAGGAACGACGCCACGCTCGACACGTTGATGATGCCGCCGCTGCCGCGCTCGCTCATCGGGCCGAGGGCCGCGTGCGAGAGCCGCATCACGGCCGTCACCAGCACCTCGAGCATCGCCTGCTCCTCGTCGACCGTGTTGTCGAGGAACCGCTTCTTGAGCCCGAAGCCGGCGTTGTTGACCAGCAGGTCGACGGGCCGCGCAGGGTCGGCCAGCCGGGCCTCGACCGTCGCCAGCTCCGCCCGGTCGGTCAGGTCGGCGGCCAGCACCTCGACCTGCACGCCGTACGACGACCGCAGCTCGGTCGCCTCGGATTCGAGGCGGTCGACGGCCCGCGCGACGAGGACGAGGTCGTAGCCCTGCCGGGCCAGCTGGTGGGCGAAGGAGCGGCCGATGCCGGCCGTGGGACCGGTCACGAGTGCGGTCGGAGACATGGGGGCAAGTCAAACAGGTGCCTGCGCGATCTCGGGAGTCCTGTCCGGCATGATGGTCCACGATGAGCACCCCACGACGTTCTTCGTCTCCCCCGCTTCGCTCCGTCGGCGAACAACGTCCCGGGGACCCCGCATGACCACGACACTCGCGATCGCCAACCAGAAGGGTGGGGTTGCCAAGACGACGACCGTCGCCTCGGTCGGCGCTGCTCTCGCGGAGCTGGGCCACTCGGTGCTGCTGGTCGACCTCGACCCGCAGGCGTGCCTGACGTTCTCCCTCGGCATCGACCCCGAGGACCTCGAGCTGTCGGTCCACCACGTGCTGACCAAGGGCCTCGACCCGACCGAGGTGATCATCACGACCGAGGACGGCGTCGACCTGGTGCCGGCCACGATCGAGCTGGCCCGCGCCGAGGCCGACCTGCTGACCCGCACCGGCCGCGAGCACGTCATCAAGTCGATGATCGAGGCGCTCGAGGAGGAGGAGTTCTCCTACGACTGGGTCCTGCTCGACTGCCCGCCGTCCCTCGGGGTGCTCACCGTCGCCGCCCTGACCGCCGCCGACGGCGTGCTGATCCCGCTCCAGTGCGAGACCCTGTCCCACCGCGGCGTCGGCCAGCTGCTCGACACCGTCCACGACGTACGCCGCTTCACCAACCGCAAGCTCGAGGTCTGGGGAGTGCTGCCGACGTTGTACGACGGCCGCACCAACCACTCGCGCACGGTCCTCGAGACGATCTCCGACACCTACGACCTCGAGGTCGTGGAGCCGCCGATCCCGAAGACGATCAAGTTCGCCGAGGCGCCCGCCGCCGGCCGGTCCATCCTGGCGACCAGCCGCTCCAGCAAGGGCGCCCAGGCCTACCGCGCGGTGGCCGAGAACCTCGTCCTGCGCTCCAAGCGCCCGAAGGCCAAGAAGAAGGCAGCGAAGAAGGTCGCGAAGTGAGCCAGCACCGGGGAGAGAAGGTCAAGCCGCGCTATGGCCGGCTGACCGCCCTCGGCTCCTCGCTCGCGGTGACCTTGATCGCCGTCCTCGGTGGCACCGGCGTGCTGCCGTCGGCGGCCGGCGGCGACCCCGAGCGCACCGCCTCCAACGCCGCCGGCTCGATCGAGCCGGTCGCCGACCCGACCCCGAACGCCGAGCCGGAGACCGACACCACCACGCCGGACGCGACTCCGTCGACCGACGCCACGGCGACCGAGCTCGACCCTGCCCTCGACACGGCGCTGCCGGCCGACTCGGGCCACGGCAAGCGCGTGGTCTTCAGCGAGAGCCGGCAGCGGGTCTGGCTGGTCACCGGCGCCGAGAAGGTCGTGCGCACCTACCTCGTCTCCGGCAGCCTCACCGACAACCTCGACCCCGGCACGTACGCGGTCTACTCGCGCTCCGAGCAGGCCTGGGGCGTCGACGACTCGGGCACCATGAAGTACTTCGTCCGGTTCACCCAGGGCGACACCGGGGCCGCGATCGGCTTCCACGACATCCCGGTCGACGACGGCAAGCCGGTGCAGACCAAGGCGCAGCTCGGCACCCCGCAGTCCCACGGCTGCGTCCGGCAGAACCGCCCCGACGCGATCGCGCTCTGGAACTTCGCGCCGCTCGGCACCACGGTGGTCGTCACCGCGTAGATGCGAACGACCCGCCAGCCAGGGCTGACGGGTCGACGCTCGAACCGAGGTCAGTCGGTGCTGGGCACCGGCGCGGCGGTGCCGCCGCCGGAGCCGCTGGAACGGCGGCGACGGTTGCGGTTGCGGCTGGGGCGCGACTCGCCGTCGGCGGTGGCTTCCTTGGCGGCCGGCGTGGTGCCACCGGCGGCCGGGGTCTCGCCGCTGCGGGTGCGCGTGCGGTTGCGGTCCCGGTTGCGGGCCGGGCGGTCGCCACCCGAGCGCTCGCCGCGGCCGCCACGGTCGCCGCCGCGGTCCTCGCGGGGCTTGCGCTCCACCGGGGCGGCGTCGACGATGCGACCCTTCGTGCCGGGGGCGATGCCCTGGTCGTGGTAGAGGTGCTCGGAGGTCGAGTACGTCTCCTGCGGGTCCTCGAACGGCAGGTCGAGCGTCTTGTTGATCATCTTCCAGCGGGCGATGTCCGGCCAGTCGACGAAGGTGATCGCGATGCCCGAGGCGCCGGCGCGGCCGGTGCGGCCGATCCGGTGGACGTAGGTCTTGTCGTCCTCGGGGCAGGTGTAGTTGATGACGTGCGAGACGCCGGCCACGTCGATGCCGCGGGCGGCGACGTCGGTGGCGACCAGGACGCGGATCTTGTCCTCGCGGAACTTGGCGAGGGCCTTCTCGCGGGCCACCTGCGCCATGTCGCCGTGCAGCGGGCTGGTGCTGAAGCCGCGCTCGGCGAGGTCGTCGGCGACGCGCTGCGCCTGACGCTTCGTGCGGGTGAAGACGATGATCTTGCCGGCGTCCTCGGCCTGCAGGACGCGGCCGATGATCTCCGGCTTGTCGAGGTCGTGGGCCAGGTAGATGAACTGCGCGGTGGCGGGCACCATCGTGGTGTCGTACGACGACTCGGCGCGGATGTTCATCGGGTGGCGCATGTGGGTGCGGGCCAGCGAGACGATCGCGGCGGGCATCGTGGCCGAGAACAGCATGGTCTGGCGGGTCTCGGGCGTCATCGCCAGGAGCCGCTCGACGTCCGGCAGGAAGCCCAGGTCGAGCATCTCGTCGGCCTCGTCGAGCACCAGCGCGTGCACGTGGGAGAGGTCCAGCGCGCGGCGGTTGGCCAGGTCGATCAGGCGGCCGGGGGTGCCGACGACGATGTCGACGCCGCTCGCGAGCGTGTCGAGCTGGGTGTCGTAGCCGACCCCGCCGTACACGGTGAGGACCCGGAGGCCGAGGTCCTTGCTGGCGAGGTGGAGGTCGTTGGAGACCTGGAGCGCGAGCTCACGGGTCGGGGCGACGATCAGCGCCTGCGGCTTGCCCTGGGGCAGGTCGGCGTACGCCGGGTCGGTCATGGTGACGCTGCGCTGCAGCACCGGGATGCCGAAGGCGAGCGTCTTGCCGGTGCCGGTGCGGGCCTGACCGATGAGGTCGGTGCCGAGCAGGGCGACGGAGAGGGTCATCTCCTGGATGGCGAAGGGGGTGGTGATGTTGGCGCGCTCGAGCGCGTCGCAAATCTCGGGAAGGACCCCGAGCTCTCGGAACGTGGTCAGTGTCTTCTGCTTTCGTGAGTCAGCCGGGTATCAACCGAGTGAACGTCGGATGCGGCGGACTCCCCGAATCAGACACCGGGAACGGCTGCCGCGCACATGCGGCGAGGTCACAGCCAGGGAACGGGGCGACCTCGGTCGAGACCAGTCTATCGGTAGGGTGCGCACGTGCACCCATCCACGCCGCCGCCCGCTCCGGAGGAGATCCCGGTGGCGTTCCAGGACCCGCAGTACCGGGAGGCCGTGGTCGACCTGCTGGGTGCGATCGCGTACGGCGAGATCTCGGCGTTCGAGCGCCTGGCCGAGGACGCCAAGCTCGCGCCCACGCTCGAGGACAAGGTCGCGATCGCGGCGATGGCCTCCGCCGAGTTCGGCCACGTGGCGCGGCTGCGCGAGCGGCTGACGCAGCTCGGGGCCGACCCGTTCGAGGCGATGGCGCCGTTCCAGGCGCCGATCGACAAGTTCCACGAGTACACCGCTCCCGGCGACTGGTACGAGGGTCTGATCAAGGCCTACGTCGGCGACGGGATGGCCAACGACTTCTACCGCGAGATCGCGGCCTACCTCGACACGGACACCCGCGACCTGATCGTCGCCTCGCTCGAGGACTCCGGGCACTCCGCCTTCGTGGTCGACCGGGTGCGCGCGGCGATCGCCGCCGACCCGCGCCTCGGTGGCCGGCTCGCGCTGTGGGGTCGCCGGCTGATGGGGGAGGCGCTGACCCAGGCGCAGCGGGTCGCGGCCGACCGCGACGCGCTCACGGCGCTGCTCGCCGGCGGCGTCGACCGGCCGGGCCTCGACCTGGCCGCGCTGGGCCGGATGTTCACCCGGATCACCGAGCGGCACGCCGAGCGGATGGCCGAGCTCGGGCTGGCTTCCTAGCCGAGACCCCCGGGGTCTGCAGATCAGTCCCGAGCGCGGCCCGTCGTACCCGACGCGAGCGCGACCAGCACCGCGGCGACCGCCACCTGCCAGATGTGGCGCCACCAGTCGAAGCCGCGCGTGTTGTCGGCGTAGAACAGCCCGTAGAGGTAGTTGCCGATCAGCACGCCGCCGATGCCGCAGAGCACGGTGAGCCAGAGCGGGATGTTGTCGCGGTCACCGGGTGCCACCAGCTTGCCGAGCAGCCCGATGATGCTGCCGCCGATCAGGGCCCACAGGAGCGCGGAGATCATGCCGGGTCTACCCCCGGAAGCCGACCTGGCCGGCCGTGCCGTGCCCGATCTCGACGTACGCGAGCTTGGCGGCGGGGACGATGACCTTGCGGCCCTTGGTGTCGCTCAGCGTGAACACGCCCTCCGACGTGATCGCCTCGCCGATCAGCTTCTCGACGCTCTCGGCCGACTCGTCGGTCTCGACGGTGAGCTCACGGGCGGCGTTCTGGATGCCGATCTTGACCTCCACGAGGTCCTCCTAATGCAGTGCTCTGAATGGGGCTTGGGGTGGGTGTGTCAGTGGTCGTCGGTGAGCGGGTAGCCGCGGATGCCCCGCCAGGCGAGGCCCGCGACCAGCGCCGCCGCGTCGCGCTTGTTGATGCGGCCCGGGTCCGACAGCCAGAACCGGGCGCTGACCTGGGCCATTCCCACGAGCGAGACGGCGAGCAGCTGCGACGCGTCGTCCGGCAGGCCGGTGTCGTCGTGGATGACGTGCGCGATCATCGCCGCGCACTCGGTGGTCACCCGGTCGACGTGCTCGCGGACGGCGGGCTCGTTGGTCAGGTCGGACTCGAAGACCAGGCGGAAGGCGCCGGTCTCGCCGGCGACGTACTCGTAGAAGACGTCCATCGTCGCCGCGACCCGCTGCTTGTTGGCGGGGGTCGACTCCAGCGCCTGGCGGCAGTTCTCGATGATCGTGTCGCAGGCCTCGTCGAGCAGGGCGAGGTAGAGGTCGAGCTTGCCGGGGAAGTGCTGGTAGAGCACCGGCTTGGACACGCCCGCCCGCTCGGCGATGTCGTCCATCGCCGCCGCGTGGTAGCCCTGCGCCACGAAGACCTCGAGCGCCGACTCCATCAGCTGCGTCCGTCGCTCGCGCCGCGGCATCCGGCCGCCACGGGGGCGGTTGGCGGGTGCGTCGAACTGCTCAGCGGTCACGAGGGAACAGTACCGGTGACGCGCAGCGAACCCGGTGTTGGTGGTCGAGCGAGCCGCCCGACCGAGGGACGAGGTCGCGACCGGTGTGTCGAGACCCCGCTCACGTCCGTCCGGATGACGGGACGTGGCGAGCCGGCTCGCGCGTCGGCGGGGAACATGGCAGGGCACGAGGTTGTTCGAACAGTCGAACCGACCAGTCAAGGAGTACGCCGTGTCCTTTCCCGCGCTCGTCGAGCCTGCGGACGACCTGACCATCGATGAGGTGCGCCGCTACAGCCGGCACCTGATCATCCCCGACGTGGGCATGACCGGGCAGAAGCGCCTCAAGAACGCCAAGGTGCTCGTGATCGGCGCCGGCGGCCTGGGCAGTCCTGCGCTGCTCTACCTGGCCGCGGCCGGCGTGCACACGCTCGGCATCGCCGAGTTCGACGAGGTCGACGAGTCGAACCTGCAGCGCCAGATCATCCATGGCCAGTCCGACATCGGGAAGTCGAAGGCGGTGTCGGCCAAGGAGTCGATCGCCGAGACCAACCCCTACGTCAACGTGATCCTCCACGAGGAGCGCCTCGACAACGACAACGTGATGCAGGTCTTCGAGGGCTACGACCTCATCGTCGACGGCACCGACAACTTCGCGACCCGCTACATGGTCAACGACGCGGCGTACTTCCTGAAGATCCCCTACGTCTGGGGCTCGATCTACCGCTTCGACGGCCAGGCCTCGGTCTTCGCGCCGTCGATGTCCGACGACGCGCCCTGCTACCGCTGCCTCTACCCCGAGCCGCCGCCGCCGGGCATGGTCCCGAGCTGCGCCGAGGGTGGCGTGCTGGGCGTGCTCTGCGCCTCGATCGGCTCGATCCAGGTCAACGAGGCCATCAAGCTGCTCACCGGCGTCGGCGAGCCGCTGATCGGCAAGCTGATGATCTACGACGCCCTCGAGATGGAGTACCGCAAGCTGCGCGTCCGCAAGGACCCCAACTGCGCGCTGTGCGGCGAGAACCCGACCGTCACGGGCCTGATCGACTACGACGCCTTCTGCGGCGCGATCTCCGAGGAGGCCGCGGACGCCGCCGCCGGCTCGACGATCTCCGTCACCACGCTCGAGCACATGCTCAAGGAGCGCGACGAGGGCACGCGTGACTTCGTCCTGGTCGACGTCCGCGAGCCCAACGAGTACGAGATCAACAAGATCCCGGGCTCGGTGCTGATCCCCAAGGGTGAGTTCCTCAACGGCTCCGCCCTCGAGCAGCTGCCGTCGGACAAGCAGATCGTCATGCACTGCAAGTCGGGTGTCCGGTCGGCCGAGACGCTGGCCATCGTGAAGGGCGCCGGCTACGCGGACGCCGTACACGTGGGTGGCGGCGTCGTCGCCTGGGTCAACCAGATCGACCCGAGCCAGCCGACGTACTGAACGTCGAGTCGGGACCTCTGACGGTCGAGTCGCCGGATCCAACCGTCAGAGGTCCCGACTCAACCGTCGGAGGTCCCGACTCAACTCGGGCGTAACCCGTTCGGCCCGGTGGTCGTTGTCACCCTGTCCAGAGCAACCGCGGTCGGTCTCCACGACGCCGCCCTTTCGGGAGGGTCACCACCCCATGCGCTTCTCTTCGACCTCGACGGCGCGACGCGCTGCTCTCGGCGCCGCCGCGCTGATGAGCACCGGCATCCTCGCCGCCGCCTTCGCGACCGCCACCCCCGCCAGCGCCGCGCCCACCTGGGCGCCGGCCGGCACGGCCAAGATCCACCCGGGCACGATGATGTACACCGAGGGCGCCCAGTGCACGGCGAACTTCGTCTACACCGACGCCTCCGCCAACGTGTACGTCGGCTACGCGGCGCACTGCGCCGGCCTCGGCGAGGCGACCGACACCAACGGCTGCCAGGCCGAGTCGCTACCGCTGGGCACCAAGGTGACCTTCAACGAGGGCGGCAGCCTGGTCGACGAGGGCACCCAGGTGGGCTCGGGCACCTTGGTGTACTCGTCCTGGCTCACCGAGAAGGAGCTCGGCACGACCGACGCCAACACCTGCGCCTACAACGACCTCGCGCTGGTCCAGGTCGACGCCGCCGACGTCTCCCAGGTCAACCCCTCGATCCCGTTCTGGGGCGGTCCCACCGGCATCGACACCGACGGCACCGCCGCCGGCGACCGGGTCTACACCTACGGCAACTCCAGCCTCCGCGCCGGCATCGAGCAGCTCTCGCCCCACACCGGCATCAGCCTCGGCGACTCTGCCGCCGACGGTGGCTGGTCGCACCCGCTCTACACCGTGTCGCCGGGCATCCCCGGAGACTCCGGCTCCGCGTTCGTGAGTGCCGACGGCAAGGCCATCGGCGTCCTCTCGACCCTGGGCCTGGCTCCGCTGCCGCTCTCGAACAACATCGGTGACCTGGCCAAGGAGCTGGCCTTCGCGCAGCAGCACTCGGGCATCTCCGGTCTGGAGCTGGTCAACGGCACCGAGCCCTTCTCTCCCATTCTCTGAGCAGTAGAGGGAGTACCCGGAGGCCCGCCACTTGCCTCCGGACCTGCGTGACGACGGCCCCGTCCTCTGGACGGGGCCGTCGTCGTGTCTCCGTGTCGTGGTCCCGGGACGGCGGCGGTAGGTTGCCGGGATGACCGCTCGGCGTGCCGGAGCCCTGGCCGTGGGATCGGTGGTGGTGATCGCCCTCCTCGTCGTCCTGCTGGTGACCTGGGCCTCCACCATCGGCCCGAGCGGAGTGCTGCGCGGCACCGGTCCCGACCAGGCCCAGGTGCCGACGGCGACCGACTCCAGCAGCACGAGCGCGCCCGAGAACCCGGAGACGGTGCCCCCGCCCGCGGAGAGCACCGGATCCTCGCCGGCGTGGGTGCGCCTGCTCGCGCTCCTCCTCAACGTGGCCGCCGTGGTGGCGCTCGTCGCCTTCCTCCTGTACTCCGGCCGGGCCGGCATCCGTCGCTGGCAGCTGCGGCGCTTCCGTCGCCGCCGGGTCGCCGAGACCGACTCCGTGGACTTCGAGGTGATCGAGCCGCCGGCCCGCGTGGCGCGCGAGATGCTCGCCGACGCGCAGGACCAGCGCCGGACGCTGCTCGAAGGCAGTCCGCGCAACGCCGTCGTCGCCTGCTGGCATCGCTTCGAGACCCAGGGCGGGGCCGCCGGGATCGAGCGTCGCCCCTGGGAGACGTCGTCGGAGTACACGCTCCGGATGCTCGACCTCGTCGACGCCTACGAGCCCGCGGTGTCGCGGCTCGGGGCGCTCTACCGCGAGGCCCGCTTCTCCGAGCACGAGCTGACCGAGGCCGACCGGCAGGACGCGATCGAGGCCCTCGACACGATCCACCGCACGATCGGGGTGCACGGGTGAGGCCGCACCGGTGGGTCTGGCGCGCGCTCGGGGGGCTGGTCGTCTTCGGCCTGCTCGAGGGCGCGCTGGTGCTGGCCAAGACCGACCCGGACGCCGTGCGCCTCGCCCTGCTCGTCGCGATCTGCGTCGTGGTCCTCGGCATGGTGCGCGACGCGCTCCCCGAGGGGACCCCGTCGTGGGAGGTCGTCGTCGAGCGGCCGAGCGTCCGCAGCTCCGGTGACCCGCGGCTCGGTCGCTACGTCAACGTGCTCGAGGCGCACCTGTCGGCCCGCGCGCACGCGCACGACACGACGCTCCGCGACCGGCTCGGCGTCCTCGCCGACCAAGTGCTGCGCCAGCGGTACGGCGTGGGCCGGGACGACCCGCGCGGCGTCGAACTGCTCGGCCCCGACCTGGTGGCCGTGCTGACCGGACCCGCCCGTCGACTCGGACCGACCGAGATCGACCGTTGCCTGACCAGGATCGAGGAGCTGTGACCACCATGCCCGACCACCACCTCACCGTGCCCGGCGCCGCCGACCTGGCGGCCCGGGTCATCGACGAGGTCGAGAAGGCCGTCGTCGGCAAGCGGGACGCCCTGATGCAGGTGCTCGCCGCGGTCCTCGCCAAGGGGCACGTGCTGCTCGAGGACTATCCCGGCCTGGGCAAGACCCTGGCCGCGCGGTCCTTCGCGCAGGCCCTCGGACTCGACTTCACCCGGGCCCAGTTCACCCCCGACCTGCTCCCGGCCGACCTGACCGGGTCGTTCGTCTACGACCAGCGGCGCGGCGAGTTCGAGTTCCGCCCCGGGCCGCTGTTCACCGGCCTGCTCCTGGCGGACGAGATCAACCGGACGCCCCCCAAGACGCAGTCCGCGCTGCTCGAGGCCATGCAGGAGCGCCAGATCACCGTCGAGGGCCAGACCTTCCCGCTGCCCGCGCCGTTCCACGTGCTCGCGACCGCCAACCCGATCGAGTACGAAGGCACCTACCCGCTGCCCGAGGCCCAGCTCGACCGGTTCCTGCTGCGGGTGAGCTTCGGCTATCCCACGGCGGCCGAGGAGTACGACGTGCTCGCCCGGCGGATGGAGCGCCGCCGGGAGGAGGTCGTGCTGGAGCAGGTCACCGACGGTGCCGGCCTGCTCGCGATGCAGGAGGCGGTCGAGACCGTCACCGTCGACCCGAGCGTCGGGCGCTACTGCGTCGACCTGGTCGCCGCGACCCGCTCCCATCACGACGTCCTCACCGGCGCGTCGCCGCGCGGCTCGCTGGGCCTGGTCCTCGCCGCCCGCGCGTTCGCGCTGATGCGGCGCCGCGACTACGTCGTGCCCGAGGACGTGAAGGCGGTGGCGCGGTCCGTGCTCTCGCACCGGATCACCGTCAAGCCCGAGCTCTGGATGACCGACGTGACCGGGCGCCGCGTCGTCGACGCCGTGCTCGCCCAGGTGCCCACGCCGGCCACGCTCGACGTCCACCGATGACCCCCACTCCCAGCAGGGTCCTCACCGCCACCTCCCACTGGCGACCGACCGCGGCGCTCGGCCGGGCGCTCGTCGTCAGCGGCATCGCGCTCGCCGTCGCGCTGGTCGTCGGCGACCCCTCGCTCGTCGTCATCGCCGCGCCGTTCGTCCTGCTGGTCGCGCTCAGCCTGGTCCACCGCCCGACCCGCGAGCCGCGGCTCGACTCCCACCTCGACCACGTCATCCTCCACGAGGGCCAGGGCACGACCGCGCGCCTCGCGATGGCCGACGTGGACGAGGTCGAGTTCGTGACGCGGGTCGCCGGACGCCCGCCGTACGTCGCGCTCCGTCCGTCCGGCGGTTACGTCGGTCGGCTGCTCGCGGAGGGGGTGCCCGACGTGGAGATCAGCCCGCGGCGATGGGGCCGCCGGTTCCTGGGCGAGGAGTACGTCGCGCTCTACACGCCGTGGGCGGGCTTCCGCTACGGGCCGATCGCCCTCGGCGGACAGCAGGTGCGGGTGCTGCCGGTCACCCCGCCGTACGACTCCCGGGCCGAGGTCCCGCAACCGCTCGGACTGGTCGGTGCGCACCGGTCGCGGCGCCCGGGCAGCGGCACCGAGCTGGCCGGGATCCGCACCTTCCAGGCGGGTGACCGGCTGCGCCGGATCAACTGGCGCGTCTCGCTGCGCACCGGCGCCCTGCACGTCGTGACCACCCGGGCCGAGGAGGACACCGGCGTCCTGCTGGTCGTCGACGCGCTCGCCGACCACGGCCCCTCCGACGGGATCGACGGCGCCGCCAGCAGCCTCGACCTGACCGTCCGGGCGGCCGCGGCGATCGCCGAGCACCACGTCCGCACCGGCGATCGCGTGGCGCTGCGGGTGGTCGGCCGGGGTGGCGAGCAGGTCGGGTACGGCGCCGGCGCGCGACACCTGCGGATGATCCAGGACCGGTTGTCGACGATCCAGGTGGGCGAGGTCGCCGAGGGTGCCGGCGCCGACGACGGGGTGCTCCGGCTCGGTGTGACCGGCGGCGCCGTCGTGATCGTGATGTCGCCGATGCTGGCGGAGTCGGTCGGCACCGTCGCCGCCACCCTCACCCGGCGCGGCGTGACCGTGCTGGTGATCGACACGCTGCCGCCCGATGCCCGGCCGCCCAGGCTCGACGGCGTCGAGCCGGGGCTGGTGGACCTGGCCTGGCGGATGCGCCGCATCGAGCGCTCGGTGGTGCTCGACCGGCTCGCGATGCTCGGCTGCCCCGTGGTCGCGTGGCGCGGGCCGGGCACCGTCGACGACGTGATGCGCCGGCTGGCCCGGCGCGCCCAGCAGCCCCGGGTGGCGGTCCGGTGATGCCGCTGGTGGCCGTGCTGCCGACCTCGCAGCTGCTGCTCCGGGCACTGGTCCTGCTCGGGCCGGTGGTCGCGCTGCTCGCGACCGGTCCCGCCGGACACTGGCCGCCGTGGTGGGTGGTCGTGCCGGTGGTCGGTCTGGCCGGAGCGTTCGCGGCGGTGCCGGACTCACCGGTCGGTGTGGGGCTGTTCCTGGTCGTCCTGGTCTGGTGGACGATCTCGCTGGGCGACGACATCCAGCCCGCGGCGATGGTCGCGGCCGCGGCCCTGCTGGTCGCGCACCTCGCCGCCCAGGTGGCGTCGTACGGGCCGGCCACGCTGCCCGTCGAGCTCGCCACCCTGCGCCTGTGGGGCCTGCGGGCCGTCGTCCTGCTGGCGACCATCCCGGCGACCTGGGCCGCCGCGCGGCTGCTGCGCGGTCAGCCCGAGCCGGCGGGCGTCTGGATCCTCGCCACGGCAGCGGCCGTGGCGGCGACCGTGGTCGCCACCGTCGCCCTCGGCGACCACCGGGAGGCGTGAGCGTGGACGTCGAGGAGTACGTCGAGCGGGTCCTGCGGTGCGTCGAGTCGGTGCCGCGGGGACGGGTCACGACGTACGGCGCGATCGCGGAGGTCGTCGGCGAGGTCATGGGCGGCGGCGGACCCCGGCAGGTCGGCTCGATCATGGCCTCGTACGGCGGACCGGTGCCGTGGTGGCGGGTGGTGCGTGCCGACGGCTCGCTCCCGCCGAGCCACCAGGACGAGGCGCGGCAGTGCTACCTCGAGGAGGGCACGCCGCTGCGGCCGTCCGGCAACGTGGACATCACGAAGGCCTTCTGGCGACCGATGAGTCAAGGACGCGACGGAAGTCGGTAGTGGACCGTCGGTGGTCTGCATCAGAGTGGTGGCCACCGTCCCACCGACCGAGGAGTGCGACATGCCACCCGCGATCCGGGCCGAGCGCCTGGTGAAGAAGTACGGCGAGGTGACGGCCCTCGACGGTCTCGACCTCGAGGTCGAGGAGGGCACCGTCATGGGCCTGCTCGGCCCCAACGGGGCGGGCAAGACCACGACCGTCCGGGTCCTGACCACGCTGCTCAAGCCCGATAGCGGGCACGCCGAGGTCGCGGGCGTCGACGTGCTGCGCCGGCCCAAGGAGCTCCGGCGGCGGATCGGGGTCTCGGGTCAGTACGCCGCGGTCGACGAGCACCTGACCGGTCTCGAGAACCTCGACATGGTCGGCCGGCTCTATCACCTGGGCGCGGCGGCCAGCCGCGCGCGGGCGCGGGAGCTGCTCGAGCAGTTCGACCTCACCAAGGCGGCCGACCGCCAGGTCAAGGGCTACTCCGGTGGCATGCGCCGCCGGCTCGACCTGGCCGGCGCGCTGGTCGCCCGGCCGCCGGTGCTCTTCCTCGACGAGCCCACCACCGGCCTCGACCCGCGCGGCCGGGTCGGCATGTGGGACGTCATCGAGGAGCTGGTCCGCGGCGGCACCACCCTGCTCCTCACGACGCAGTACCTCGAGGAGGCCGACCGGCTCGCCGACCGGATCGCGGTCATCGACCACGGCCGGGTGATCGCCCTCGGCACCGCCGACGAGCTGAAGTCGCACGTCGGCGGTGAGCGGATCGAGATCGTCCTCCACGACCCCGCCCAGCTCGCGACGGCGCGGGAGCAGGCCGTGGGCCTGGGCATCGGGGAGTCCACCGTCGACGAGCGCGACCGGAGGCTGACGATCCCGGTCGACGGTGGGTCCGACGACCTGGTCGAGCTGCTCCACCGGCTCGGCCGGGCCGGGGTCGGCATCAGCGAGGCGGGCCTGCGGCGCCCGACGCTCGACGACGTGTTCCTGGCGCTGACCGGGCACGCCGCGGCCGAGGTGGAGACGGGCGACGACGACGAGGACGGGGCGGCGTGATGAGCGCGATCAGCGAGGCCGTGAGCGACTCCTGGGTGATCACCGGGCGCAACCTGCGCAAGATCAAGCGGGTGCCCGACCTGCTGGTGTTCACGATCTTGTCGCCGATCATGTTCGTGCTGCTGTTCGCCTACGTCTTCGGCAACGCGATCGGCAGCCAGGACACCGGCGTCGACTACCAGGAGTTCCTGATCGCGGGGATCTTCGCCCAGACGGTGGTGTTCGGTGCGACGTTCACCGGCTACAGCCTCGCCGAGGACCTGCAGAAGGGGATCATCGACCGGTTCCGCTCACTGCCGATGTCGCCGTCATCGGTGGTCGTGGGTCGCACCATCTCCGACATCGGCATCAACGTGATCAGCCTGGCCGTGATGGCGCTGACCGGGCTGGTGGTCGGCTGGCGGATCCGCTCGTCGGTGCTCGAGGCGATCGGGGGCTTCCTGCTCCTGCTCGCCTTCTCGTTCGCGATCTCGTGGATCATGGCGTCGGTGGGACTGCTGGTGCGGGCGCCCGAAGTGGTCAACAACGCGTCGTTCATCGTCATCTTCCCGCTGACCTTCATCGCCAACACGTTCGTGTCGATCAGCAACCTGCCCGGTCCGCTGGCGACCTTCGCCAACTGGAACCCCGTCTCCTCGGTCACCCAGGCCGCTCGCGAGCTCTTCGGCAACACCGATCCGCGCGCGCCGGCGCCCGACGTGTGGTCGCTGCAGCACCCGGTGCTCTACACGCTGATCTGGGTGGTGATCATCCTGACGGTGTTCGTCCCGCTCTCGATCCGGCTCTACCAGCGCGCGGCGAGCAGGTAGCGGGGACGCGTCAGCGGGCCGCTCGCTCGCGGGCGAGCTCGGCCAGCCGGGCCAGCGCCTTCGGGAAGATCTCGGCGGGCGGGGTGACCAGCCCGGCGCCGACCTGACCGACGCCCGCCTGCTTGCCGGCCATGCCGGTGTTGATCTGGGGCAGGATGCCGGTCCGGCACACGCGGGTGACGTCGATGCCGGACGGCACGCCCTGGAACTCCAGCACCGGTACGGTCCAGCGCGGGTTCTCGCCCAGCGTGATCTCGTGCATCCGCCGCGTGGTGGCCAGCGCGTCGGGCACCGAGCCGCCGACCAGGCGCACGATCGCGGGAGCGGTCGCCATCGCGAAGCCGCCGATGCC
Source organism: Nocardioides sp. (assembly GCA_025965275.1). Taxonomy (GTDB): domain Bacteria; phylum Actinomycetota; class Actinomycetes; order Propionibacteriales; family Nocardioidaceae; genus Nocardioides. Next base: position 16,454 of record JAOPXG010000232.1, read on the forward strand.
GGCGGTCTCGGTGATCGCCGAGTCGCCGATGTCGGGGTTGGCGTCGTCGGGCCCGTAGTCGCCGAGGAACAGCCCGTCGGCGAGCTGGGCGGGGCCGGTGAACCACGCGTCGCCGGTGCCCGCGGTCTGGATGCCGAAGTCGGTGCCGTTGCGGGCCATCGCGACCACCATCGTCGAGCCCTCGGTGCCGCGGGCCGCGTCGAGCGCGAGCTTGCAGGCCGGCATCGCGAGGTTGAGGAAGAAGTGGTCGTTGCCGCCGATGAACCGCAGCGACTCGGCGACGTCCGCGCTGTCCATCCCCGACGTGACCATCGCGGGGGAGAGGTCGCGCAGCAGCATCAGGGTGCCGGCCCGGTTGCGGTTGTGGGCCTCGTCGCCCATCTGGAGCATCTGGGTGAGGATGCCGGTGACGTCGACCGGACCCTGCCCGGAATCCTGCACAGCCTGCACGGCCTTCTGGAGCAGCGGGCCGAGCACGTCGCGCATCCACCGCAGCCGGGTCAGCACCTCGGGTCCGTAGGCGCCGTACCGCAGCACCTTGCCGAGGCCCTCGTTGAGGGAGCAGAAGGTACGCCGACCGGTGGCGGCGTCCTCGAGCACGAACATCCACATGCTCGGCGTGACGACTCCGGCCATCGGACCGACCGTCGAGCGGTGGTGGCACGGCTCGAGGGACACGCTCGTGCCGGACTCGAAGAGCGCGGCGGCGTCCTCGGGATCGTCGACGAGACCTTCGAGGGCGGCGCCGCCCATCAGCGCGCCGCGCAGCGGGCCGGACGCCCGCTCCCACGCGATCGGCGGGCCGGCGTGCAGGAACTGGCCGGGCTCGAGGCCCAGCAGCTCGGACGCCGGGGCGACGTCGACGAGCGTCGCGGTCACCTCGAGCATCGCGGCGAGGGCCCGCTCGTTGGCCGTACGACGCAGCGGGTCGGCGGCCAGCGTCGCGAGGTCGGCGTCGGTGCCGTCCATGGGCGGGCGCCAGTCGACGCGGGTGACGGCGACGGCCTGGTCGGCAATCGCGTCGGCGAAGAGGTCGGCGCCGACGTTCACCACGTTCGCGGGGGTGGTCACCGGGCATCTCCGATCAGCTCGATCGCGCGGCGGGTGGCCTGCGCGTTGGACAGGTGCACCTCGGCGCCGGCGTCGACGAGGGTGATGATCTGGCGGGCCAGGCCCTGCGGGTCGGCGTCGGTGCCCACGACGGCCACGACCACCGGCTGCGAGATCGCCGCGATCGCGGGTGCCAGCAGGGCTGCCGGGTCGGGCTCGGCGCCGTGGCCGAGCACCACGTCGAGCAGGATCACCGCCGTCTCGGGGTCGGCCGCCGCCCGGGCGAGGTGGTCGAGCCGCAGCGACGGGTCGATCATCGGGTGTGCGCGCCCGGTCGTGTAGGCGTCGTCGCCGAAGTCGACGAACGTGTGGCCGGCGTCGGCGCCGAGCGCCTCGGCGGCGATCAGCTTCGCCTCGCCGGCGAGCGTGCCGCCGACGAAGAGCCCGCGCAGGAACCGCCCGCCGCCGCGCTCGGCCGTCGAGCCGGACACCGGCCAGTCCGGTACGACGCGTCCGAGTCGCCGCAGCACGGCCTCGGTGCCGGCGGTCAGGTCGGGCTCCCCGGGCCCGAGCAGCACGAGCTCGACCGGGGTGCCGAGCGACCCGGCGTACTCCCGGATCTCGGCGGCGACGTCGTCGGCCGGCGGCTTGGAGACGAGCACGATCAGCTCGACCGCGGCGTCCTCGTCGAGACGGCGCAGGGCCTCACGGGTCGAGAGCCCGCGGACCTCGGCCGACAGGTCGCGGCCGCCGACCCCGAGCGCGGAGGAGACGCCGACGCCGGCGTGGTCGAGCAGGGTGAGCAGCTGCTGGCAGCCGGTGCCGGACGCGGCGACGATGCCGACCGGTCCCGGCGAGACGGTGTTGGCGAAGCCCAGGCCGAGCCCGCCGACGACCGCCGTACCGCAGTCGGGACCCATCACCAGCAGTCCGCGCTCCGCCGCGGCCCTCTTGAGGGCGATCTCCTGGTCGAGGGGCACGTTGTCGCTGAAGACCATCACGTCGTGGCCGGCCTCGACGGCGTCCATCGCCTCCACCAGCGCGTTCGCGCCCGGCACCGAGACCAGCGCGAGCCCCGCGGGGACCCGGCGGAAGGCGCTCGCGGTGGTGCGCGGGGGCGCGACCTCGGCGGGTCCGTCGTCGCGGCGGTTCGCGTCGCGCAGCGCCGCGTCGACCCCGGCCAGGGCGACGTCGAGGGCGCCGGCGTCATCGAGACGGAGGGCGACGACCATGTCGTTCGCGCCGGCCTCGGTCGGCACCGCGAAGCCCATCTCGGTGAGGACCTCGACGTTGAGCGCGGTCGCCATCGCGACCTGGGCCGCGAGCACCCCGTCGAGGCCCTGCACCGCCCGGCTGACCTGGAGCAGGGTGACCGAGTCGGCGTAGGCGCCCGGCCGGAGCTCGACGTGGTTGGTCGTCATGCGGCGACTCCTTGGAGTGCGGTGAGGGCGAGGCGGGCGCCGTACAGCATCCCGCCGCCGGACGTGTGGCCGACCGCGGCGAGCGCGGCGGCGTGGGCGGGCTCGGCGACGCTGCCGAGCGAAGCGACGTACGCCGCGAACTCCGAGATGACCTCGCCGTGGATCGCGCAGTCGAGGAGGGTCGCGGACAGGAGCGTGGTGCGGTCGAGGCAGGAGCGGACGGCGGCGTCGACCTCGGGGGTGTCGACCCCGGCGGCGCGGTGCACCGCGAGCCAGCCGCAGAGGACGTCGTCGCCGAGCGGGGTGAGCCCGTCGCCGCGGCCGACCATCCGGGCGACGTCGCCGGAGCCGAGCCGGGCGGGCACCGGACCCACGAACTCGGTCACCGCGGCCGGGGGGATGGCCTGTGCGGTGGACGAGCCCGCCGTGTCCTGGAGCGGCGGGACGCTGACGTCCACGATCCTGCCGATCTCGAGGGCCGTGCCGTCGAGGTGCAGGACTCCACGCCGAAGGTACGCCCGATCGCCCCGGATCCGGCCGAGATCGGAAGAACCCAGCCGAAGAGCGCACGGGACGGCGGTGGCCGCCGAGCCCAGGACACCGACACACCGACCCTCGACCTCGACGTACACGGCGTGCCGGCCGCGGTGCAGGATCCGCACCGGTCCGTCCGCCGCGTCGCGGAGCTGCGCCCGCACTCGCGGGGGCGCACTGACGGGGATCACCTTCCCGACGCTATCGGGGGCGATTACGGTTTGCCGATGTGAGGTTGTGCCAACACAGGCGGCAGGGGAGTGCAAGTCTTGATAAGCGGTGACCGAGAAGAGCTCGCCAGCGCGGCGCTGGCGCGGATCGACGCGCTGCACACCGGGCTGACCCAGATCGTGCTCGAGGGCGGCAACCTCGACGGCATCGCGGCCGAGGTCGCCCGGGTCCTCGGCGTCGGCGTCGCCTTCACCTCCACGGATGGCCGCGAGCGCGCCTCCGCGCTGCCCGTCGATCTGCGCGCCGCCCTCGCCGACCACCACCTGGTCGACCCGACCGGTCGGCTGCGGGTCGAGCGGATGGGCACGGACGGCGTGGCCGTCGACGGCGGC
>JAOPXG010000247.1 GCA_025965275.1 Nocardioides sp.
ACCCAGAGGGCGGTCATCGAGATCGACGAGGACAGCCGCGGCCGCTCCTGCCTCTCGATCACCGAGCTGCCCTACATGGTCAACCCGTACAACCTCGCGCTCAAGATCGCCGAGCTCGACGACTCCGGCAAGGTCCAGGGCATCTCCGACGTCCGCGACGACTCCTCGGGTCGCACCGGCCAGCGCCTGGTCGTGGTGCTCCGCCGCGACGCCGTCGCCCGGGTGGTGCTCAACAACCTGCTCAAGCACACCGAGCTGCAGACCAACTTCAGCGCGAACATGCTGGCCCTGGTCGACGGCGTGCCGCGCACGCTGACGATCGACCAGTTCATCAGCAACTGGGTGTCCCACCAGATCGAGGTCATCCAGCGCCGGACCCGCTTCCGGCTCGCCGAGGCCGAGCGCCGCGCCCACGTCCTGCGTGGACTGGTCAAGGCGCTCGACCAGCTCGACGAGGTCATCGCGCTGATCCGGCGCTCGCCCGAGGTGGACGACGCCCGCGAGGGCCTGATCGCGCTGCTCGAGATCGACGAGATCCAGGCCAACGCGATCCTCGACATGCAGCTGCGCCGTCTGGCTGCCCTCGAGCGCCAGAAGATCATCGACCAGCTGGCCGAGATCGAGCTCGAGATCGCCGACCTCGAGGACATCCTCGCCAACGAGGTGCGCCAGCGCCAGATCATCGGCGAAGAGCTCGCCGCGATCGTCGAGAAGTACGGCGACGACCGGCGTACCCAGATCATCGCGGCCGACGGTGACCTGTCGATGGAGGACCTGATCCCCGACGAGGACCTCGTCGTCTCCATCACCCGCGGCGGCTACGCGAAGCGCACCCGCGCCGACCAGTACCGGACCCAGAAGCGCGGCGGCAAGGGCGTGCGCGGCGCGAGCCTGCGGGGCGACGACGTGGTCGAGCACTTCATCTCGACCACCAACCACCACTGGCTGCTGTTCTTCACCACCGCCGGCCGCGTCTACCGGACCAAGGCCTACAACCTGCCCGAGGCGTCGCGCGACGCGAAGGGCGGCCACGTCGCCGGGCTGCTCAGCTTCCAGCCCGACGAGAACATCGCCCAGGTGCTGGCGATCCGCGACTACGAGCAGGCGCCGTACCTCGTGCTCGCCACCCGCAACGGGCTGGTCAAGAAGACCCGGCTCGGCGACTACAACAGCCCGCGCCAGGCCGGCGTCATCGCGATCAACTTCCGCGAGGACGACGACGTGCTGATCGGCGCCGAGCTGGTCAACGCCGAGGACGACATCCTGCTCGTCTCCCGCAAGGGCCAGGCGATCCGCTTCCGCGCGGACGACGGCCAGCTGCGGCCGATGGGCCGGGCGACGTCGGGCGTCACCGGCATGAAGTTCCGCGGTGGCGACTCTGTGCTGTCGATGTCGGTCATCCGCGCCGCGCAGGTCGCGGCCGAGGCAGCCGCCGGGCTGAGCGAGGTCAACGAGGACACCGCCGACGTCGAGGTCTCGGCCGAGGCCGCTGCCGAGGTCAAGGCGCAGTACGTCTTCACGATCACCGACGGCGGCTTCGCCAAGCGCTCCCGGATCAGCGAGTACCGGCTCACCAACCGTGGCGGCCTGGGCGTGCGCGCGATGGCGCTGGCCAACGAGGACCGCGGCGGGCTGGTCGGCGCGTTCATCGTGGAGGAGGGCGACGAGGTCCTGTCGATCACCCAGAACGGTCAGGTCGTGCGCAGCCCGATCAACGACCAGTTCCGCGCCACCGGGCGCTCGACCATGGGCGTCAAGTTCGTGACGCCGAAGTCGGGCGACGCCGTGGCGGTCGTGGCCAGGTCGGTCGAGGCGCGTGACGAGGAGGACGAGGTCGACGAGACCGCGCCCGAGGGTGGCGCCGAGACGGTGTCCGAGGTCGGGGAGTCGTCCGATGAGGGTACGGATGCAACAATCGAAGACGCGGCCGACTCTCAGGCTGTGACCACCGACGCCGAGCCCGACACCGACGGGGGAGAGTGAGGGCGGGATGACCGACCGCCAGGACACCGCCGTACGTGCGCCTCTGGGTGAGCGGATCTCGGCCAAGCTGAGCAAGGCCGCCGACGAGCACAAGGCCAACGCGCAGCCCGAGTCGCCGCGTGCTGCCAAGAAGGCCGCCGGCGGACGTCGCCCTCCGCGCCGGGCCCGACTGCGGCTCACCCGGATCGACCCGTGGTCGGTCATGAAGACGTCGTTCCTGCTGGCGATCGCCTTCGGCATCGTCACGGTCGTGTCGGTCTTCATCATCTGGTCGGTACTGTCCGCCGCCGGTGTGTGGGACTCGATCAACAACACGGTCCAGGACGTCGTCGGCGGTGAGGGCGCCAGCAGCTGGGACGTCGAGAAGTACGTCGGGATGTCCCGCGTCATGGGCTTCACCATGCTGGTGGCCGTCGTCGACGTCATCCTGATCACCGCGATCGCGACGCTCGGCGCGTTCCTCTACAACATGTCGGCAGCTCTGCTCGGCGGCGTGGAGCTCACCCTCGCGGAGGACGAGCGCTGACCCGGTTCCCCGGAGTACCCCGGCGTTTTGTCGGGCTGTTCCGGGGTGGGGTAATGTCTCCCCTCGGTCGCCCTCGGGCGGCCTTCTGGCACTGGTCGGTCTCCCGGCTCAGTTCCGGGCCTATAGCTCAGACGGTTAGAGCGCTTCCCTGATAAGGAAGAGGTCAGAGGTTCAAGTCCTCTTAGGCCCACCATCCCGGCACGTCACCCCCGTCATCTGGGAGCCACCATGAAGAAGATCCTGCTCGTCCTGATCGCCGTCGCCGGCGCCGTCTTCGCGAAGAAGAAGATCGACGAGGGCAAGAAGGACCAGGCGCTCTGGGCCGAGGCCACGGACACCGTGGACCGCGCCTGACGCAGCGACGCCGGGGGCCTTGGCGCAATTGGTAGCGCACCTGCTTTGCAAGCAGGGGGTTAGGGGTTCGAGTCCCCTAGGCTCCACCAACGGGAACCGGCCCGGTCAGAGCGCAGAGCGCTCGGACCGGGCCGTTCGCGTTGGTGACGAGGCCGAGTCGTCGGTTCTGCATCTCCGGCGCGAAGCGCCCGCGCCGTGCCGAAGCGACGACTCGGCGATCGCGCCAGCGAACCTGAACCCGAGCGTGCCTGAGGCGTGGCGCGGCTCAGCCGGCGAGCGCGGCGAACTCGTCGCCGTCGTGCGCACAGAAGATCGTGACGTCGTGGCCATGCGAGCGCTGCAGCTCGCGCAGCCGCTCCTGGTTGGCCAGCCGGCGCAAGTTGTCGACGCCCATCAGCACCTGGAAGACGCGCAGCCCGAGTGGCGGCGCCGG
>JAOPXG010000269.1 GCA_025965275.1 Nocardioides sp.
ACGAAGTCGTCGATGTTCTTCTGCCGGGCCTTCGGGGTCTGGTCGCCGCGGATCGAGGCGTAGCGGATCCCGCGCTTGGCGAAGGTCTCCTCGGCGACGTCCATCACGTCGATGTGCTTGGCGAAGAAGACGACCTTGCCGACGCTGCGTTGCAGCTGGGCGGCGTAGTCGGCGGCCAGCCCGGCCTTGGCCTGGCCGATCCGGCGCATCATCGTGAAGACGTTCTCGCCGTTCTTGGTGGTCGTGGTGTCCTCGCGCTCCCACGTCGCGACCCGGCGTACCAGCTCGTGGTCGATGCCCTCGACCGTGACGCCGGACGTGCGGGTCTCGAGCGCGGTCTGGTAGCGGTGCACCAGGCGACGGGCCAGCTCCCGCTCGGCCTCGCGAATGGAGCGGCCGGCCTCGCCCTCGAGCTCGACCGGCAGATCGGCGATGCGGCGGGCCGGGATGTCGGCGGCCACGTCGACCTTGCGGCGGCGGACGATGCCGAGGTCGATGACGCAGCGTCGGGCGGCGCCGTAGAACGCGGGGTCGGCCGGGGTCAGCCCGGTCTCCTCCAGCGCGTCCATCAGCTCGCCGAGCGGCTTCTTGTCGTCGATCCAGCCGAGGAACTGCCAGATCGCCCGGAAGTCCTCGATGTCGTTGATCAGCGGGGTGCCGGTCAGCGCCATCAGCAGCGGCCGCGCCGTACGCGCCCGGATCCGCTCGGAGAGCTGGAGGGCGTGCTGCGAGCGCTGCGACGACTTGTTCTTGATGAAGTGCGCCTCGTCGACGACCATGCCGCGGAAGCCGAGCTCGCCGAGCCAGCCGACGTGGCGGTCGAGCACCTCGTAGTTGACGATCACGATGTCGGCGAAGCCGTCGATCGTGTGGCCGTCACCGTGGATGACGGTGGCCGGCCGGTTCGGCGTCCAGATGCCGGCCTCGCGCGCCCAGTTGGTCTTGACGACGTTGGGGACGACGACCAGCAGCGGGAAGGCATTGGCCGCCTGCGCGGCGAGCAGCGCCTGCGCGGTCTTGCCGAGGCCGGGCTCGTCGGCGAGCAGGAAGGTCCGGTGTCCGGCGGCCGCGGAGGCGACCAGCTGGGCCTGGTGCGGCATCAGCAGGTGGTCGCCCGGGGCGCGCAGCGAGCCGGGCTCGGGCAGCGCCATGCCGGTCGAGGCCGGGCTGGCGTACTCGAACGAGCGGAACAGCGGGCCGAGCAGCTCCCACCCGGCGAGCCGGCGGGCCGTGCCCTTGCTCTGCGGCGCGTTCGCGAAGTCGGGGACGAGGAAGGGGTTCGCGAGCTGGCGCGAGATGACCGACTGGGGGACGACGCGGCGCTCGGGGGTGGAGAACGTCGCCGCGGCCGACGCGGGGGCGACCTCCTCCTCGGGGGGCAGCTCGAACCCGGCGGCGCTCTCCATGTCGCGCTTGAGCGACCGGGCCGACTCGGAGACGGTGGCGTCCTCGGCGAGCAGCATCAGCAGGGAGGTGTCGCGGGCGGCCGTCTTCGCGAGGATCGTGGCGACGCCGTCGAGCCGCTTCAGCTGCTCGGTGCGGTGCGCTTCGGTGCTCTCCTGGTCGGCCTTGACCCGGGCCCGCTCCTCGCGGACCAGCAGGGCGACGACCTGGAACTTGGTGCGCACCGACGGCGCGATGTTGCCGCGCTGGACGGCCGTCTCGACCTCGCGCACGGCGCGGGCCAACACGGGGATGATGCCGTCGTTGTCGAGCTCGCGGACCCGTCGCTGGCCCCGCGGAGCGGTGCGGCGAGCGCTCGACTGGCGCTGGCCTCCTCGAGCCACAAACTCCTCCTCTGGAGTACCCGGCTGTTCAGCCACGACGTGGAGCCGAGGCGGAGCGAAACGGACGCCGGGAGAGTGGGCCGGGATGACCACCCCGCGACGCACACGGCACGACGGGATCTCTGCGAGAGATCGACACGCTGAGCCGAGAGTCACCGACGCAAGCACGTCGGCGCTGGAACCACTGTAGCGCGCTCCGGCCCGATCACACGACGCGGCCGGGGGTACGGCGGGCCGTGAAGTCCCAGACCGTCCTCGACAGCTGCCGGCACAGGCAGCGTGACGGTGCGTGCTGCTCCGCCCGATATCGTCCCCTCGTGACGGTGATCGCGATCTTTTCCGACCTCCACGGAAACACGCCCGCCCTGGAGGCGTTCCTCACCGCCATCGCAGTGGAGGACCCAGATCTCGTGGTCAATCTCGGCGATATCGCATCAGGCGGCGTCGACCCACGCGGGACCCTCGACCGCCTGCGGGCCATGCCTGAAGTCGTCACCATCCGCGGCAATCACGAACGCCAGTTGCTGGAGCTCCCTCCGGAGCGCCTTGGCGCATCGGACCGACTTGCTCTGGACCGACTTCAGGCTGCTGATCGAGCCTGGCTGCAAACTCTGCCGACCCGGGTGGAGGTTGCGCCGGGCGTGCTCGCCTTCCACGGCGCGCCAACTGACGACCTGTGCTACCTGCTGGAGACCGTCGAGCCGGCCGGTCTCCGCGAAGCCACCGACAACGAGATTCTGCAGCGCCTCGGCGACGACGCAGGCAAGTACTCGGTCTACCTGTGCGGGCACACGCACCTACAACGCACGCGACGCCTTCCGGACGGCTCCCTCGTCGTCAACCCAGGAAGCCTGGGTTGGCCGGCGTACTCGGACGACCTTCCCTATCCACACCACGTTGAGGCGGGCACGCCCCACGCCCGGTTCGCCGTCCTCCGGAAGGCGACGACCGGGTGGCAGGTCAGCCACCGGGCGATCGAGTACGACGTCGAAACAGCAGTCGCCATGGCTGACAGGAACGGCCGTCCGGACGTGGCCCAGGCGTTACGTACTGGCCGCACCTGAGTCCCGAGACGCGCGTCCCGGAACGCGCGGCTCGCGGCTACTTGACCGCGAGCACGTCGATCGGCTTGATGTCGGCGGCTTTCGCCAGGAGGTCCGAGCCGACCTCCTGGAGCGCCGCCGGGATCTGGCCGTTCACGTGTGCCTGGCGCGCCTCTTCGCTCTCGAAGGTGTCGAAGATCCCGTACGTCGTGTCGTCGAGTCGGAATGCGTACCAGGTGACGGTGCCCTCCTCCTGGGCGGCCAGCTCGCGGCCCTGCTTCAGGAACGCACCGAGCTCGTCGCCTTTGCCGGGCTTGGCATTCAAGATCGCGAGCACCCCTCGGTCGATGGACATGGGATGGGTCCTTTCGCTGGGATGTGTTCGAGGCTACGACCGCAGTGGTTGTACGGCTCCTGCGTCGACGTTCTGACACGGGGGCCGTGCTGGGGGTCAGGAGTCGAGACGCGCGTGGGTGTTCACCCGCCGGACGGTGCCGACGAGAGGTGGCGTCGGACCTAGGCTCCGAGCATGACGGAGTTCCAGGTGACCCGGTGGCGGGAGCTTCCCTCGATGGTCGCGGCCCGGGCGGGCGACGAGACCGTGAAGTCCCAGCTCGCACCGCGGTTCCAGGAAGCCATCGACGAGGCGGCGATGCGACTCGGTGACACCGGCGCCGACGACTACCTGGCGGGTTGGGAACGGTCGCCGTGGACCGAGGCCGACGGTACGCCGGCCGACGTGCTCGACCGCGTGGTCGCCGAGCTCGAGGCGGAGTGGCCGGCCGACCGGATCGCCGGCTATCTCGACGGGCTGGGCCGATGAACCGGCTCGCGGCGCTGCTGGGCGCGGACCGTCCGGTGCTGTTCGACGGCGGCATGGGCACCCTGCTCCAGGACAGCGGCCTCGAGGACGGTGCCCCCGGGGAGCTCTGGAACCTGGAGAACCCGGACGCCGTCCGCGCGGCGCACGCGGCGTACGCCGAGGCGGGGGCGCGGGTGCTAACGACCAATACCTTCGGCGGCACCCGGCCGCGTCTGGACATGCACGGGCTCGGTGATCGCCTCGCCGAGGTGAACCGGGACGCGGCGCGGATCGCACGATCGGTGGCGGACGAGCACGGGCTGCTCGTCGCCGGCGGCCTCGGCCCGACGGGCGAGCTGCTGGCGCCGCTCGGTGCGCTGACCGGCGAGCAGGCGCAGGCGCTCTTCGCCGAACAGCTCGCCGCGCTGGTCGAGGGTGGCATCGACCTGGTGCTGGTCGAGACGCTGAGCGACCTCGGTGAGGCCGACGCCGCACTCGCTGCCGCGCGTGAGGTCGCACCCGACCTGCCGGTCGTGGTGACCATGAGCTTCGACACCAACGTCCGCACCATGATGGGCGTCCGCCCGGCCGACGCCGTGGCGCACCTGGCCGCGGGAGGTGCCGACGCCGTGGGCGCCAACTGCGGTCGAGGTCCCGACGAGATGGAGATCATCGCCGCGCAGATGGTGGGTGCCCGCCCCAGCGGACTGCTCCTGGTCGCCCAGTCGAACGCCGGACTCCCGCACGTGGTGGGCGACCACTTCGAGTACGACGCCACGCCCGGCGACCTGGCTGCGCACGCCGACCGGCTGGCCGGACTCGGGATCGACCTGGTCGGCGGCTGCTGCGGCTCGACACCGGCGCACATCGCCGCCATCAACGCCATCCTCGCCCCAGCCTGAGCCGCAGTCCCCACCGGGTCGTCTACGGTGTGTTTCCAACCAGTCTTGGGGTGGAGGGGAATTCGGGTGGAAGGGGCCTCCGAGGGCGCGGACCTGTGGCGCTTGACCGTGCAGCACTCACCGATCGGCATGGCCCTGGTCGGGGTCGACGGTCGGCCGCTGATGGTCAACCGGGCGCTCTGCGACATGCTCGGGTACGACGAGGCGCAGCTCGCCCGGATGGGCTTCCAGGAGTTCACCCACGCCGACGACGTCGACGCCGACGTCGCCCTCTTCGAGCGGTCCCTGGCCGGTGAGATCGACTCCTACCGGCTGCGGAAGCGCTTCCGCCACGCGGACGGGAAGATCGTCTGGGGTGACCTGTCGGTCGCCCTGGTGCGGCACGCGAACGGCGAACCACAGCACTTCATCGCCCAGCTCCTCGACGTCACCGAGCAGCAGGAGCACCAGGAGCGGTTGAAGGCGGCCAAGGCCGACGCCGACCACGAGCGGCAGACGCTCGAGGCGATCTTCGAGACCGTGAACGTGGGGCTGCTGCTGATCGGGAGCGACGGTCGCTACGAGCGGATGAACCGTCGCCACCTCGAGACGATGAACCTCCCGTTCCCCGACGGCCACGAGGGCTCGGCCGGCCAGCTCGGCCACGTCTACTACCTGGACGGCAAGACGCTGATGGCCAGGGAGGACATGCCGTCCTACCGGGCCACCCAGGGCGAGGAGTTCGACGACTACCGCTACTGGGTGGGCGACGACCCGCTCACCCGGGCCGCCTTCTCCACGTCCGCCCGCCAGATGCGCGGGCCGTCGGGTGAGCGGATCGGGGCAGCACTGGCCTACCAGGAGATCACCGACCTGATGCGCGCCATGCAGGTCAAGGACGAGTTCGTGTCGTCGGTGTCCCACGAACTGCGCACGCCCCTGACCTCGGTGCTCGGCTTCCTCGAGATCCTCTGCGACGACGAGGAGATCCCGCCGGGGGCACAGGCCCAGCTGCGGGTGGTCCAGCGCAACGCCGTCCGGCTGCAGGCGCTGCTGTCCGACCTGCTCCAGGTCGGACGGGACGGCGAGGGCGGCCTGCAGCTCCGGCGTACCGACGTCGACCTGGCCAGGCTGGTGCGGTACGCCGTCGAGGCCGCGCGGCCTCAGGCCGACAAGCGACGCGTGTCCATCGCGGTCGACGTACCCGACGATCTCTGGCTCTCCGTCGACGAGCAGCGCATCCGCCAGGTGGTCGACAACCTGGTCTCGAACGCCGTGAAGTACACCGACGACGGCGGCTCGGTCACGGTCGTGCTGCGGCGGGACCGCGAAGGGATCGTGCTGGAGGTCATCGACACCGGGATCGGCATCGCCCCCCACGAGGTCGACCAGGTCTTCAACCGCTTCTTCCGCGGCGGCCGCGCGCTCGAGCTGCACATCCCCGGCACCGGCCTCGGGCTCGACATCGTCAGCTCGATCGTCGCCGCCCATGGTGGTGCGGTCTCGCTGGAGAGCGAGCTCGGGCGCGGCAGCACCTTCCGCGTCACGCTGCCCTTCCCCGAGCCCTAGCTCGCGCGGCGTTCCGCCGCGCGGGCACGTGCACCGGGCCGCGGCCGACTTCTACGACCAGGGTGACCTGGTCGCGGAAGTCGACCGCCTCAACGGCTCGTGGCTCAGTGGAACTTCCCGAGCCCCTCGCGCTCGAGGAGCATCGTCAGGCCGCCGTTCCAGAACGAGAAGCCGGCGCCGGTGATCATCGCCAGGTCGAGGTCCTCGGCTGCGACGACGACACCCTCGTCGAGCATCCGGCGCGCCTCGTCGGCGAGACCGGTGAGCACGCGGGTGCGGACCTCGCCGGGCTCGAGCACGACCGGGTTGTCCGGCTTCTCGAGCAGCGCGTCGACCTCGGGGTCGATCGCGCCGTCCGGGCCGTAGTAGGACGTCTTCTTCGCCGCCACCACGCGCTCGAGCGCGGGGGAGACGTAGAAGCGGTCCGGGAACGCGCGGTGGAGGGTCTCGTTGTTGTGCAGCGCGATCGCGGGGCCGACCAGGGAGAGGAGCATGAAGGGCGGCATCGGCGCGACCCCGGCGAACGCCGAATCCGCGACCGGCACCGGCGTGCCCTCGTCTACGATGCGCCCGACCTCGCCCATGAAGCGGCCGAGCAGGCGGTTCACGATGAACGACGGGCTGTCGTTGACGAGGATCGTGGTCTTCTTCAGGGCCTTGCCGGTCGCGAACGCCGTCGCGAGCGTGGCGTCGTCGGTCTGCTCGCCCTTGACGATCTCGAGCAGCGGCATCACCGCGACCGGGTTGAAGAAGTGGAAGCCGACGACCCGCTCGGGGTGCTCGAGGTCGGCCGCCATCTCCGTGATCGACAGCGACGAGGTGTTGGTCGCCAGGATGCACTCGGGGGAGACGGCCTTCTCGACGTCGGCGAAGACCGACTTCTTGACCGACATCTCCTCGAAGACGGCCTCGATGACGAAGTCGGCGTCGGCGAAGTGCTCGCCCTTGTCGACCGCGCCAGTCACCAGCGCCTTGTGGCGGTTGGCCTTGTCCTGGTTGATCCGGCCCTTGGCGAGCAGCTTGTCGATCTCGGCGTGGACGTAGCCCACCCCCTTGTCGACGCGCTCCTGGTCGAGGTCGGTCAGCACGACCGGCACCTCGAGGCGTCGTACGAACAGCAGCGCCAGCTGGCTGGCCATCAGGCCCGCGCCGACGATGCCGACCTTGGTGACCGGACGGGCCAGCGCCCGGTCGGGCGCGCCGGCCGGGCGCTTGGCCCGCTTCTGCACCAGGTCGAAGGCGTAGAGGCTCGCGATCAGCTCCGGGGTCTTCGACATCGCGTCGAGCGCGTCGTCCTCGGCCGCGAAGCCCTCGTCGCGGGTCGCGGTCCTCGCCGCGGCGATCAGCTCGACCGCCTTCTTCGCGGCGGGGCTGGCGCCACCGGTCCTGGCCTCGGCGAGGGCCTTGCCGCGCGCGACGGCGGCGTCCCAGGCCTCGCCCTTGTCGACCTCGGGCCGCTCGACGACGATCTCGCCGCGCAGCACGGCCGACGCCCAGAGCAGCGACTGCTCCAGGAAGTCGGCGCCGCCGAAGACGGCGTCGGCCAGGCCGAGCTCGTAGGCCGCCAGGCCCCCGAGCGTCTTGCCGTTGTTGAGCGGGTTCTCGAGGATCACGGTCACGGCCTTGTCGGCGCCGACCAGGTTGGGCACCAGATAGGCGCCGCCCCAGCCGGGGACCAGGCCGAGCATGACCTCGGGCAGTCCGAGCGCGGGGGCGCTGTCCATCACGGTGCGGTAGTCGCAGTGCAGCGCGACCTCGAGGCCGCCGCCGAGCGCGAGACCGTTGATGAACCCGAACGACGTCTTGCCACCGGCCTCGCCCAGCTTGCGGAACACCGCGTGGCCGAGCTCGGCCACGACGCGGACCGCACTCTGCCCGTCACTGGGGCTGCCGCCCCCGGAGATGGACGTGAGGTCGGCGCCGGCCGCGAGGATGAACGGCTTGCCGGTCACGCCGATCGCGGAGATCTCGTCGTCGGCGAGGGCGGCGTCGATCGCGGTGTTGAGCGAGATCAGGCCGCGGGGACCGAACGTGTTCGGCTTGGTGTGGTCCTCGCCGTTGTCGAGGGTGATCAGGCCCAGGACGCCGGCACCGCCGGGCAGGGTGACCTTGCGGAGCTTGGCCTCGGTGACGCGCTCGGCGTCGGACGAGATCTCCTGGGCGCGGGCGAGCAACTGGTCGATCGCCATGTCAGGCCGCCTCTCCGGTGTAGTGGGGGTTCTCCCAGATGACGGTGCCGCCCATGCCGATGCCGATGCACATGGTCGTCAGGCCGTAGCGGACGTCGGGGCGCTCCTCGAACGACGCCGCGAGCTGCGTCATCAGCCGGACACCCGAGCTGGCGAGCGGGTGGCCCATGGCGATCGCGCCGCCGTACGGGTTCACGCGCGGGTCGTCGTCGGCGATGCCGAAGTGCTCCAGGAAGGCCAGTACCTGCACGGCGAAGGCCTCGTTGACCTCGAAAGCGCCGATGTCGTCGATGGTGAGGCCGGCCTGGTCGAGCGCCTTCTCGGTCGCAGGGATCGGGCCGGCGCCCATCACCTCGGGCTCGACGCCCACGAAGGAGTAGGACACCAGCCGCATCTTGACCGGGAGGCCGAGCTCGCGCGCGGTCTCCTCGTCGGCGAGCAGGGCGGCGGTGGCGCCGTCGTTGATGCCGGCCGCGTTGCCCGCGGTCACCTTGCCGTGCGGGCGGAAGGGGGTCTTCAGGGCGGCGAGCGTCTCCATGGTGGTGCCGGGACGCATCGGCTCGTCGGTGGTCGCGAGACCCCAGCCGAGCTCCTCGGAGCGGGTGGCGACGGGCACCAGGTCGGGCTGCAGCAGGCCGGCGTCGTACGCCGCGGCCGTCTTGTCCTGCGAGCGCACGGCGTAGGCGTCGACGCGCTCCTTGGTGATCGTCGGGTAGCGGTCGTGCAGGTTCTCGGCGGTCTTGCCCATCACCAGCGCGTCCGGGTTCACGATCCGCTCGGACATGATCCGCGGGTTCGGGTCGACGCCCTCGCCCATCGGGTGCCGGCCCATGTGCTCGACGCCGCCGGCGATCACGACGTCGTACGCGCCGAAGGCGATGCCGGACGCCGTCGTGGTGACCGCGGTCATCGCGCCGGCGCACATCCGGTCGATCGCGTAGCCGGGGACGCTCTGCGGCAGCCCGGCGAGCAGCGCGGCGGTGCGGCCGATGGTCAGGCCCTGGTCGCCGATCTGGGTGGTGGCGGCGATGGCCACCTCGTCGACGCG
>JAOPXG010000292.1 GCA_025965275.1 Nocardioides sp.
AAATGTTCCCGGCGATCTGCTGCTGCGCGCGGCATTCTTCTGCCATTCTGCAAACGGACGCGGGTGTGCGTCCGACCCGAGGAGGCGCTCCATGCTCAAGCGGCACTCACTGATCGCGACGACGGCCCTACTGGCCCTGGTCCTCACCGGATGCGGAAGCGACGGCGGGAGCGACGCAGCCGACGCCCCTCCGGCCGGGAGCGGCGTGTGCGGCACGACCGGCGCCTCCGGTGACGCGCTCGCCGAGATCTGCGACAAGGGCACGATCACGGTGTCGACCGACCCGGCGTACCCGCCGCAGTCCTCGCTCGACCCCAAGTCGGGCACGTACGTCGGCTTCGACATCGACGTGGCGACCGAGATCGCCAAGCGGCTCGGCGTGAAGATCGCGTGGGAGACGCCGTCCTGGGACGTCATCACCGCCGGCGGCTGGAACAACCGCTGGCAGATGAGCGTCGGGTCGATGACACCGACCAACGACCGGCAGAAGGTCCTCGACTTCACCCAGCCGTACTACTACACGCCCGCGGTGGTCGTCGTGAACGAGGACAACACCAGCGTCAGCGACCTGAGCACGGACCTGGACGGCAAGAAGATCGGCGTCTGCTCCGGCTGCACCTACGACCAGTTCCTCACCAAGACCCTGGCGATCAAGGGGTTCACCTTCGACTTCGTGATCGACGACGCGGTGGTCTCCGGCTACGACACCGACACCACCGCGCTGCAGGACCTCGCGCTGGGTGACGGCACCCGCCTCGACGCGGTGATCACGTCGTCGACGACGGCCCAGGGCTACATCGACGCGGGCAACCCGGTGAAGATCGTCGGCGATCCGGTGTTCTACGAGCCGTTGGCGATCGCCATCGACAAGTCCTCCGAGCTCGACCCGGCCAGCCTGGCCGAGGCCGTCGACGGGATCGTCGGCGAGATGCACGACGACGGCACGCTCACGGAGCTGTCGAAGAAGTGGTACGACGGAGCCGACCTGACCGTCCAGCAGTGAACCCGGCAGCGAGCGACGAGTCGCGGCTGGAGCGGCTCGCGCTCGCCAGCGCGCGGGTGCCGTTCCGGCTGAAGGTCGCCGCCGTCTGGGTCGTGCTCTTCGTGCTGCTCGCCCTCTTCGTCCTGGCCGCGGGCTTCGACCGCGACTGGATCCGCGACAACATCCGCTACATCGCCGGAGGCCTGCGCTACACGATGGTGATGGCGGTCGGGGGCATCGCCATCGCGGTCGTGCTCGCCACGATGGGAGCGCTGGCCCGGCTGTCGAGGAACCCGGTCGCCTACGGCATCTCGGGGTTCTACGTGTCGTTCTTCCGGGGCACGCCCCTCATCGTGCAGATGTTCCTGATCTACCTGGCGCTGCCGCCGGTCGGCCGCAACCTCGCCGACCGCTACACCTGGCTGCCGCCCGACTTCGACTCGGTGTTCGTCCTCTCGGCCGCCATGGCCGGCACCCTGGCGCTGGGCCTGAACTACGGCGCCTACATGACCGAGATCTTCCGGGCCGGCATCCAGGCCGTCGCCATCGGCCAGGGCGAGGCCGCGGACGCGCTCGGGATGACCCAGGGCCAGAAGATGCGGCGCGTGATCCTGCCGCAGGCGTTCCGCGTGATCATCCCTCCGACCGGCAACGAGTTCATCGCGATGATGAAGGACACCGCGCTGGTGTCCTTCCTCGGCGTCACCGTGGCCAGCGCGGAGATCTTCCGGCGGGCCCAGCTGCTGGGCAAGGCCGACTTCAAGAACCTCGAGGCCTATCTCGCGTGCGCGCTGATCTACTGGGGACTCACCGCGATCTTCACCCTCTTCCAGCGGCAGCTGGAGAACAGGCTGGCCCGCGGCTACGTGCGGACGCCCACGAAGGCCCTCCCGGTCCAGCCCCACGGCGGCGGCGGAGGGCTCGCAGCATGAGCGATCCCATCGTCCGCATCGACGGGCTGCACAAGCGCTTCGGGGGCCTCGAGGTCGTCAAGGGCGTGGACCTCGAGGTCCAGCGTGGCGAGGTGGTCGTGATCTTCGGCCGGTCCGGGTCAGGCAAGTCCACGCTGCTGCGCTGCGTGAACATGATCGAGGACCCGAGCGAGGGGTCGATCGAGGTGTCCGGCGTCCGCCTCTCCGGCGGCCACCGGACCCGGCGCAAGCGCCGCCAGATCCGCGAGCTGCGGCTGCGGACCGGCATGGTGTTCCAGCAGTTCAACCTGTTCCCCAACATGACCGTGCTGGGCAACGTGATGACGGGCCCGATCTGCGCCGGGGAGAAGGAGGCGGCGGTCAAGGCCCGCGCGCTCGACCTGCTCGACCGGGTGGGACTCGCCGACAAGGCCGGTGAGCACCCGATCCGCCTGTCCGGCGGCCAGCAGCAGCGCGTGGCCATCGCCCGCGCGCTGGCCATGCAGCCCGACGTGATGCTCTTCGACGAGCCGACCTCGGCACTCGACCCCGAGCTCACCGGTGAGGTGCTCTCGGTGATGACCGCGCTGGCCACCGACCTGCACATGACGATGATGGTGGTGACCCACGAGATGGGCTTCGCCCGCGAGGTCGCCGACCGGATGTGCTTCTTCCACGAGGGCCGGATCCTCGAGGAGGGGACGCCGGAGCAGATGGTCGGATCGCCCCGGTTCCCGGAGACCAGGACCTTCCTCGACGCCGTGCTCTGAATATGCTGACCCATCGCCCGGAAGGACCCCCATGATCAGGACGACGCCGTTCCACGACCGGCTCAGCGAGCTCAACTCGCAGCACCTGTACACGCACTGGCAGGGTCAGCTGTCGCCACTGCGCTACACCCATGCCCCGAAGCACGAGTACTTCGCCGTGCGCAACGGCGTGGGTGTCTTCGACACCTCACCGCTCTACAAGTACGCCGTGACCGGGCCGGACGCCGAGCGCTTGTTCGCCGGGTCGCTGGTGCGCGACATCCGGACGTGTCGTCCGGGTCAGGCGCACTACTCGGCGTGGTGCGACGACCGGGGCTTCGTCATGCACGACGGGGTCGTGTTCCGACACTCGACCGACGAGTTCCTGCTCACCGCGGGGCGGCCGGCGCTGTCGTGGTTCCAGGAGCTGGCGACCGGGCTGCGGGTGCAGCTCGAGGACGTCACCGACGACTACGGGATGCTCGCCGTCCAGGGTCCGCGCTCGCGGGCCGTGCTGGCGTCGCTGATGCCCGAGGCCGAGGCGCTGGCGTACTTCGACCACGTGCCCGCCAAGGTCGCGGACGCGTCGGTCACGCTGTCGCGCACCGGCTACACCGGCGACCTCGGCTTCGAGCTGACGGCCGCCGCCGCCGACGCCACCGCAGTGCTCGACGCCGTCCTGGAGGCCGGCCGGCCGCACAGTATCCGGCCGTTCGGCGAGGAGGCGCTGATGACGCTGCGGATCGAGGCCGGCCTGCCGCTGGTCGACGTGGAGTGGCACGACGCGCGGCTCACGCTGAGCGACGCCGACTGCGTGACGCCCAAGGAGCTCGGCCTCGGCTGGATGCTCCGCGGCGTCCGCGACGGGTCGCGCCGCTTCGTCGGCTCGGAGGCGATCCGCCGCGAGCTGGTCGACGGCACCTCACGGTGGGCGACCACCGGCGTCGTGGTCGACCCCCACGACTGGGACCGGCTCTACCGCGAGGCCGACCTCTTCCCGCCGAAGTCCGAGCACCCGCTGCCCTACGAGTCGATGATCCTCGACGACGACCGCACCGAGGTCGGCTACTGCACGAGCTTCGTCTACTCCCCCGTGCTGCAGCGGCACATCGGCATCGCCCGGGTCCGGCCCGACCTCGCCGCGCCCGGCACCGACCTCCGGCTGGAGCTCGCGATCAACCACCACAACACGACGGTGCGGGTCACCACGACCCCGATGCCGTTCTTCGACCCGGAGAGGAAGAAGGCATGACTGGTCAGACGTCGAGCCACGAGTACGACGCGATCGTCGTCGGCGGAGGCCACAACGGCCTGACCAACGCCGCCTACCTGGCCAAGGCCGGCCTCCGCACGCTGGTCCTGGAGAAGAACGACCTGGTCGGCGGCGCGGCGATCACCGAGGAGCTGATGCCCGGCTTCTCGTTCACCACGTTCTCCTACGCGTTGAGCCTGCTGCGGCCGGAGATCATCCACGAGCTCGACCTGGTCAAGCACGGCTTCCTGCCGCTGATGATGCCGTCGTCGTTCCACCCCACCGGCGACGGCGACTACCTCCTCTTCGGTGACGACCACGCCCAGAACCTCCAGGAGGTCCGCCGCCACTCGCCGCGCGACGCGGACGCCTACGAGCGCTACCACCGCGACCTCGACCGGGTGTGCCAGGTGATCCGGCCGCTCTTCGACAACGCGCCGCCCGACGTCTTCAGCAAGGACCCCGAGGACGAGGTCGACGTCAAGTGGCTGATGGACCACCTCGGCGGCATCGACCGCAAGACGATGCACGACGTCGTCCGCCTACTGACCGGCAGCGCCGCCGACTGGCTCGACGACTATTTCGAGCACGAGGCCATCAAGGGCTACCACGCGTCCTCGTCGATCATCGGCTCCAAGGTCGGGCCGATGTCGCCCGGCTCCGGGCTGGTGCTGCTCTTCCACAAGATGGGCGAGCACGACGGACACCTCGGCTCGTGGGCGTTCCACAAGGGCGGCAACGGCGGCTTCACCCAGGTGCTCGCTCGGGCGGCGCAGGCCTACGGCGCCGAGATCCGGCTCGGCGCCCAGGTCGGCTCGGTGCTGACCGACGGGGGCCGTGCGGTCGGGGTCGTGCTGGAGGACGGCACCGAGTTCCGGGCGCCGACCGTGGTGTCCGCGCTCGACCCGCGCCGTACGTTCCTCGACCTCGTCGACCCGCGCGAGCTCCCGCTCGACCTGGTCGACAACATCCGCCGGATGAAGTTCCGCGGCGTCTCGGCGAAGGTCAACTTCGCCCTCGACGGCCTCCCGGTCTTCCCCGCACTCCCCGACACCGTGGACCACTACGGCGGGTTCCTC
>JAOPXG010000339.1 GCA_025965275.1 Nocardioides sp.
TCGAGGCGATCCGCAAGGGCAAGAAGGACCCGGTCGAGATGAAGCGGCAGCTGCGCCAGATCGCGCGCAAGGGCCGCAACCAGGTCATCAAGGACTACATCGTCTACCCGGCCCTCAGTGGACCGCAGTGGAAGTCGACGCTCAAGGCCAACGCGACGGCCAACCTGGCCCGCAACCTGTGGTCCTACATGATCATCTTCTGCGGGCACTTCCCCGACGGTGCGCTGCACTTCACCGAGGAGGAGCTCGAGGACGAGACCCGCGCGGAGTGGTACCTGCGCCAGATGCTCGGCTCGGCGAACTTCGAGGGCGGCCGGCTGCTGCACATCCTCTCGGGCAGCCTCGGCTTCCAGATCGAGCACCACCTCTTCCCCGACCTGCCGAGCAACCGCTACCCCGAGATCGCCGAGAAGGTCCGGGCGCTCTGCGACAAGTACGACATCCCGTACACGACCGGGCCGCTGCACCAGCAGTACGGCCAGGCGCTGCGCACGATCATGAAGCTGTCGCTGCCGAACTCGATGACGTCCTCCGACAAGCCGGAGCCGCCGTCGCCGTCGATCGACCGCGGCCGTCGCACGGACGACGAGCGGCCGTCCCGTCGTACCGAGACTGGTGGCTACTACCGGAGCAAGACCGCATGAGTACGGCGACCAGGGTGGGCATGCTGGACCGCAAGTGGGTCACCCAGTGCGCGCTGAGCCGGATCTGCGGGGTGTGCTCGCGTCCGCTCGGGCGCCCGATCGCGTTCGTGGGTACGGCGAAGGAGATCGGCCGCAACGCCTTCCACCTCCCGCCGCTGCACGTCGAGTGCACGGGCTCGCTGCTCGACGACGACCACCAGGTCGTCACGACGGCCGGCTTCGAGTTCGTGCGGCCGGCGAAGGAGGACCTCGACCAGAGCCCCACCTTCCAGCCGAACTCGCTGCTCTGAGGGTGGCCCCCGCTAGCGTGGCCCCATGGACGGAACCGGCACCCAGGACGACCCCTGGCAGCTGACCACGGCGCCCGGCAGCTCGTCGTACGAGATGTACGACCTCGCCGCGATGCTGCGTGAGCGCGGCGACTGGGTGCCGCTCGGCGCGGCCGACGAGAAGAAGCCCGCGCCCGAGGGCTCCGTCGAGGCACGGGGGAGGGCCGAGGACAACCCGGTCGGAGGGTGGTACGGCCGGCGCAACGGCTACCGCGGCCGGTTCGGCATGTACCTGCCGCCGCTGCTCGAGGCGCTCGGCCTGGTCGAGCTCGAGCACCACCCGCGCAACAACCGCGTCCGGGCGATCTGACCGATGCCGAAGCCGCCTGCCGCGGAGGTCGACGCCGGGGGGCGGGCCGTCCGCGTCTCCAGCCCCGACCGGGTCATCTACGAGGCGACCGACAGCACGCCCGAGGTCACCAAGCTGATGGTCGCGGAGTACTTCGCGAGCGTCGACGACGGTCTGATGCGCGCGCTGCGCAACCGCCCGACCGCCCTCGAGCGCTGGACCTCAGGGGTCCGCGAGGGGATGCGGCTGGCAACCGGTCCGCAGGACAAGGACGCCGACGCGTTCTACCAGAAGCGGGTGCCGAAGGGCGCTCCCGACTACCTCGAGACCGTCCAGGTGACGTTCCCGTCCGGGCGCACGGCCGACGAGATCTGCCCGACCGAGATCGCCGTGCCGGTGTGGTGCGCCCACATGGGCACGCTCGTCTTCCACCCGTGGCCGGTCCGCCGCGACGACGTGGACCACCCTGACGAGCTGCGCATCGACCTCGACCCGCAGCCGGGCACGACCTTCGGTGACGCCGTGCGCGTGGCCGGGGTCGCCCGCGAGCTGCTCGAGGAGCTCGGCATCACCGGCTACCCCAAGACCTCGGGCAACCGGGGCGTCCACATCTTCGTGCGGATCAAGCCGGAGTGGGAGTTCACCGACCTGCGGCACGCCGCGATCGGCTTCGGCCGTGAGCTCGCCCGTCGCGACCCGGGCGTCACCGTCGAGTGGTGGAAGGAGGAGCGCGGGCAGCGGATCTTCGTCGACTTCAACCAGAACAACCGCGACCGGACGATCGCCTCGGCGTACTCGCTGCGCCCCTTGCCCGGCGCGCCGGTCTCCACGCCGGTGACGTGGGACGAGCTGGCCGGCGTCACCGACCCGCGCGACTACAACCTCTTCACGGTCCCCGAGCGCCTCAAGGACGGCGACCCGTGGGCGACCATCGACGACACGGCGCACTCCCTCGAGCCGCTGCTCAGGCTCTGGGAGGAGCTGCCCGGCGGCGAGCTGAACTTCCCGCCCGACTACCCGAAGATGCCCGGCGAACCCCCGCGGGTGCAGCCGAGCAAGAAGGTCGAGGCGCACTGGGACGCGGACGGCAACCGCATCGACGACTGAGACCCGGGTGAGATGGGACAAATCACCCGGGGGGTGGGTGTCGCCGCGTTTTGGGAGAAGTGCGACGGGGAATTGCGACGTTGAAGCGTTGCCAGAGCAACCCGTCGACGAGGTGATGACCCCATGTCCGGACTGCCCGTGCCCAGCGGGCCGCGCCCCGTGCGCACCACGCTCCTGAGCGAGCACCCGATCGTGATCGCCGGCGTGCAGCGGCTCCTCGAGCCGTACGTCGAGCGCGTGCTGCTGATCCCGCCCGACGAGCTGCCCCGGGCCGACCTGGTCCTGTACGACGTGTTCGGCCTGCACGACGGCACGGGAGAGGACCTCGAGCTTGCGATCAAGCGGCACCCGGGCCGCGTGCTCGCGCTGTCCCGGGAGCTGCAGCCCGGCCTGACCGCCCGCGCCCTCGGCATGGGGGCGGTCGCCTCGGTGCCCTTCGGCTCCGACGCCCTCGAGCTGGTCGTCGCGATCGAGGACTTCGCCGCCGGTCGCCTCGAGGACGGCTCGCAGACCGACCTCGACAACCAAGCGGACCGCCGGCGCCAGCTCGGTCGTGACATCAACCTGTCGCCGCGCGAGCAGTCCGTGCTCGCCCTGATCGTGAGCGGACAGTCGAACGACGAGATCGCGGCGGAGCTCTACCTGAGCATCAACACCGTCAAGAGCGTGATCCGGTCGGTGTACCGCAAGATCGGGATCCACAGCCGGACCCAGGCCACCGCCTGGGGCGTGGAGCACGGCTTCCCGTCAGGCGATCGCGCGGGCGGTCAGTAGCACCGGGCAGGATGCCGGTCCTGACCGGGACCAGGCGTCACCGGGAATGAAGAGAAGGCCCGTCCCGCCTTCATGGCCGAAGCCAAGCGCGCGGAACGGGCCTTCCGGAACCGACCGATGGCACTCCCCCCAGAGCCCGCGGATCCCCACGTCCCGCGACCGTCGGTCCTCATGTCGACCGGATGCCCTGTTACCCCCCAGTTCCGGGGCTTCCGGTGCCGGCCATGTTTCCTGCCGACATCCAGAACACTAGGGCGGAGATCTCCACAACCGGGCCACACGAGATCCACAGGACAGCAAGGGTTCGGCAACGCGTTAGATTCGGCGCGTGCTCCTCGCCTTCGACACCGCCACCCCGCACGTCACCGTCGCGCTCCACGACGGCGAGGACGTCGTGGTCGAGCTGACGGCCGAGCGGCCGATGAAGCACGCCGAGCAGCTCGCCCCGCTGATCGAGCAGGCGATGGCGCAGGCGGGGATCGTGCGCCAGGACCTCACCGCGATCGCGGCGGGCGTCGGGCCGGGGCCGTTCACCGGCCTGCGGGTCGGGCTGGTCACGGCCCGGACGTTGGCCTTCGTCCTCGAGATCCCGGTGTACGGCGTGTGCTCGCTCGACGTGCTCGCGGTCGAGGCGGCCGACAGCGGCGCCGTCTCCACCGAGTTCGTGGTGGCGACCGACGCGCGCCGCAAGGAGGTCTACCTCGCGCGCTACGACGAGCGCGGCAACCGCCTCGAGGGGCCGGTCGTCGACAAGCCCGCGACGCTCGCGACCGACGACGTCGTGGTCGGCGAGGGCGGCGTCCTCTATCCCGACGCCTTCCCGCACCGCGCCGGCCCGGCAGCACCGAGCGCCGGGTGGCTGGCCCGGGTGGTGGCCGAGGAGCGGGCCGAGCTGTGCGACCCCGAGCCGCTCTACCTCCGGCGTCCGGACGCGGAGGCGGCGCACGCCCCGAAGCGCGTCTCGTGACCATCCGCCCGGCGACGCCGGACGACGTCGAGGCGATCGCCGACCTCGAGCTCGACAACCTCGGCGCCGACGCCTGGTCGGAGGGCCTCGTGCGCGAAGGCGTCACCGGCAACCTGCCGACGATCACCTACCTGGTCGCCGAGGTGGACGGCCGCGACGGGAAGAGGGTCGTCGGCCACGCGACCGCCAGCATCGTCGCCGACATCGCCGAGCTCCAGCGGATCGCGGTCGACGCCGACCACCGCCGTACGGGTCTGGCCAGCGCGCTCCTGGACGCCGTCGTCGAGGCCGCCGAGCGGGGCGGCGCCGACCGGCTGCTGCTGGAGGTACGCGAGGACAACGCCGGCGCGATCGCCTTCTACGCCGCCCGCGACTTCATCGAGATCGACCGGCGCCGCCGCTACTACCGCGACGGCACCACGGCCGTGGTCCTGCGCCGCAGCCTCAGGCGAGGCTGCGGCGCAGGCGGCTGATAGAGCGGCTCAGGGCAGGTAGTACGTCGGGTTCGGCAGCTTCACGGCCCGGTCGGACGAGCCGCCGATCAGGTCGCTGTACTGGTCGCCGAAGTTCGCGACGATGTGCAGTCCCAGCTTGTCCTGGACGTGCTTCCGGGTCGACCCCTTGTAGTCGATCGTCGAGCAGGACGAGGTGTTGCCGTCGAGGCCGCAGTCGACGTACGCCGGCGGGGTGTCGGTGCTGGTCCACTTGGTGAAGTAGAACGCCGACTTGAACAGCGGGTTGCCGTTCGCGTCGTGGTAGTACCGCGCCAGGTTGTCGAGCGTCGCGACGCGCTGGGCGTTGTTGCGGCCGGTCAGGCCGACGATCTTGCAGCCCGCCTTGGCGGCCGCGTTGACGACACCGGGCATCTTCGGGGTGGCCGGGAAGCGGCCTTCCTGCACCCACGTGTTCTGGAGGGTCGGGTCGAAGTTGAACTTCATCGCGCCGTCCTCCATGTCGTAGGTCATCAGCGTCGTGTCGTCGGCGTCGAAGACGACGGCCGGGTGCTGCTTCTTCTTCACGCCGGTGGCGCAGATGTGGGTGAGCCGCTGCTTCCACTTCTTGGCGATGGTCGACATCTGGGTGATGTACGGCGAGGCGTCCTTGTCCGCGATGCCGTTGGTGGCGCCGTAGTACGCGCGGATCGCGGCCTTGTCGTTGTCGATGTTCGGGATCTCGTCACCGGGGGTCGTGAGACCGCTGGAGCCGTCGGCCGCCATGTCGAACTCGGTCGGCAGCACGAGGTCGGCGTCGCCGGCCGGGGCGCCCTGCACGTTGGGGCTGGGCAGGTAGTACGTCGGGTTCGGCAGCTTCACGCTGTTCAGCGCGTGGCCGCCCTGGAGGTCGGAGTACTGGTCACCGATGTTGAGGACGATCGTCTCGCCGGTCGACTCGATGTAGGCGCGGGTCCCGGCCTTGTACTCGACCGTCGTGCACTTGGCCGGGTCGTCCGCGGGGTCGACGCTGGTGTGGCAGTCGAGGTAGTCCGGCTTCGGCGACGTGGCGTCGAACTTCGTGAAGAAGTTGTCGGCGTCGAACTCGTCGTAGCCCACCTTGGTGAGGTTGTCGAGGGTCGCCTGCTCCTGGCTGGCGCTGCGGCCGGTGAGGCCGTAGACGTCGTAGCCGCGGTCCTGGACCTCGTTGACGAAGTCGACCATGCCCGGCGTGGCCGGGAACTTGCCGGGGATCACCCAGTCGTCGTTCTGGATCGTGGGGTCGAAGTTGAAGTGCATCGCCCCGTCCTCCATGTCGTAGGTCCAGAGCGTGGTGTCGTCGGCGTCGAGGACGACGGCGAGGTTCGGTGCGGGTGCGGGGTCGGGCAGCCGACTCAGGATCGCCTGCTCGAGGCCCTGCATCTCGGTGATGTAGGGCGAGCTGGTCTTGTCCGCGATGCCGGCGCTGCTGGCGTTGTAGTACTTCCGGATGGTCGCCTTCACCGAGTCGATGTTCGGGATGGCTTCGCCGTTCGCGGCGGGCGCGGGCGTGGTGCCGTCCGGGTTGAGCGGCTGCAGCACGAAGTGGGTGCGGGGGGTGAGGGTCGAGTCGTCGACGGTGCGCTCGTTGGCGAGCGCGGCAGGGCCGGCGAGGAGGGCGAGGGCCGAGGTGGT
>JAOPXG010000370.1 GCA_025965275.1 Nocardioides sp.
GACGGCGGACCCTTCGCCAAGCTGGAGAACACCCGGTCGTTCCACTCCATCGACCAGGTCCACGACTGGTGCCAGGGCGCCGGCGTGCACGTGCGTCAGGTCATCGACCTCAACGAACACCGCTGGAACCAGGGCCACGACCCCACCCCGCTCCTCCGGGAGCAGATGAACCTGACCCACCCGACCTGCGTCTTCATGCACTGCACCAGACCGTCCCCGTCCTGCGACGGCGACCACATCATCGGCTACGACCAGGGTGGCCCGACCTGCTCGTGCAACCTCGCACCGTTGTGCCGGCACCACCACCGGTACAAGACCAACGGCGGCTGGAACTACGAACTCATCGCACCGCGGATCTTCCGCTGGACCAGCCCACTGGGGCGCGTCTACATCAACGACCTCACCCACCAGCGACATATCCTGACGACCCGACCCCGCCGGCCACGGCCCGCGGGGCCACACCCACGCCCCGGCACCCCTGGGCAGACCTCGACCGCCGTCCCGCCGAGCTGCGCGTGGTCAAGCAGCGCCGGCTCAGGCCCTCTGGTGGCCCGGCAGCACCCATGCCTCGTCGCCGGACGGCAGGCCGAGGACGGGGCAGCGCGCCCCGGGCACGACCTGCACGTCGAAGATCTCGTCGATGCCGTTCTCCCACTCGAGCGTCGCGACCGTCTCGCCGGTGCGGAGGTCGATCACGCCGAGCCCGCACTTGAGCCGGTCGTGGTACTCCGCGATCGGAGCGCCGCCG
Source organism: Nocardioides sp. (assembly GCA_025965275.1). GTDB lineage: Bacteria > Actinomycetota > Actinomycetes > Propionibacteriales > Nocardioidaceae > Nocardioides. The sequence goes on from JAOPXG010000370.1 coordinate 749, forward strand.
AAGATCGCGGTCTCGCGGATCTTGGACAGGCCCACGAAGGCCAGGTGGCCGTGACAGGCGAGGCCGCGCGCGTAGCCCGGGAGAGTGGCGACCACGTCGCGCCGGCCCGAGGCCGGATCCACCCGCTCGAGCCGTCCCCAGCCGGAGTTGAGGACATACAGGCTGCCCTGGTGCCAGCGGGGCGAGTGCGGCATCGCGAGCCCCTCGGTCACCACCTCGCCGGAGCCGACGTCGAGGACCAGGCCGCTGTCGTTGCGCACCGCGCGCCACCCGCGCGCCTCGTCCGAGGGCGCCATCGCGGTGACGTAGGCGGGCTGCCCGTAGCGCATCGCCAGGCCGTTGAGGTGGCAGCGGTCCTCGGGCGCCAGCGCGGAGATGAACGGCGGCCTCCAGCGCGGCACGAAGCTGTAGCGCTCGTCGACCCCGGCCAGGCAGGAGAACAGCGTGTTCACGACCCACAGGTCGGGTTCCCCGGTCTCGGTGGTCCCCCAGGCGACCTCGTGGCACTGCATCGCCCCGGTCTCGACCGAGGACCGCGGCAGCCAGCACCGGTCGTACCGGCCCCGGGGCTCGATCGTCGCCGCCAGGTCCCGGTGGTCGCGCAGCGTCCAGACCTGGCTCTTGCCGCCGACGGCCAGCCGGTCCGGACCCACCGCCACGCCCATGGCGTGGTCGAACCGGCGGAAGGAGAAGCTCAGCCGGCCATCCGCGACGCCGATCGCGACGAGCTGCCCGGCCTGGTAGGTCGAGACGAGCAGCGCGCAGGCCGCCTCCTCCAGGACGCCGAGGAACGACGGGCTGTGGTGGTAGCGGACCTCGGTCGCACGCTCCTCCGGTGCGCTCACCGCTTCTGCAGGGTGTACTTGCGGACCACGCTGCTCGCCTCGCCGCCGCACGGGGTGAAGGTGAACTTGGCCCGGACCTGGAGCTTGCCGGTCCGCCGGAGCTCGCGCAGTCCGGCCCGGTTGGGCCGGAGCACGACCATCGTCGAGCCGGCCGTGGCCAGGTCGACCGCCGAGCGCTTGAGCTTCGACCCGGCGACGGGCGCCACCGTGAGCCGCCCAGGAGCGTCGAAGGTCACCCGCACCCGGAGCGTGCCGGCCTGGGTGTCCGGACGTCCGTCGCGCGCGACGTCGAACCCGATCGAGGTGTTGATGTCGTCGACCAACGCGGTCCCGGCGGCGGTGCCGTCCGACGTCCACAGCTCCCGCCCGTGCGCTTCGTCGTCCGCGCTGAAGAACAACACGTCGCCGACCGGGGTGAGCGACCTCGGGCCGCTGTAGTCGCCGGTGTCGTTGTCGATGTCCTTGACGAGCAGGGTCCCGGCGGCGGTGCCGTCCGACGTCCACAGCTCCCGCCCGTGGACGCCGTCCCGTGCCGCGAAGAACAGCGCGTCGCCCACCGCGGTGAGGTACGTCGGGTCGCTGCCGTAGCTGTCCGGCCGGATGTCCTCGACCAGCACGGTGCCGGCTGTGGTGCCGTCGGACTTCCACAGCTCGCGTCCGTGCACGCCGTCGTCCACCGTGAAGAACAGCGTCCCGGCCACGCCGACCAGCGACATCGGACCGCTGTAGTAGCCCTCGTCGTCATCGAGGTCCTGGACCATCGCGGTGCCGGCCTCGGTGCCGTCCGACGTCCACAGCTCACGCCCGTGGGTGCCGTCGTCGGCGGTGAAGAACAGTGTCCCGCCCACCCCGGTGAGCGACTGGGGCAGCGCACCCGCCGCCCCGGGGTTGAGGTTCTCGACGAGCGTCGTGCCTGCGGCCGTGCCATCGGAGGTCCACAGCTCCTGGCCGTGCACGCCGTCGCGCGCGGAGAAGAACAGCTGGTCGCCCACGGCCGCGAGCTCGTTCACGTAGCTGTCGTAGGCCCCGGGATAGACGTCGTCGACCTGGACCGTGCCGCCGGCGGTGCCGTCGGACTTCCACAGCTCCCGGCCGTGCGTGCCGTCGTCGGCCGTGAAGAAGAGGGTGTCCCCCACCACGGTGAGGTTCCTCGGCCCACCGTAGTAGCCGTCGTCGTCACTGACGTCCTTGACCATCACGGTGCCGGCGGCGGTCCCGTCGGACCGCCACAGCTCCCGGCCGTGCGTGCCGTCGTCGGCGGAGAAGAACACGACGTCGCCCACCGCGACGAGGTCGGTCGGGGCGCTGTAGTAGCCGTCTTCCTTGCTGATGTCCTTGACCAGCACAGTGCCGGCGGCGGTGCCGTCGGAGGCCCACAGCTCGGGCCCGTGCCGGCCGTCGTCGGCGACGAAGAACACCGTGTCCCCGGCCGCGACCAGCGGGGCCGGACCCTTGGAGTACTCCCCCGGCGCCGCGACGCCGGCCACCATCACGGTGCCGGCAGCGGTGCCGTCGGACCGCCACAGCTGACGGCCGTGGATCCCGTCGTCCGCGGTGAAGAAGTCCGTCCCGCCGACCGCCGCCCCGACCGACGGGTCGCTCGGCGGGGTCGGGAAGTCGGCGCAAGCCGCCGTCGTCGTCCCGGCCGAGGCCGGGCTCGCGGGCAGCGCCCCCAAGCCGGCCAGGGTCACCGCCGCGGCGGTCGCGGCCGTCGCCGTACGTCGTCCGCGGGCCCGGCGCCGCAGCTCCTTC
>JAOPXG010000406.1 GCA_025965275.1 Nocardioides sp.
GCCATCAGCACCACGGTCGACCTGGTGCGGGCGAAGGTGAGCTCGGGTGCCGGTGGCTTCGCCAACGCCGTGCTCCGTCGCGTGGACGAGCAGGAGCTCGCGGAGTGGATCGGCCGGGTAGCGCCCGACCCCCGCGTCGCCCCGACCCGCTTCGCCTCGATCGCCTACAGCCACCCGCGCTGGGTGGTCGACGAGCTGCGCAATGCCGTCGGCGCCGCCGAGCTCTACGACCTGCTCGCCGCCGACAACGACCCCCCGCTGGTCACCCTGGTCGCCCGGCCGGGTCGCTCGACGCGTGAGGAGCTTCCGGGCGAGCCGACGCCCTACTCGCCGTACGGCGTGATCCTCCAGGGCGGTGACCCGGGTGAGATCGCCGCCGTCTCCGAGGGTCGTGCCGGAGTCCAGGACGAGGGGTCCCAGCTGGTGGCCGTCGCGCTCGCGGCGGCCGAGGTCGAGGGTCGCGACGAGCTGTGGCTCGACCTCTGCGCCGGGCCGGGTGGCAAGGCCGCGCTCCTGGCCGGGCTCGCTGCGCAGCAGGGGGCGAGCCTGGTGGCCGCCGAGCGGCAGCCGCACCGGGCCAAGCTGGTCCAGCGCTCGTTGAAGGGCGCCGCCGGGGTCGCCGGCCTGGTCGCCTCCGACGGGACCGCCCCGCCCTTCCTGCCCGGCACCTTCGACCGGGTCCTGGTCGATGCGCCGTGCACCGGGCTGGGTGCCCTGCGTCGACGGCCGGAGGCACGCTGGCGACGGCGTCCCGACGACCTGCTCGGCCTGGTCCTCCTCCAGCGGCGGCTGCTGTCCGCGGCGCTCGACCTCACGCGGCCCGGGGGCGTGGTGCTCTACGCGACCTGTTCGCCGGTGATCTCGGAGACGAAGGGGGTCGTCGCCTCGGTGCTCGACACCCGGCGCGACGTCCGGCTCGAGGACCTGGGCGCGCTGCTGCCCGGCGTGCCCGACTGCGTGGGTCCGGTCCCCGGCACCGTGCAGCTCTGGCCGCACCGGCACGGCACGGACGCGATGTTCATGGCGCTGCTGCGCAAGGTCTGATGGCAGGCTCAGTCGTCGAGGACGTGGCGCAGGTAGCGACCGGGCGCGTCGAGGTAGGACTTCCAGTGCTGCACCAGCTCGAGCTCCTCCCACGTCGTACGCCGTAGTCCCCACTCGCCGACCTCGAGGATGGTGGCCCCCGGCATCGCCGCCAGCACGGGCGAGTGGGTGGCGCAGAGCACCTGGCCGCCGTCGCGCACGACGGCGTCGAGCTTCGCGATCAGCCCCAGGGTGGAGGAGAAGGACAGCGCGGCCTCTGGCTCGTCGAGGCAGTAGAACCCAGGTGAGTCGAAGCGGGTCTGCAGCACCGCGAGGAAGGACTCGCCGTGGCTCATCTCGTGGAACGCGGGGTCGCGCTCGGTGGCGAACCGTTCGTGGTGTGTGTACCAGCCGTGCATGGTCTCCGCGCGCAGGAAGAACCCCCACCTCCCTGACCCGATCCCGCGCTGCAGCGTGATCGCGAAGGCGAGCGGCGACTCGGTCGGCCGAGTGCTCAGGTGGGCGTTGCGAGTGCCGCCCTCGGGTGAGAGCCCGTAGGCCATCGCGATCGCCTCGACGATGGTCGACTTGCCCGAGCCGTTCTCGCCGACCAGGAAGGTCACGCCCGGCGCGAGGTCCAGGCCCCGGCGTACGAGCTGCGCCACCGCGGGCACGGTCATCGGCCACGCAGCGGGGTCCGGTCGGTGGTCGCGGGACACCGACACCCGCACCACGGGAGGCTGGTCGAAGTCCACGTCCGAACCGTACGACGGACCACCCCCTAGATTGGGCGCATGCCCTCGAAGCCCCCGTCGGTCGAGATCGAGGTGGACGACCGGGTCGTCCGGGTCAGCAACCCCGACCGGGTCTACTTCCCGGACATGGGGGCCACCAAGCTCGACCTGGTCGAGTACTACCTCGCCGTCGGTCCGGGCATCGTCAACGCGCTCTTCGAGCGGCCGTGCATGCTGCACCGCTTCCCCAAGGGGCTGGCCGGCGACAAGGTGCACCAGAAGCGGCTGCCGGCCGGCGCGCCGCCGTGGGTGGAGACCGTGCAGCTGCACTTCCCGCGGTGGAACCGGACCGCCGACGAGCTGTGCGTGACCGAGCTCGGCAGCGTGATCTGGGCGGTGCAGATGTCGACGGTCGAGTTCCACCCGTGGAACAGCCGCCGCGAGGACACCGAGAAGCCCGACGAGTGGCGGATCGACCTCGACCCCGGGCCGCTCTGCGACTTCGACACCGTACGGCGGGTCGCGCACGTCGCTCACGAGGTGCTCGACGAGCTCGGTGCGGTCGGCTTCCCGAAGACCAGCGGTGGGTCCGGGATGCACGTCTACGTCCGGATCCCGCCCGACCACGGGTTCCAGGACGTACGTCGGGCCGCGCTCGCGTTCGCGCGTGAGGTCGAGCGGCGCGCGCCCGAGGACGTGACGACGACCTGGTGGCGCAAGGACCGCGACCCGCACCATCTCTTCGTCGACTACAACCAGAACGCGCGCGACCACACCATCGCGGCGGCGTACTCCGTCCGCGGCGTCCCGGACGCCCGGGTCTCGACCCCGATCCGCTGGGACGAGGTCGACGACGTCGACCCGCACGACTTCACGATCTTCACCGTGCCCGACCGCTTCGCCGCGCGCGGCGACCTGCACGCCGACATCGACGACCACGCCTTCGACATCGCACCGCTCCTGGAATGGGCCGACCGGGACGAGGCGGCCGGTGCCGAACCGCCCGCCGAGCCCGACGAATAGGCTGCTCCCGTGGGCATCCAGATCACTCCGAGCATCCTCAACGCCGACTTCGCCGACCTCGGCGCGGAGGTCGCGCGCATCGGCAGCGCCGACTGGGTCCACGTCGACGTGATGGACAACCACTTCGTCCCGAACCTGACCTTCGGTCCGACCATGGTCGAGGCGCTCGCCCGCGCGACCGACGTACCCCTCGACGCGCACCTGATGATCGAGGACGCCGACCGCAACGCGCTGGCCTACGTCGAGGCCGGCTGCGGGTCGGTGACCTTCCACGTCGAGGCCGCCGCGGCGCCGGTGCGGCTGGCCCGCGAGATCCGCGCCCACGGCGCCCGGGCGAGCATGGCCCTGAAGCCGGCCACCCCGATCGAGCCCTACGAGGACCTGCTGCCCGAGCTCGACATGCTGCTGATCATGACCGTCGAGCCGGGCTTCGGCGGCCAGAAGTTCCTCGACCTGTGCCTGCCCAAGATCCGGCGCGCCCGCGAGCTCATGGACAAGCACGGCGTGGAGACCTGGCTGCAGGTCGACGGCGGCGTCTCCCTGGACACGATCGAGCGCTGCGTCGAGGCCGGCGCGGACGTCTTCGTCGCGGGCTCCGCCGTCTACTCCGCCGACGACCCCGACCGGATGGTCGCCGAGCTGCGCGCCAAGGCCGAGGCCGCCACCGCCTGACTCGTCGGGATATCGACGCGACGCCTGGGGGCCCGGCAGGCAGACTGTGCCGGTGCTGCTGACCATCTCGACGACGCTCGCGCCCGCGCGCGACCTGGGGTACCTGCTGCACAAGCACCCCGACCGGGTCCAGGAGTTCAGCCAGTCCTTCGGTGTCGCCACCGTGCTGTTCCCCGAGGCGACCGACGAGCGCACCACGGCCGCGCTGGTGCTCGACGTCGACCCGGTCCGGCTGGCCCGGTCGCGGCCGCGCAACGCCCCCGACTTCAGCCTGGCGCAGTACGTCAACGACCGGTCGTACGCCGCGTCCTCGCTGCTGGCGGTCGCGCTCGGCGACGTGTTCACCACGGCGCGCAGCGGCCGCTGCCACGCTCGTCAGGAGCTCGCCGACGCCGCCATCCCGCTCGAGCTGGAGCTCCCGGTCCTGCCCTGCCGGGGCGGCGTCGAGGTCGCGCACCGGCTGTTCGAGCCGCTCGGGTGGGCCGTCGAGGCCGACCCGCTGCCGCTCGACGAGCGGTTCCCGGAGTGGGGCGACTCCCGCTACGTCCGGCTCCGACTGACCGGCACGGTCCGGCTCGCCGACGCGCTCAACCAGCTCTACGTGCTGCTGCCGGTGCTGGACGAGTCCAAGCACTACTGGCAGGCGGCCGACGAGGTCGACAAGCTGATCCGCTCGGGCGGCGACTGGCTCGGCACCCACCCCGAGCGTGAGTTGATCACGCGGCGCTACCTGGCCCGCACCGGCCTGGCCCGGGCCGCGCTCGCACGCCTCGCGGAGCTCGACGACGAGTCGCCCGACGAGGCCGAGCGGGCGGACCGACCCGCGCCGCTCAACACCCGACGCCGCGACGCCGTCCTGGCGACCCTCGCGGAGCTGAAGGTCGGCACGGTGATCGACCTCGGCTGCGGCCAGGGGCAGCTGGTCGCAGCGCTGCTGGACGACCCGTCGTACTCGAAGGTCGCGGGCATGGAGGTCTCCAGCCGGGCGCTGCGCCAGGCCGCGCGGTCGCTGCGCGTCGACGACATGGGGGAGCGGCGGGCCGACCGGCTGGAGCTCTTCCAGGGCTCGCTGACCTACGAGGACCCGCGCCTGGCGGGCTACGACGCGGCCGTCCTCATGGAGGTCGTCGAGCACGTCGACCCGTCGCGACTCGGCGCCCTGGAGCACGTGGTCTTCGCCGCGGCGCGGCCGGGCGCGGTGCTGGTGACGACCCCGAACGCCGACTACAACCCGCGCTACGAGCACCTCGTCGGCATGCGGCACCCCGACCACCGCTTCGAGTGGAGCCGCGGCGAGCTCGCGGCCTGGGCGGGCGGTGTGGCCGAGCGGCACGGCTACACGGTCCAGCTGCGCGGCATCGGCGAGGCCGACCCCGAGCTCGGCGCACCGACCCAGCTGGCGGTGTTCCGCCGTGGCTGAGATCAGAGTGCCCGAGCGTGGGCTGGTGCTCCTGGTCGGCGTGTCCGGCAGCGGCAAGTCGACCTTCGCCGCGCGGCACTTCCTGCCGACGCAGGTCGTCTCCAGCGACTTCTGCCGTGGCCTGGTCGCCGACGACGAGAACGACCAGGACGCCACCCGGGACGCCTTCGACGTCCTGCACTACATCGTCGGCACCCGGCTGCGCCGCGGCCTGCTGACCGTCGTCGACGCCACCAACGTCCAGCAGACCGCGCGCGCCGCCCTGATCGAGCTGGCCAGGGACCACGACGTGCTCGTCGACGCGATCGTCCTCGACGTGCCCGAGACCGTCGCCCAGGAGCGCAACCGGCACCGTCCCGACCGCGCGTTCGGCGGCCACGTCGTCGCCCGCCAGCACCGCGACCTCCAGAAGGGCCTGTCCCGGATGGGCAGGCGGATGCGCCGGGTGCACGTCCTGCGCGGCGAGGAGGAGATCGCGGCCGCCACCGTCGTCACCGAGCGGTCCTGGAACGACCGCCGTGACCTGACCGGCCCGTTCGACATCGTCGGCGACGTGCACGGTTGCGCGTCCGAGCTGCGCACGCTGCTCACCGACCTGGGCTGGTCCCTCGAGGCCGACGAACGGGGCCGGGCGATCGGCGCGACCCACCCCGAGGGACGGACGGCCGTCTTCGTCGGCGACCTGGTCGACCGCGGGCCGGACACGCCCGGCGCGCTCCGCCTGGTGATGGGCATGGTCGCCGCCGGCACCGCCCTCTGCGTCAGCGGCAACCACGAGGCCAAGCTGGTGCGCGCGCTGAAGGGCAACGACGTCACCGTCTCCCACGGTCTCGCCGAGTCGCTGACCCAGCTCGCCGAGGAGCCGGAGGACTTCCGCGCAGCGGCGCTCGCCTTCATGAGCGGGCTGATCAGCCACTACGTGCTCGACGACGGTCGCCTCGTCGTCGCCCACGCCGGGCTCAAGGAGGCCTACCACGGCCGGTCGTCCGGGCGGGTCCGCTCGTTCGCGCTCTACGGCGACACGACGGGCGAGACCGACGAGTTCGGGCTGCCGGTCCGCTACCCATGGGCGCGCGAGTACCGCGGCCGCGCGATGGTCGTCTACGGCCACACGCCGGTGCCCGAGACCGAGTGGGTCAACAACACGATCTGCCTCGACACCGGTGCCGTCTTCGGGGGCGCCCTGACGGCGCTGCGCTACCCGACGAAGGAGATCGTGTCGGTCCCGGCCGAGCAGCAGTGGTTCGAGCCGGTCCGCCCCCTGGCGCCGCCGACCGCGGGTCGCGAGTCCGGCATCCTGCGCCTCGACGACGTGCTGACCCTCGGCGGCCCGACGTGGCTCACCACCATCCAGGCCGGCAAGGTGAAGATCCCCGAGGAGAACGCCGCGGCGGCCCTCGAGATCATGAGCCGCTTCGCCGTCGACCCGCGCTGGCTGGTGCACCTGCCCGCGACGATGGCGCCGGCGCCGGCCGCGCAGGAGGGCGGCCCCCTCGAGCAACAGGGCCTCGAGCACCCCGAGCGCGCGTTCGACGCCTACGCCAAGGCCGGCGTGACCCGGGTCGTGTGCGAGGAGAAGCACATGGGCTCGCGCGCGATCGCCGTCCTCGCCCGCGACCCCGAGGTGGCCGAGCGCCGCTTCGGGATCACGGACGGTACGTCGGGCACGGTGCACACCCGGACCGGCCGCCCGTTCTTCGACGCCGGCCTCACCGCGACGCTGGTCGACCGGCTGCGCCGCGCGTGCGGTCCGCTCCTCGACGCGCTCGACAGCGACTGGCTCGTCCTCGACGCCGAGCTGCTCCCGTGGTCGGCGAAGGCCCTCGGCCTGGTCCGCGAGCAGTACGCCTCGGTCGGCGCGGCCGCGCACCACGCCCTGCCCGCGGTCCGGGCCGTCCTCGCGACCGCCGCGGCCCGAGGGCTCGACGTCGCCGACCTGGCCGAGCGCACGACCCGACGTACGGCGTCGGCGGAGGCGTTCCGTGACGTCTACGCGGCCTACTGCACGCCGACCGACGGGCTCGACGGCGTCACGCTCGCGCCGTTCCAGGTGCTCGCCGCCGAGGGTCGCACCCTCGCCCTCACCGAGCCGCACCCGTGGCACCTCGAGCAGCTCGCCCGCATCGACGACCCGCTGGTCCGACCCACCCGGCACCGGTTCGTCGAGCTGTCCTCGACCGCCGAGCGGGACGCCGCGACCCGGTGGTGGCTCGAGCTGACCGAGTCCGGGGGAGAGGGCATGGTCGTGAAGCCGGCACACCTCGTCGGCGGCGGTGTGCAGCCCGGCCTCAAGGTGCGCGGCCGCGACTACCTCCGGCTCGTCTACGGCCCCGACTACCTCGAGTCGCTGGACCTGCTGCGTGGCCGCAACACCGGCAAGAAGGGCAGCCTCGCGCTGCGCGAGCACGGCCTCGGGCTGGAGTCGCTGAGCCTGTTCGTCGACCGCGAGCCGCTGTGGCGGGTGCACCAGGCGGTCTTCGCGGTGCTCGCCCTCGAGTCGGAGCCGGTCGACCCGCGCCTGTAGCAGCGGCTCTCGGCAGCCGACGGTGCCACGCAGGTCGCCGGGTCGACGCCGTACCCGGGCTAGTGAGTCCGGGCGTCTCACGCTGTGGCCCGTGTCACGGTTCCCGACGATTGCCGCTGTGGCAGACTCGGCCCGACGAGTTTTCAAGCTCGCGTGCTCTGGGGTCGGTGTAATTCCGAGCCGGCGGTGACTGGACGAAGCTTCTTCATCCAGAAGTCCGCGACCCGGTCACCGCCAGTGACCGGTTGACCAGGTGAGATTCCTGGACCGACGGTCAAAGTCCGGATGGGAAGCGCACGCACGGCGACCGTGAGCCCTTCGGGGTCCCCGGTGTCGCCCGTCGCCCCGGAGTCCGTGACACGACCGGACCGGAGGGGCCAGATGACGTTCACCGCGGCAGAGCAGGGCGCCATGCGGCGTGCGCTCGAGCTCGCGGCGACCCCCGGCGTCCCCCTCGGCCCCAACCCGCGGGTCGGCTGCGTGCTGCTCGACGACGACGGCCGCACCGTCGCCGAGGGCTTCCACCGCGGCGCCGGCACCGCCCACGCCGAGGCCGACGCGCTCGCCCACGCCGGCGACCGGGCCCGAGGCACCACCGCCGTCGTCACCCTGGAGCCGTGCAACCACACCGGGCGCACCGGTCCGTGCGCCGAGGCGCTGGTCGCCGCCGGCGTACGCCGGGTCGTCTTCGCCCAGCCCGACCCCAACCCGGCTGCGGCCGGAGGTGTCACCACGCTGCGTGCCGCGGGGGTGGAGGTCGAGAGCGGGCTGCTCCTCGAGGAGGCCCGCGCGCTCAACCGGGTCTGGACGTTCGCCGTCGACCACGCTCGACCGTTCGTGACCTGGAAGTTCGCCACCACCCTCGACGGCCACAGCGCCGCCGCCGACGGCACCAGCCGCTGGGTCAGCTCCCGGGCCGCGCGCCTCGACACCCACCGGCTCCGCGCGCTCTGCGACGTGATGCTGGTCGGCAGCAACACCGTCGCGGTCGACGACCCGCTCCTGACCGTGCGCGACGAGCGCGACCAGCCGCTGACCCGCCAGCCGCTGCGCGCGGTGATGGGGGAGCGCGACCTCGCCCCGGACCGCCGGATCTTCAACGCGGAAGCCGACACCGTGCACCTGCGCACCCGCGACCCCGAGAAGGCGCTCGCCGAGCTCTACGCCCGTGGCCGCCAGCACGTCTTCCTCGAGGGCGGGCCGACCCTGGCCGCGGCCTTCCTGCGCGCCGGGCTGGTCGACGAGATCGTCACCTACGTCGCGCCGATGCTGCTCGGCGCCGGCCGCTCCTCGGTCGCCGACCTCGGAGTCACCACCATCGCCGACGCGTTGCGTCCCCGGGTCACCGACATCACGGTGCTCGGCGCCATCGATGGGCAGAGCGACGGCGAGCAGCCCAACGTGCGCCTGACCCTGACCCCCACGGCGGTTGAGGAGGTTGCGCAGCAACCGTCGCCACCGGTGGTTGAGGAGGTTGCGCAGCAACCGTCTCGAAACCCCGCAACCCGAACGGAGACCTGATGTTCACCGGAATCGTCGAGGAGCTCGGCACCGTCGAGGCGATCGAGGACCAGGGCGACGCCATCCGCCTCACCATCCGCTCGGCGACCGTGCTCGGGGACGCCGGTCTCGGCGACTCGATCTCGGTCAACGGCTGCTGCCTCACCGTCACCGAGCACGACGGCGTCACCTGGACCGCCGACGTCATGCAGGAGACCCTCGACAAGACCAGCCTGTACGGCGTGCAGCCCGGCGACCGGGTCAACCTCGAGCGTGCGGTGACCGCCCACACGCGGCTGGGCGGCCACATCGTCCAGGGCCACGTCGACGGCGTCGGCACCATCGTGAGCCGGACGCCCAGCGAGCACTGGGAGGTCGTCGAGATCTCGCTGCCGGCCGCGCTGAGCCGCTACCTCGTCGACAAGGGCTCGATCACTGTCGACGGCGTCAGCCTGACCGTGGTCGAGGCGAAGGACGAGACCTTCACGGTCAGCCTGATCCCCGAGACGCTGGCCCGCACGACGCTCGGCTCCCGCCGGCCCGGTGACCGGGTCAACCTCGAGGTCGACGTGATCGCCAAGTACGTCGAGAAGCTCCTGCCGTACGGCAAGGAGACAGCATGAGCACCCTCTCGTCGTTCTACGACGCGCACCTGACCATCTCCGGCCACCAGATCACCTGGCGCGAGATCGTCGGCAACGCGTTCGGCTTCGCCTCCGCCGTCGGTGGCCTGCGTCGGCGGGTGTGGGCGTGGCCGGTCGGCATCGTCGGCAACCTGCTGCTGTTCACCGTGTTCGTCGCGGCGACCTTCGACGCCCAGGCCCAGCAGCCGCTGTTCGGCCAGGCTGGCCGTCAGGTCTTCTTCATCATCACCAGCATCTACGGCTGGCAGCGCTGGCAGCAGGCCAAGCGGGCCCACGGCGGGGGAGACGCCCCGGCGATCGACCCGCGCTGGGCCACCGCCCGCGAGCGGGTCGGCTACCTCGTGACCGCCGCGGCCGGGGTCCTGGTCTGCCAGTGGGTGTTCACGGTCGTCGGCGCCGGCTGGCCCGCGCCGCGCTGGTACTACTGGTGCGACGCCTGGATCTTCGTGGGCTCGATGCTCGCGACCTACGCGATGGCCCGCGGCTGGAACGACTTCTGGCTGGCCTGGATCGCCGTCGACCTGGTCGGCGTGCCGCTGCTGTGGCACTCGGGCTACTACCCCTCGGCGATCCTCTACGTCTTCTACGGCGCGCTCTGCGTCGCCGGCTTCATCACCTGGTGGCGCGCCACCGCGGCCGCACCCGGCCAGCCACTCCGAGAGAAGGTCCCCGCATGAGCCAGGACGCTCAGCACGACGGCGTACGCCTCGATAGCATCGAGCGCGCGATCGCCGACATCGCGGACGGCAAGGCCGTCATCGTGGTCGACGACGAGACCCGCGAGAACGAGGGCGACATCATCTTCGCCGCGAGCAAGGCGACGCCGGAGCTGATGGCCTTCACGATCCGCCACAGCAGCGGCGTCATCTGCGTGCCGATGCCCGCCGAGATGCTCGACCGCCTCGAGATCCCGCTGATGACGCCGCACAACAAGGACAAGCTGCGCACGGCGTACACGATCTCGGTCGACGCCCGCGACGGCGTCACCACCGGCATCTCCGCCTCCGACCGGGCCCACACCGCACGCGTGCTCGCGGACTCGGCCACCGAGCCCTGGGAGATCACCCGCCCGGGCCACGTCTTCCCGCTGCGCTACCGGGAGGGCGGTGTGCTCGTACGACGCGGCCACACCGAGGCGGCCGTCGACCTCGCCACGCTCGCCGGGCTCACCCCGGCCGGGGTGCTCGTCGAGGTCGTCAACGACGACGGCACCATGAAGCGCGCCCCCGAGCTGCGCGAGTTCGCCGACGAGCACGGCCTCGCGATGATCTCGATCGACGACCTGGTCCGTTACCGGCGCCGCCACGAGAACCTCGTCGAGCGGGTCGCCGAGACCCGGCTGCCCACCCGGCACGGCGACTTCACGGCCTTCGGCTACCGGATCACCGTCGACGGCTCCGAGCACATCGCCCTGGTGTACGGCGACGTGTCCGGCCCCGAGCCGGTGCTGACCCGCGTGCACTCCGAGTGCCTGACCGGTGACGTCTTCGGCAGCGCCCGCTGCGACTGCGGTCCGCAGCTCGACGAGGCGCTCGCGCGGATCGTCGAGGAGGGCCGGGGTGTCGTCGTCTACCTGCGCGGCCACGAGGGGCGGGGGATCGGCCTGGTCGCCAAGCTGCAGGCCTACCAGCTGCAGGACGGCGGCCGCGACACGGTCGACGCCAACCTCGACCTCGGGCTGCCCGCCGACGCGCGCCACTACGGCACCGCCACGCAGGTGCTCCGCGACCTCGGCGTCACGAACGTCCGGCTGATGACCAACAACCCCGACAAGGTCGACAACCTCGAGGACTTCGGGGTGCACGTCGCCGAGCGGGTCGGCCTGACTCCGCACCCCAACGACCACAACATCGCCTACCTGCTGACCAAGCGCGATCGGATGGGCCACGACCTGCCCAACCTGGCCGCCGACGCAGCCGGCCTCGCACAGAACGGAGCCTGACCATGGCCGGACACGGAGCCCCCGACCAGGAGCCCTTCGACGGCAGCGACCTGCGGGTCGCGGTCGTCGCGGCGAGCTGGCACACCCAGGTGATGGACGGCCTGCTCGCGGGCGCCGAGCGCGCCCTCGACGACTTCCGGGTCGGCGACCGCAGGATCGTCCGGGTGCCCGGCACGTTCGAGCTGCCGGTCGTCGCGAGCGCGCTGGCGGCCCAGGGGTACGACGCCGTGATCGCGCTCGGCGTGGTGATCCGGGGTGGCACTCCACACTTCGACTACGTCTGCAACGCCGCCACCGACGGGCTGACCCGGGTCGCGCTCGACCACACCACCGCGGTCGGCTTCGGCGTGCTCACCTGCGACGACGACCAGCAGGCCCTCGACCGCGCCGGCCTCGAGGGTTCGAAGGAGGACAAGGGCTACGAGGCCACGTCGGCCGCCCTGCTCACCGCCCGGACCCTGGGGGAGATCGCCGGGACCACGCCGTAGGCTGGTCGATCGTGAAGACGTTCGACGAGCTCTGGTCCGAGCTGAGCGACAAGGCCCGGACCCGCCCCGTGGGATCCGGCACCGTGCGCGAGCTCGACGCCGGAGTCCATTTCATCGGGAAGAAGCTGGTCGAGGAGGCCGCCGAGTCCTGGATGGCCGCGGAGCACGAGGGCAAGGACCGCGCGGCCGAGGAGATCAGCCAGTTGCTCTACCACGCCCAGGTGCTCATGCTCGCGACCGGCATCGAGCTCGACGACGTCTACGCCCACCTCTGAAAGCGCCTTCCTCATGTCTCTCCTGAGAATCGCGATCCCCAACAAGGGGTCGCTGTCCCAGTCCGCGTCCGAGATCCTGCGCGAGGCCGGCTACCGGCAGCGCGACGACGCCAAGCAGCTGACCCTGATCGACGCCGAGAACGGCGTCGAGTTCTTCTACCTGCGCCCTCGTGACATCGCGCTCTACGTCGGGGAGGGCACCCTCGACGTCGGCATCACCGGCCGCGACCTGCTCCTCGACTCGGGCGCGAAGGCCGAGGAGATCACCGGCCTCGGCTTCGGCCGCAGCCGGTTCCGCTTCGCCGGACCGCAGGGCTCGTTCACCGATCTGTCCCAGCTGGCCGGCACCCGCATCGCCACGTCGTACGTCGGCGTCGTCCGGACGTTCCTGGAGGAGCGCGGGATCGAGGCCTCGGTCGTCCGTCTCGACGGGGCCGTCGAGACCAGCATCCAGCTCGGCGTGGCCGACGTGATCGCCGACGTCGTCGAGACCGGCGGCACCCTGCGCCAGGCGGGCCTCGAGACGTTCGGCGAGACGATCCTGGAGTCCGAGGCGGTGCTGATCACCCGTTCCGGCGCGGTGCCCAGCGGCTTCGAGGTCTTCAAGCGCCGGGTCGACGGCGTCCTGGTCGCCCGCAGCTACGTGATGATGGACTACGACATCGAGTCCGAGCACGTCACCGCCGCGGTCGCCCTGACCCCCGGCATCGAGGGCCCGACCATCGCGCCGCTCCATCGCGAGGGCTGGGTGGCGGTGCGGGCGATGGTCCCGCGCGCCGGTGCCCAGCGGCTCATGGACGAGCTCTACGACCTCGGTGCCCGCGGCATCCTGCTCACGGACATCCATGCCTGCCGCCTCTGAGCCGGTGCCGCTCCCGCACACCTGGCGCCCGTTCGGCGTCCGGATGGCCGGAGCGGTCCTGGGCGGCGGCCTGCTGGTGGTCTGTGCGATGGCCTGGATCGGCTTCGACGCCGAGACCCAGGCGCGGTTCACCTGGTTCCAGCGCGGCACGCTCGCCTTCTTCGGCCTGTTCGCGTTCGCCCTGTGGTTCGCGCTGGTCCGGTCGCGGGTGGTCGCCGAGCAGAGCCGGCTGGTCGTGGTCAACGGCTACCGCCGCCGCGACCTCGAGTGGGCCGAGGTGATCGCCATCCACCTGCCGCCCGGAGCCCCCTGGGCCACTCTCGACCTCGCGGACGGCACCACCGTCGCCGCCATGGGCATCCAGGGCTCCGACGGCGACCGCGCCCGGCGCGCCGTGCGCGAGCTGCGGGCGCTCGTCAACCGCTGACCACGCGGGTCGTCGACAGCACTCAGTCCTGGGAGCGGATGCCCCAGGAGACCGAGAGCTCGTCGCCGTCCGCCCCGGCCGGCGCCAGCGTCACCAGGTCCTCGCCGCTGCGGAAGGCGTCGGCCGGGGCCGTCATCGGCTCGACGGCCAGCGAGCGACGCGCCGTACCCGGCACGTCGTCGGCGCTGAACACCTGCAGCCACGCGTGCGCCGAGTCCACCCACAGCACCACGCCGTGGCCCGACACCGGGTCGGTGAGCAGGGTCGTCGCCACCCCCTGCGCGTCGCGGTCGAGGTCGGTGAACGCGTCGTTGAAGCCGACGTCGCGGATCGGCCGCGCCATCCGGAAGTCGTACGCCGTGCCGGCGACGTCCTCGCGGCCCACCGGCAGCAAGCGGTCGTCGACGAGCGAGCGGGTCGACGCGGGCAGGGTCAGCTCCCAGCCGTCGACCGGGCCGGGCCCGACGGTGAGGTACGGGTGCGCACCGCTCGCGTACGGCGCGGGCGTGTCGCTCATGTTGGTCGCGGTCTGGGTGACCGTGAGCCCGTCGGCCGAGAGGTCGAAGACGACGTGTAGGTCGAGCGTCCACGGATAGCCGGACTGGGCCATCAGCCGGTAGGTCAGCGACACCGAGTGGGCGGTGTGCTCCTCGAGCGACCAGGCCACCCAGCGCACCAGGCCGTGCGACGCGTTGCGGTGGGACGGCTCGGTCAGCGCGAGCTGGTGGTCGTGCCCGTCGAACGAGTAGGCGCCGTC
>JAOPXG010000378.1 GCA_025965275.1 Nocardioides sp.
AACTACGGCAACATCATCAAGGCGTTCGAGGACAAGTACGACATCGACATCACGTCCGACCAGCCCGACGGGGCGAGCCAGGACGAGATCAACGCCGCCACCCAGCTCAAGGGCACGGACCGGGCGCCCGACGTGTTCGACCTCGGCCAGTCCGTGGCTCTCGCCAACACGGAGATGTTCGCGCCGTACCAGGTCGAGACCTTCGGGGACATCCCGGCCGAGTTCAAGGACCCGAACGGCGCGTGGGTCAACGACTACGGCGGCTACATGTCCGTGGGCTACAACTCCAACGAGGTCCCGGACATCACGTCCCTGGACGACCTGCTCGGGTCCGACTTCAAGGGCAAGGTCGCCCTCAACGGCGACCCGACCGCCGCCGGCGCCGCCTTCAGCGGCGTCGTCATGGCCTCGGTCGCGAACGGCGGCTCCGCCGACGACATCAAGCCGGGCGTCGACTACTTCGCGGACCTCAACGACGCCGGCAACTTCCTGCCGGTCGACCCGACCTCCGCGACGATCGAGTCCGGCCAGACGCCTGTCGTCATCGACTGGGACTACCTCAACGCCGCCGAGTCGTCCAAGGTCGACGGCTGGAAGGTGTGGGTGCCCGAGGACGCGCCGATCGCCGGCTACTACTTCCAGGCGATCAACGCCGACGCCCCGCACCCCGCGGCCGCGCGGCTCTGGGAGGAGTTCCTCTACAGCGACGAGGGCCAGAACCTCTGGCTCGCGGGCGGGGCACGTCCCGTGCGCGCCGACGCCATGGTCGACGCCGGCACGATCGACCAGGACCTGTACGACGCGCTCCCGGAGGTGTCGGGCACGCCCGTCATCCCGACCAACGAGCAGACGGAGAAGATGGCGGCGTACCTCGCCGACAACTGGGCCAAGGCCGTCGGCTGAGCGTGTCGGAGGCAGCCCCGCTCGCCGGACCCGCACCGGGACCCGCGGCGCAACCACGGGCGGGCCGGTCCTTCAGGATCGGCCCGTCCGTCGGCCTGCTGCCCTTCTTCGTCTACGTCTTCATCTTCCTGATCATCCCCACCATCACCGTCGCGGTCGGGGCGTTCAGGGACGACGACGGCGGCTACTCGCTGACCAAGATCCGCCTGCTCGGTGACGAGACGGCGCTCGCCGCGCTGCGCAACAGCCTGGTCCTGTCGTTCTCCTCCGCGGCCATCGGAGCGGTGCTCGGCGCCCTCCTGGCCTACCTCGTCGTCACGGCGCCGCCCACCAGCGCCGTACGCCGGATCGTCAGTGCGGTGTGCGGGGTGCTCGCGCAGTTCGGCGGCGTCACCCTCGCCTTCGCGTGGATGGCCACGCTCGGCTTCAACGGACTGCTCACGCAGCTGCTCGCCGACACCGTCGGCACCGACCCCAGCGGTGTCCCGTGGCTCTACGGGATGCGGGGGCTGGTGCTCGTCTACACCTACTTCCAGATCCCGCTGATGGTGATCGTCTTCCTGCCGGCCCTCGAGGGGCTCCAGCCGCAGTGGCGCGAGGCGGCGGTCAACCTCGGGGCGACGAGCTGGCAGTACTGGACCCAGGTCGCGTTCCCGCTGCTGCGGCCGGCCTTCCTGGGCTCGGCCCTGCTGCTGTTCGCCAACGCGTTCGCGGCGTACGCCACGGCCGCGGCGCTGATCTCGCAGGGCTCGTTCATCACTCCGCTGCTGATCCGGAACTCGCTCACCAGCGAGGTCCTCCTCGGCCAGCGGAACTTCGGCTTCGCGCTGGCCCTCGAGATGGTCGTCGTGGTCGCCATCGTGATGTCCCTCTACGCGTGGCTGCTCAAGCGCACGTCGCGGTGGCTGTGATGAGCACCGTGGCCTGGCGCGTCACACGCTGGATCCTGCTGATCGCGTTCGCGACGTACTTCCTGATCCCGCTTGCGGCCCTGCTCAACTTCAGCACGAAGGACCCGTTCACCCGGGAGCGCAGCCTCGCGGCCTGGCGGGCGCTCGCCCAGGACCCGACGATGACCGAGGCGATCACCACGTCGCTGCTGCTGGCGCTGCTCACGGTCGTGGGCATGGTGGTGCTGCTGGTGCCGACGATGATCTGGGTCAAGCTGCGCGTCCCGCGAGCCACCCGGCTCATCGAGTTCCTCTGCCTGCTCCCGCTCACCATCCCCGCGCTGGTGATCCTCGTCGGCATGAAGAACGTCTACGCCTGGGTCAACTACCTGGTCGGCGACTCGCCGCTCACGCTCACCTTCGTGTACGTCGTGCTGGTGCTGCCCTACTCCTACCGCGCGATCGACGCCTCGCTCGGGTCACTCGACGCGACCACCCTCGCCGAGGCGGCCCGGTCCCTGGGCGCGAGCTGGTTCACCGTCATCACCCGGGTGATCCTGCCGAACATCTGGCCGGGCGTCCTCGGCGGCGCCTTCATCGCGGTCGCCCTGGTGCTGGGTGAGTTCACCATCGCCTCGCTGTCGCACTACAACACGTTGCCGGTCGTGATCGTCTTCATCAACAAGGCCAACGCGCCCGAGTCCATGGCAGCGGCGCTCGCTTCGCTGCTGTTCGCCGCGCTCCTGCTGGTGCTGCTGTCGTTCCTCGACCGCCGCCGCCACCACTCCGGAGGAAAGTAGATGTCGATGTCCGACACCGCCACCGAGACCACCCGCGGACTCGCCGTCGAGATGACCGGCCTGCGCCGGTTCTACGGCGACGTGCACGCCCTCGACGGCCTCGACCTGCACCTCGAGCCCGGCGAGCTCGTGGTGCTGCTGGGCCCGTCGGGCTGCGGCAAGACCACGGCGCTGCGGATCCTGGCCGGCCTCGAGCGCCAGGACGCCGGCACGATCACCGTGGGCGGCAAGGACCTCAGCCGGGTGCCGGCCAACAAGCGCGACATGGGGATGGTCTTCCAGGCCTACAGCCTCTTCCCGCACCTCACGGTCCTCGACAACGTGGCGTTCGGCCTCAAGCTGCGCGGGCGGTCCCGCGCGGAGCGCCGCAGCCGGGCCGCCGACATGCTCGATCTGGTCGGCCTCGGCACCCAGAAGGACCGCTACGCCAACCAGCTCTCCGGCGGCCAGCAGCAGCGCGTCGCCCTCGCCCGGGCGCTCGCGATCGAGCCGTCGGTGCTCCTGCTCGACGAGCCGCTTTCCGCCCTCGACGCCAAGGTCCGGGTGCAGCTACGCGACGAGATCCGCCGGATCCAGCTCGATGTCGGCACCACCACGCTCTTCGTCACCCACGACCAGGAGGAGGCGCTCGCCGTGGCCGACCGGGTCGGCGTGATGAACGCGGGCCGGCTCGACCAGATCGCCACGCCCGCCGAGCTGTACGACGCCCCGGCGACGCCCTTCGTCGGCGCGTTCGTCGGGCTGAGCAACCGGATGCCCGCGCGGGTCGTCGACGGCCGGGCCGACGTGCTCGGCACCTCGCTCCCGATCCTGCCGGGTTCGGCGACGCAGTCGGGCCTGGCGCTCGTGCGCCCGGAGTCGCTGCGGCTGACGCCCGACGCTGCCGGGCACGCCACCGTCGTGTCGGTGGCCTTCCTCGGCCCGGTGTCGCGCGCGACCCTCGCGCTCGACGACGGCACTCTCGTGCTCGCCCAGCTCGCGAGCACGGAGGCCCTGACCCTCACGGTCGGGGAGCGGGTCGCGGTCGGGATCGACCCGTCCCCGGTCCTCGTCGTCGCCGACTGATCCGCACGACGCGACGTACGCTGGCCCCGTGGAGGAAGGTCGTGATCACCGTCAACGCCTTCATTGTCGGCCCGGCCTGAAGCGCAGCAGGCGCCTCGGCCGGAGGTGACGCTCCTCAGCCCGCCACGACCTCCTCGGCTCCGACCTCGAGGATCCGGCCGGCGTGGTCGCGGTCGACCGTGAGGTTCTCGCCGGTCGCGGGGTCGAAGAGGTGCATCTTCGACCCGTCTACCCAGATCTCCGCCTCCTCGCCCTCCTTGATCCGGCTGATGCCGTCGAGGGAGACCACGAGCTGCGTGTGCAGCGACTCGCCGTCCAGGTCGCGCTCGAGCTGCCGGAGCTGCGTCACGACCTCCGGTGGCGCCTCGAACGGGATGTAGGCGTACGTCTCGTTGCCGAGCCACTCGACGACGTCGACCGGGGCCCGGAACGTCGACCCCGGCGCGCGGTCGGTCTTGACGCTCGCGTCCTCGAAGTACTCCGGCCGGATCCCCGCGATCAGCAGACCCCTACCGGCAGCCTTCTCGGCCTTCTCCGGCGTGATCTGGACGGCGCCGAACGGCAGCTTCACCGACGTGCCCTCGACGGTCGCGGGCATGAAGTTCATCGGCGGTGATCCGATGAAGCCGGCGACGAAGAGGTTGCCCGGGTTCTCGTACAGCTCGCGAGGAGTCGCCAGCTGCTGGAGGATCCCGCGCTTGAGCACCGCGACCCGGTCGCCCAGGGTCATCGCCTCGGTCTGGTCGTGGGTGACGTAGACCGTGGTGATGCCGAGTCGCCTCTGGAGTCTGGAGATCTCGGTGCGCATCTGGCCGCGGAGCTTGGCGTCCAGGTTCGACAGCGGCTCGTCGAAGAGGAAGGCGTCCGCCTCGCGGACGATCGCGCGGCCCATCGCCACCCGCTGGCGCTGACCACCGGACAGGTTGCCCGGCTTGCGGTCGAGGTGCTCGTCGAGGTCGAGCGTTTTCGACGCCGCCCGGACCTTCTCGTCGATCTCGTCGTCCGGTGCCTTGGCGAGCCGGAGCGGGAAAGCGATGTTCTCGTAGACGGTCAGGTGCGGGTAGAGCGCGTAGTTCTGGAAGACCATCGCGAGGTTGCGGTCGCGCGGTGCCAGGTCGTTGACCCTGCGGTCGCCGATCATCATGTCGCCCGAGGTGATGTCCTCCAGGCCGACGATCATCCGCAGGAGGGTCGACTTCCCGCAGCCGGAGGGCCCGACGAGGATCATGAACTCCCCGTCGGCCACGTCGATGCTGACGTCGTTCACCGCCGGGAAGCCGTCGCCGTACTTCTTCACGATGTTCTTCATGTCGATGGCAGCCATGACGTCACCCCTTCACTGCGCCGGAGGTGAGGCCGGCGACGATCTTTCGCTGGAACAACAGGACGATGATGATGATCGGCACGGTGACCACGACCGAGGCGGTCGCGAGCTGCCCGTACGGCGGGTTGAACGGGTCGGGCCCGACGAAGAACGACATCTGTGCCGGCACGGTGCGTGACGACGTCGTCGACGTCAGCGAGATGGCGAGCACGAACTCGTTCCACGCGAAGAAGAACGTCAGGATCGCGGCGGTGAAGACGCCCGGCGCCGCGAGCGGGACGATCACCTTGCGGAACGCCTGCCACGACGTCGCACCGTCGACCTGGGCCGCCTGCTCCATCTCCCACGGGATCTCGCGGAAGAAGGCGGACAGCGTCCAGATCGCCAGCGGCAGCGTGAACGACATGTAGGGGATGATCAGCCCCGGCCAGGTGTTGAAGAGGTGGAACGTGCGCCACATGTCGAACAACGGACCGACCAGGGACACCACCGGGAACATCGCGATCGCCAACGCCAGCGAGAGCACCGCGCGCTTGCCCCGGAAGTCCAGGCGGGCGATGGCGTACGCCGCCAGCGTCGCGAAGATGACCGACAGGAACGTCGCGATCAGCGCGATGCCGAACGAGTTGCGCAGGGCGTCGATGAAGTCCGGGTTGTCGAGGATGTCCCGGTAGTTCTGCAGGGTCGGGTTCTTCGGCAGGAACTGCGGGCTCCCGACGCTGGTCTCGTCCGCCGACTTGAAGGAGAGCGAGATGATCCAGGCGACCGGCAGGAGGCACCAGACGAGGATCAGGACGAAGCCGACGCCCGTGCCGAGCGCGTTGCGTGCGCGGTTCATCAGCCCTCCCCCCTTGCCTGGGCCAGGTCGACCCGGAAGAACTTCGTGATCAGGTAGGCGATCAGCAGCACCGTCAGGAACAGCAGCACCGAGAGCGCGGAGCCCATGCCGAGCTGGAACTGCTCGATGACTTGTCGATAGGTCAGGAACGACGAGGACTCGGTGCCCTGGGCGCCCTTGGTCATCACGTAGATGTTGTCGAAGATGCGGAAGGCGTCGAGGGCGCGGAAGAGGACCGCGACCATGATCGCCGCCCGCATGTTCGGGAGGATCACCTTCCAGAGCCGTTGCCACCAGGTCGCACCGTCGACCTTGGCGGCCTCGATCATGTCCTCCGAGACCTGGGACAGGCCGGCCAGCAGGAGCAGCGACATGAACGGCGTGGTCTTCCAGATCTCGGAGACCATGATCGCGAACATCGCGGGCCAGTGGTCGCCGAACCAGTTGGTGTTCGGCCCGATCCACGGCAGCCACCCGAACCAGCTGTTCACCCAGCCGTTGTTGATGCTGAAGGTGAACTGCCAGGCGAAGGCCGAGACCACGGTGATGATGCCGTACGGGATCAGGATCGAGGTGCGCACGGCACCCCTGGCGAAGACGATCCGGTGCATCACCATCGCGAAGGCGAAGCCGATGACGAGCTCGACCGCGACCGTCACCACCATGATGATCACGGTGTTGAGGGTGTCCTGCCAGAAGAGTCGGTCGGTCAGGATCGTCGTGTAGTTGCTGATGCCCTGGAACTCACGGTCGTCCGGCGTGGTCAGCCGGTAGCGGAACGTCGAGAGGTAGAGCGCCCGCAGCATCGGCCACGCGGTGACCACCAGCATCAGGATGACGGCCGGGGCGACGAGCTTCAGGCCCAGCCTGTTCTCCGCCTTCGCCCGATCGGTGGCCGCGGCCTTCGTCGGCGTGCGGGGCGACGACGGTGTCGCGGCGGTGGCGGTCGCGGTGCTCACAGCAGGCTCCTTCCGTGCAGCACGTCGTCGATGAACTTCGCGGAGTCCGCCGGGGTGTTGCTGGAGACGTCACCGGGCGGGTGCCAGGTGCTCTGGATGGCGCCCGAGATGTCGCTCCAGTACGGCGTGACCGAGCGAGGAGTCGCGGCGTTCAGGCTGTCCTGGAAGAGGGTCAGCAGGTCGTCGGGGTAGATCTCGTGCAGCTTGGGGTCGTCGTAGCCGGCGGCGCTGGCCGGCATGTTGCCGGTCAGCTCGGCGTTGACGCCCTGGTTGTCCGGGTTGGTGATGCACTCGATCGCCTGCATCGACTGGTCGACATGGTTGGAGTAGGCGCTGACACCGACACCGATGCCGCCGTACGGCGGGTGTGAGGCCTCGCCCTCGACCGACTGCGGGTAGCGGGCGTAGCCGATGTCCTTCATCACGTCGGGCTGGGCCGCGTAGTTGGTCCAGATGTAGGTCCAGTTGGCGAGGAACGCGCCGGCGGGGGAACCGAAGGTCGAGCCCGCGGTGCCCTCGTTGGAGACCGAGAGGTCGGACGGCGCGGCCGAGGAGTGGGCGAGCTTCTGGATGATCGCCGCGGCCTTGTCGCCGGCCTCGGAGTCGATGTCGATGCTGGCGTCGATGCCCTTGTCGGTGTCGGAGACGATGTCGCCGCCCGCGCCGGCGATGAGGGCGTTGATCCACACGACGTAGCCCTCGTACTTGTTGGCCTGCACCGCCACCTTGCCGCCGTTCTCGCTCGCCGCGTCGATGATCTGGTCCCACGTGACCGGTTGGGTCATGTCGATGCCGGCCTTCTCGACGAAGGACTTGCGGTACCAGAGCACCTGGACGTTCGACCAGAACGGCGCCACCACGAGCTGGTCGTTCCAGGTGGCCGCCTGGGTCGCGCCGTCGAACGACTGCTTCGACAGCGTGTCCTGCAGCTCCTGGGGGATCGGGGCGAGGTAGCCGGCGTTGGCGAACTCAGCGGTGTAGGGCGGGTCGATGCTCATGATGTCGATCCCGGGGTCCTCGGCCGCGAGGCGCCGGGCCAGCTGGATGCGCTGCTGGCTCGCGTCCTGGGGGAGGACCTGGGTGGTGATCGTGTAGTCGCCGGTCGAGCAGTTCTCGGCGACCTTGGCCTGACCCCCGGTGTCGGGGTTGATGTACCAGGTCAGTGTGGTCTTGCCTGAGTCGGCGTTGGCCGAGCACGCGGCGAGAAGTCCCGAGACCGTGACCAGAGCCGCTGCCGCGGCGAGGCCGCCGCGGCGATGCCGACGACCCTGGTTCCCGTGTCCGGGACCCTCCGGCGGTGGATGCTTCATCGCGCCCTCCTTGAAGTGGTCTAGATCACATCTAGTCCTACAAGGGGGTAGATGTCCACCGGTCGGCGGGTCCAAACCCTCCGGCGACGGGCTACTGTGACCCCGCTCACCCTTTACGACGGATCGTCCGGCACGTTCCTGCCGGTGAAGGAGTTGTTGAAGCATGGCCACAGTCAGGTTCGAAGAGGCGCAGCGCTGGTATCCCGGTGCTGACAAGCCAGCCGTCCCGGGGATCTCCCTGGAGATCGGCGACGGGGAGTTCATGGTCCTCGTCGGTCCCTCCGGTTGCGGGAAGTCCACCACCCTGCGGATGCTCGCCGGCCTGGAGGAGGTCAACAAGGGGAAGATCTTCATCGGCGACCGCGACATCACGAACATGCCGCCGAAGGACCGGGACATCGCGATGGTGTTCCAGAACTACGCGCTCTACCCGCACATGTCCGTCGCGGACAACATGGCGTTCGCCCTCAAGATGGCGAAGATCCCGACCGAGGAGCGCAACCAGCGCGTCAACGACGCGGCGAAGATCCTCGGCCTGACCGAGTACCTCGACCGCAAGCCGAAGGCGCTGTCCGGTGGTCAGCGGCAGCGGGTCGCGATGGGTCGTGCGATCGTGCGTCAGCCGCAGGTCTTCTGCATGGACGAGCCGCTGTCGAACCTCGACGCGAAGATGCGGGTGCAGACCCGCACCGACATCGCCAAGCTGCAGGCCGACCTCGGCGTCACCACTGTCTACGTCACCCACGACCAGGTCGAGGCGATGACGATGGGCGACCGGGTGGCGGTCATGAAGGACGGCTACCTCCAGCAGGTCGACACCCCGCTTGGCCTCTACGACAAGCCCGTCAACCTGTTCGTGGCCGGCTTCATCGGCTCCCCGGCGATGAACCTCCTCGAGGCGCACGCCAAGGACGGTCAGGCGCAGATCGGCGACTACCTCGTGCCGGTCGACCCGATGGCGTCCAAGAAGATGGAGGGCGACATCACCGTCGGGGTCCGCCCCGAGGCATGGCGCATCGTCGGCAACAGCCAGGAAGGCCTGCCGGTCAAGGTGACGGTCGTCGAGGACCTCGGCTCCGACGCGTTCGTCTACGGCACCAGTGGTGTCGAGGGCACGCCGAACAACATCATCATCCGCGTCAACGGCCGCGACCACGTGCGGAAGGGCGAGACGATCCACGTCACGACCGACCCGGCCAACGTGCACGTGTTCGACACCGAGACCGGAGAGCGTCTGTCTGATTGAGCGGAGACGCGTCAGCGGATCCGCTGATGGTGGTCGAGCAAGCGGCGCGGCTGAGCTTGCGAAGTCGCGACCCGCGTGTCGAGACCCGGTGAGAAACGACCAAGGCGGTGACCACGACCGGTGGTCACCGCCCGGTGTCGTCTCGCCGGGTTTCGAGACAGGCGCTGCGCGCCTTCCTCAACCAGCGGGGGGTGCCGGTGGTTGAGGAGGTTGGGCAGCAACCGTCTCGAAACCCCGTAACTGGACGCAGGGCGGTGACCACAGGACGTGGTCGCCGCACTGTGTCGTCTCGCCGGGTTTCGAGACAGGCCCTGGGTCGTCTCACCGGATTTCGACACGCCTGTCGCGGCTTCGTTCCTCAGCCGCGGGCTTGCTCAATCTGGCGGGGACCAGCGCCGCGTTCGTTCCTCACGCGCCGCTGCCCCGCTCACCCCGCTCACCCCGTTCAGCGTTGCGACGGATGGCGGCGACGAAGGTCTCGAAGAGGTCCGGGGGCAGGTCGTGGCCCATGCCGTCGATGAGCAGCAGCTCGGCGCCGGGCACGGCGGCCGCGGTCGCCCGCCCGCCGGAGGGGTGGACCATCTTGTCCGCGAGGCCGTGCACGACCAGGGTCGGCACCCGCACGCTGCGCAGCCGTTGACCGCGGTTGGGCTGCGTGACCACCGCGAGCATGTGGCGGGCGACGCCGTTGACGCTGACCCCGCGGTCGTAGGTCTCGGCCGCCCGCTTCTCGACCTGCTCGGTCGTCTGCGGGTAGCCGGGAGAGCCGATCATCTTCCAGAACTCGGCGCTCGACCTCACGTACGCCGCGCGGCCCGGCTTGCGCCCGGCCAGCATGGCCGGGAGGAGGGAGGGGTGCAGCCAGCCCACGGTCCGCTTGCCGGTCGTCGACATGATGCTGGTCAGCGAGCGCACCCGGCCGGCCCGGGCGATCGCCATCGTCTGGGCGATCATGCCGCCCATCGAGACGCCGACGACGTGCGCCGACTCCAGGCCGAGGTGGTCGAGCAGGCCGAAGGCGTCGTCGGCCAGGTCGGCGAGGCTGTACGGAACCCGGGTGCGGGTGCCGGCAAAGGCCCGTAGCAGCGCGGCCCGGCTGACCCGGCCGTCGAGCACGGTCGAGCGCCCGGTGTCGCGGTTGTCGTAGCGGATCACGTAGAACCCCTGCCGGGCCAGGGCGCGGCACAGGTCGGGGTCCCACCAGTTCATCGGGCCGCCGAGATCCATCACCAGCAGCAGCGGGTCGTCGTCCGGGTCGCCGAAGGTCTGGTAGCAGAGCTCGATGCCCCGACCGACCGGCGAGAAGAGCTCGTCGGAGGTCTGGACCTGCGGGACCTCGGTGGGCACAGGCGTTTCGCCGACCTCGGCGCGGGTACGTCGAGTACGTGGGGGCACCGATCCAGTCAATCAGGTGCCGAGGGATCGCCGGAACGAAAGGGACACCAGATGGCCGTATTGCAGGCGATTTCGGCGTGACACGACGTACCGTGACGGACGTGACGTCCTCTTCGCTGGCGGAGTTCCTGCTGCCGACAGGCTTCGAGTGCCCCTCGCCGGGCGCCGTGCTGCGGGAGCGGAGCGCGGTGGCCGAGTTCGGGCGCTACGCACTGCGCGCCGCCGGCGACCGTCGCGCCCGTCGCAGCACGCCGTACGCCTCCCGCACCGGCTCCCGCCTGGGCGACCCGGTGATCTTGGTGCCCGGCTTCCTCGCCGGCGACGGCACCCTCGCCCTGATGTCCCGCGCCCTGCGTGCCCAGGGATTCCGCACCTACCGCTCCCACATCCACGCCAACGTCGGCTGCACGCTCAACGCGGCTGCCCAGCTCGAGGCGCGCCTCGAGTCGATCGCGATGCGCCGCGGCTCCCGCGTCCAGATCGTCGGCCACAGCCTGGGCGGCATGCTCGCGCGCGGTGTCGCCGTACGCCGCCCCGACCTGGTCTCCAACATCGTCACCCTCGGCAGCCCGATGCTGGCGCCCGGCGCCCACCACCTCTCGCTGCGCGCGAGTGTCGACCTCCTGGTCCGGCTCAGCAAGGCCGGCGTGCCCGGCCTGATGTCAGAGGAGTGCGTCGGCGGCGCGTGTGCGCAGCAGAGCTTCGGCGAGAGCCGACAGCCGATGCCGGCCGGCGTCGGCTTCACCGCGGTCTACTCGAAGCGCGACGGCATCGTCGACTGGAAGGCGTGCGTCGACCCGCTGGCCGTGCCGGTCGAGGTGCGCGCCTCCCACCTCGGGATGGCGTGGGACCCGCGGGTGATCGACGAGGTCAACCGTGCGCTGGTGCGCAACGCCGCTCTCTCAGCTGTCGAAGTCGATCGCGGCGAAAGCGCGTAGCTTCTGCAGCTGGTGCTCCGAGGTGATGGAGCGGATCGTGCCACTGCGCGAGCGCATCACCAGCGAGTGGGTGGTCGCGCCGCCGGCCCGGTAGCGCACGCCCCGCATCAGCTCTCCGTCCGTGATGCCGGTCGCGACGAAGAAGCAGTCGTCGCCGGTGACCAGGTCGTCGGTGCTGAGCACGTGGTCGGGGTCGAGGACGTGGCCCGCGTCGAGGGCCTTCTGCCGCTCGTCGTCGTCCTGCGGCCACAGCCGGCCCTGGATCACGCCGCCCAGCGACTTCATCGCGCAGGCGGTGATGATGCCCTCGGGGGTGCCGCCGATGCCGAGCAGCAGGTCGATGCCGGTCTCGTGCCGCGCGGCCATGATCGCGCCCGCGACGTCGCCGTCGCTGATGAACTTGATCATCGCGCCGGTGGCCCGGATCTCGTCGACGAGCGCTGCGTGCCGGGGGCGGTCGAGGAGGACGACCGTGACGTCGGACGGATTCTTGCCCTTGGCCTTGGCGACCTGGTGGATGTTCTCGGCGACCGGGTAGCGGATGTCCACGACGTCCGCGGCCTCCTGCCCGGTCACGAGCTTCTCCATGTAGAAGACGGCCGACGGGTCGTACATCGAGCCGCGCGGCGACACGGCCAGCACCGACACGGCGTTGGTCATGCCCTTGGCGGTGAGGGTGGTGCCGTCGATCGGGTCGACCGCGACGTCGCACTCGGGTCCGGTGCCGTCGCCGACCTGCTCGCCGTTGTAGAGCATCGGGGCGTTGTCCTTCTCGCCCTCACCGATGACGACGACACCGTTCATGCCGATCGTCGAGATCATCACGCGCATCGCGTTCACCGCGACGCCGTCCGCGCCGTTCTTGTCGCCTCGGCCGACCCAGCGACCGGCGGCCATCGCGGCGGCCTCGGTCACGCGGACCAGCTCCAGCGCCAGGTTGCGGTCGGGGGACTCCGGGGCTGGCGACAGGCTCTCGGTCATACCCGGACTCTAGCGGCACGACGCCCGATCCCCGACCTGCTACGCCCCACACAGCGGCGCTCGCGACGGTCCCGGACCGGGCGACGTGCCGCGCGCGGGGGCGCTACGTGCGGTAGATCGCCACCTCATTCGCCTTGACGCTGAACGTCACCGGAACTCCCGGGGCCAGGTCGAGCTCGGCCGCGGCGAGGAGGGTGATCTCGGCCGCCAGGTCGCCGGCCCGCACCCGCACCTGGTCGCCGTGCGGCTCCAGCTCGGTGACGGTGACCGGCAGGCTGTTGCGCGGGCTGCCCCCGGGGGCGGCGCGGAAGACCGAGACGGCGGAGGGCCGGAAGACCGCGACGACGTCGTCGCCGGGTCCGGGCGCCGGGTCGGTCGGGAGGCCGTGGACGACGACGCCCTCGCCGTGCACGGCGCCGTCCTGCCAGGTCCCGGCCAGCATGTTGAGCCCGGCGATCCGGGCGGCGAAGGCACTCCGCGGCCGGGCCAGCACCTCGCTGCTGGGGCCCGACTCGGCGACCACGCCGCCCTCGAGGACCACCACCCGGTCGGCCAGCAGCAGGGCGTCGAGCACGTCGTGGGTGACCAGCACGACCGTCCGGTCGGCCAGCACCCGGCGCAGGGTCTGCCGCAGCGCCGGGGTGACGGCGACGTCGAGGGCGGCCATCGGCTCGTCGAGCAGCAGCAGCTGCGGCTCGGCGGCCAGCGCGCGGGCGACCGCGACCCGCTGGGCCTGGCCGCCGGACAGCTGGGCGGGCCGGCG
>JAOPXG010000004.1 GCA_025965275.1 Nocardioides sp.
CGTTGTCGGCGTAGCCGCGACCGAACGAGTTCGGGGCGTAGACCGGGTCGTCGCCGCGGTGCTCGTAGGCCATCGGCCCGTCCTGCGTGTAGGTGTTCACCTCGACCTTGGGCCGGTTGACGGGCAGTTGGAGGTAGTTCGGGCCGATCCTGTGCCGGTGCGTGTCGGCGTAGGCGAACGCCCGGCCGAGCAGCATCTTGTCGGGGGAGAAGCCGATCCCCGGGACGAGGGACGACGGCTCGAACGCCGCCTGCTCGATCTGCGCGAAGAAGTTGTCCGGGTTGCGGTTGAGCGTCATGGTGCCGACCCTGATCAGCGGGAAGTCGCTGTGCGGCCAGATCTTCGTCAGGTCGAACGGGTTGATCCGGTAGGTCTTCGCGGCCTCGTACGGCATCACCTGGATCGACAGCGTCCACGACGGGAAGTCGCCGCCGGCGATCGTCTCGTAGAGGTCGCGGCGGTGGAAGTCGGCGTCCTCGCCGGCGATCCGGGTGGCGTCCTGGTCGGTCAGGCCCTCGACGCCCTGGTCGCTGTGGAAGTGGTACTTCACCCAGTGCTTCTCGCCGGCCTCGTTGACCCACAGGTAGGTGTGGGAGCCGTAGCCGTTCATGTGCCGGTAGGACTTCGGGATGCCGCGGTCGCCCATCAGGTAGGTCACCTGGTGGGCGGACTCCGGGTTGAGGCTCCAGAAGTCCCACTGCATGTTGTTGTCGCGCAGGCCCGAGCCACCGCGCCGCTTCTGCGAGCGGATGAAGTGCGGGAACTTCATCGTGTCGCGGATGAAGAAGACCGGCGTGTTGTTGCCGACGAGGTCGTAGTTCCCTTCGGACGTGTAGAACTTCAGCGCGAACCCGCGCGGGTCGCGCCAGGTGTCGGGCGAGCCCATCTCACCGGCGACCGTCGAGAAACGGGCCAGCATCTCGGTCTTGGCGCCGGGCTGGAAGAGCGCCGCCTTCGTGTACGCCGACACGTCCTCCGTGGTCTCGAACTCTCCGAAGGCGCCGGAGCCCTTCGCGTGCACGTTGCGCTCCGGGACCCGCTCCCGGTTGAAGTGCGCCATCTGGTTCAGGAAGTGCACGTCGTGGAGCAGGATCGGGCCGTCGGGCCCGACCGTCAGGGAGTTGCGGTCGCTGGGGGCGGGAGCGCCGGTGTCGGTCGTCGACCCGAGCTGCGCCTCGTCGGAGGGGGCCGCGGCGATCGAGGTGCCGTCGTTCGGCCGGGGGAGGTCGGGCATGTCACTCCTAGGGGTATCGCTCGGTGAGCACGTCGGGTCGTACCCACTCGTCCTGTCTACTCACCCTCGGTAGCGCCGTCCAGCCCTGGACGGCGCTCCCGGCGCCGGAACACCGAGTGGACCACCAGTCCGGCGAGCAGCGCACCGAGGGTGCCGAGGGTTTCATCGCCCAGGGTGTCCTCGTAGGCGGTGTCGATCTCGGTACCGTGCCGGATGAACGTGTACCACTCGCCGAGCTCCCAGCCGATGGCCAGCATCGAGCCGAGCCCGGCGATCAGCAGCACCCGCGCCCAGCCCGGCCGAACCGGCCCGGCGACGATCAGCCCGATGCCGGTCAGCAGGAAGACCCAGTTGACGAAGTGGTTCATGTCGTCCCACCAGGTCAGCGAGTCGTAGAGGTCGAGGCTGTTGCCCGTCACGTCGACCAGGAAGCCCAGCATGATCAGCGAGAACGCGCCGTACGGCGCAGGCTCGTCGGGGCGCCGTCGCTTGACGAAGACCCACCACAGCGCCGGCACGAGCAGCATCATCAGGGGGTAGGCGACCAGGCGGGCACCGAAGGCCTTGTCGGCGAACCGGTCGAGGGGGACCCACTCGGCCACCGCCAGCTGACCGATCGTCAGGACCAGGATCAGCACGGGGACCCACACGGGGCAGCGGCGCTCACGAGGGGGGTGCACGCGAGCATGGTCGCAGGAATACTCCGGTGGGCGGTCCGGTTGACTAGTTAGTTCGCAATTCAACCAAGTGGCCAGGATCCCGTCGGCCAGGAAGTGAGTGGTCATGCAGTTCGGCATCTTCTCCGTCGGCGACGTGACGGAGGACCCCACCACGGGTCGTACCCCGACCGAGCACGAGCGCATCAAGGCGCAGGTGACCATCGCCAAGAGGGCGGAGGAGGTCGGCCTCGACGTCGTCGCCGTCGGACAGCACCACAACCCGCCGTTCGTCGCGTCGTCGCCGACGACGACCATGGCCTACATCGCTGCGCAGACCAAGCGGATCATCCTGTCGACGTCGACCACGCTGATCACGACCACCGACCCGGTGCGGATCGCGGAGGACTACGCCACGCTGCAGCACCTGACCGACGGCCGGATGGACCTGATGCTCGGCCGCGGCAACACCGGCCCGGTCTACCCGTGGTTCGGCAAGGACATCCGCGAGGGTGTCAACCTCGCGGTCGAGAACTACGCGCTGCTGCGCCGGCTCTGGACCGAGGACGTCGTCGACTGGCAGGGCAGGTTCCGCACCCCGCTCCAGGGCTTCACGGCGACCCCGCGACCGCTGGACGGTGTGGCGCCCTTCGTGTGGCACGGCTCGATCCGCACCCCGGAGATCGCTGAGCAGGCCGCCTACTACGGCGACGGGTTCTTCCACAACCACATCTTCTGGCCGGCGTCGCACACGAAGCAGATGGTCGAGCTCTACCGCCGTCGCTTCGAGCACTACGGCCACGGCACCGCCGACCAGGCGATCGTCGGGCTCGGCGGCCAGGTCTTCATGCGCAGGAACAGCCAGGACGCGGTGCGCGAGTTCCGGCCGTACTTCGACAACGCCCCGGTCTACGGCCACGGCCCGTCGCTGGAGGACTTCACCTCCCAGACACCGCTGACCGTCGGCTCCCCGCAGGAGGTCATCGAGCGCACCCTCGGCTTCCGGGACTACGTGGGGGACTACCAGCGCCAGCTGTTCCTCATGGACCACGCCGGCCTGCCGCTGAAGACGGTCCTCGAGCAGCTGGACCTGCTCGGCGAGGAGGTCGTGCCGGTGCTGCGCAAGGAGTTCGACGCGCTGCGCCCGGCGCACGTGCCGGACGCCCCCACCCACGCCTCGCTGGTCGCCGCCGCCGGTGGCGCCGACGACCTCACCATCAACGCCGTCGACGACGTGACAGGAGCTTCCGTATGACCCACATCGCCGTGATCAGCGCCGGGCTGAGCGTGCCGTCCTCGACGCGACTGCTGGCCGACCGGCTGTCGGCCGCCGTCGTGGACGCCCTCCACGAGCCGGTCGAGGTCGACGTGATCGAGCTACGCCCGCTGGCGCACGCGCTGGCCGACAACCTGCTCACCGGCTTCGCGTCGGGCGAGCTGGCCGAGGCCATCGAGACCGTACGACGGGCCGACGCCCTGATCGTCGTGACGCCGGTGTTCTCCGCGTCGTACTCCGGACTCTTCAAGACGTTCTTCGACGTGCTGGAGCTCGGCCTGCTCACCGGCGTGCCGGTGCTGATCGGAGCGACCGCCGGCAGCGCGCGGCACTCGCTGGTCCTCGAGCACGCGCTGCGACCGCTCTTCAGCTACCTGCACGCCACGGTCGTCCCGACCGCGGTCTTCGCCGCGAGCGAGGACTTCGGCGAAGCCGGCCTGCAGTCGCGGATCGAGCGCGCGGCCGGCGAGCTGGCCGCGCTGCTCAGCGGCGCCCCGCGCCGCCGGGTACGCACGGTCGAGGACGAGTTCGCCGACCCGACGGCGTTCGAGGACCTGCTCCGAGGCGCCTGAGGCGTCACAGCCCGTAGACGCGCCGGGCGTTGTCCGCCCCGATCTTGTCGACGATGCCGATGGCATCGTCGACCGAGCAGTCGCCGCGCCGCACCCAGGCGCCGAGGACCTCGCCCATCGCCCGCCGCCACAGCAGCGACCCGAGGACGTGCAGCTCCGGCAGGCCGTAGGCGTCGGAGGAGTAGAGCTGCTTGGCGAACGGCGCCAGCTCGAGCGCCTCACCGACCAGCTCGACCGAGCGGGCGCCGAGGTGGTTGATCGCGAGCCCGACGTCGAAGTGCACGTGGTCGAAGGCTTGGGCGAGGTAGCCGGCCTGCCGGTGGAACGGATAGCAGTGCAGCAGCAGGAGCGGTACGTCGACCGCGCGCAGCAGGGGCAGCAGGTGCATCGGGTCCGCGCGGCGCAGGTCGAGATCCCGGTCGCCGAAGCCGGTGTGCACCTGCACCGGCAGGCCGCGCGCGACCGCCTCGTGCACCCCGAACGCGACCAGTGCCGGGCTGGCGACGCGGCCACCGGTCACGGCCCGGGCCTCCTCGGCGACGGCTTCGTCGGTGGGTCGGGACCAGTCGATGTCCAGGCCGGTGCGGTAGGCCGCGATGGTCTTGGTGCCGACGATCGAGGGCACCGCCGCGTCGAGCCGGTCGCGGAACGCACCGGGGACGTCGTCCTCCTGGAGCACCGACTCCATCAGCAGCTCGAGCCGCAGGATCTGCGAGCTCGGCTCGGGCGTGGTGACCAGCGTCGGCGTGAGGCCGGTGTCGACGACCCAGTGGTCCACGCCGGCCGCGTCGAGGAAGGTCGCCACCAGCTCGTCGTACGGCACGGCGGAGCGGGCCTCCCAGTAGGCGTCGGCCGAGGCGTGCGCGGGCAGGCCGAGCAGCGGCGCGCACCAGCGCCGTACGGCGAGCCCGACCGGCAGGTCGAAGCCGGACATGAACGGCGGCACCGGACCGGTCGAGCCCTCGTTGAGCGCGGCCTCGAAGGCAGCCCGGTCCACGGGGGCCGTGAACGTGCCGTGGACGTGGTGGTCGACCAGCCGGATCTCGCGGAGCCGATCGGTCAGCGCATCCACCTCAGCAGCTCCAGGCCACGCGCAGCGCGGCCGCGGTCTCGGCCACGGGCAGGGCGCCGTACGTCGCGATCTCGTGGCGGCGCACGGCGACGATGCCCTCGATGATCGGCGCGCCGAGGATCGCCGCCGCCGCCTCCGAGGCCTCGAGGGCGTCGATGGCCGCGGCCTGGTCGACCGGCAGGGGTGGCAGCGCGACGTCGGAGGCCGACGGGTCGTCGGGCACCTCGGGCGGGAGCGGAAGCTGCCGATCGATGCCGCGCCGGGCGCTGCCGAGCAGGGCGGCGACGGCGAGGTAGGGGTTCGCGCTGGGGTCCACGAGCTTCAGCTCGATGTGGGCGCCGTGCGGGTTGCCGGGCGTCGCCGCGACGAGCCGCACGGCGGCCTCGCGGTTCTCCAGCCCCCAGCAGGCGGCCGCCCCGGCCCAGTTGCCCCGGTGGAGCCGATGCGCGGACAGCACGGACCCGGCGTACACCCCGACCAGGTCGGGCAGCGTGTCGAGCACGCCCGCGATGGCGGCGCCGCCGGCGACGGTGAGCCCGTGCGGGCCCCGGCCTCCGGAGAAGAGAGGGCCGTCGCTGCCCGTGAGCGAGAGGTGGAGGTGGGCGCCGTTGCCGGCCTCGGCCACGAACGGCACGGGCGAGAAGGACACCTGGAGGCCGTGGTGGGCCGCGGTCCGGCCGATGACCGTCCGCGCCAGGATGACCGCGTCCGCCGCGGCGACCGGCTCCGCCGGGTCCAGCGAGACCTCGAGCTGGTCGTGCCCGTACTCCATGTGCAGCTGCTCGATCGCGAGCCCGGCGCCCGCGGCGGCGCGGGTCAGGTCGACCAGGAGCTCGGCCTGCTGCAGCGAGGTGCGCAAGCCGTACGGCGTCCAGGGTGCGGCCGTGGCGTGGCCGCGGTCGGCGTCGAGGAGCGTGCACTCGAGCTCGGCGCCGACGCGAGCCGTCAGCCCGGCCTGCTCGAGCTCGGAGGTCGCCCGCGCGAGCAGCGACCGGGCGCACATCGGCGAGGGAGTGCCGTCCTGGAGCCACAGGTCGCCCGGCGCCCAGCCGATGCCGTCCTCGACCACGCGCAGGTCGGCCGGGTCGATCCGGATCCGCAGGTCACCGACGACGCCGAGGGTCGGCGTGAAGGCGATGGACCCGTCGACGCAGAAGACGCTCCACGACGGCGAGGCGCCCATCCCGGCGCGGTGGAACGCATCGAGGCGGTCGCTCGGGACGTACTTGGCGCGGGACACCCCGGCCATGTCGACGATCGAGCCACCGACCAGCTCGACCCCGAGGGCGTCGAGCTGCTCGGCGTACGCCGTGAGCTCCTCGTCGGTGCGCGGCACCACCACCTTCGTGCGGCCTAGTGCTGGTAGGTGCCGTGCAGGATCGCGCGGCCCAGGGTCTTGAACGCGAGGTTGAACGACACCACGGCCGGCGAGACGTCGGCGTCGACGCCGAGGGAGTCCTCCTTCACCGCGTGGACGACGAAGTAGTAGCGGTGCACCTGGTCGCCGGACGGGGGAGCGGCGCCCATGAAGCCCTTCTCCCCACCGTCGTTGCGGACGTGGAAGGCGTTGCCGGGCAGGTCTCCGGAGGCCGCTCCCGTGTCGAGCGAGGTCACGTCGGCCGGGAGGTCGACCAGCACCCAGTGCCAGAAGCCGCTCGGCGTCGGCGCGTCCGGGTCGAAACAGGTGACCGTGAAGCTCTTGGTGCCGTCGGGCGCGCCCTCCCAAGAGAGCTGCGGCGAGGTGTTGCCGAGGTCGGCGACCTGGTCGTCTTTCAGCGGCGCACCGTCGGTGACGTCCGCGCTGGTGACCGTGAACGAGGGCACGGGCGGAAGCAGGTCGTAGGGGTCGGGGCTGACCGGACGGTCGATGCTCATGGGGCTCCTAACGCAGAGGACGTGTCGACCCGAACCTAGTCCGCACCCTGAACCCGCGTCACGCATCGGCCGTTCCGGACCGCGATGATGGTCGGATGGACGACTTCGCGACGTACCCCTCCGGCCTGCTCCTCACCGGCCGGCGCGTCGTCGTGGTCGGTGGTGGCCACGTGGCCCAGCGCCGCGTCCCGCAGCTGATCGCCGTCGGCGCCGACGTGCACGTCGTCAGCCCGGAGGTCACCCCCGCGATCGAGGGCATGGTCGGCGCCGGTGAGATCACGTGGCATGAGCGCGGCTTCGCCGAGGCCGACCTGGACGAGACCTGGTACGTCATCGCCGCGACCGACGACACCGAGGTCAACGAGCGGGTCACCGCGGCCGCGGAGGTGCGCCGCATCTTCTGCGTCCGCGCCGACGACGCGACCCGGGCGACGGCCTGGACGCCCGCCGTCGGCCGGCACGCCGGCGTCACCGTCGCCGTGCTCGGCCAGCGCGAGCCGCAGCGGTCGGCCGCCGTCCGCGACGAGATCCTCGAGGGTCTGCGCGAGGGCACCATCGTGGCCCGGCACCAGCGCGACCGCTCGCCCGGCGTGGTCCTGGTCGGCGGTGGCCCCGGCAGCCCCGAGCTGATCTCCGTGGCGGGGCGCAAGGCCCTGATGGAGGCCGACGTCGTCGTCGCCGACCGCCTGGCGCCCCGCGAGCTGCTCGGGGAGCTGCACGCCGACGTGGAGCTGATCGACGTGGCCAAGCTGCCGCGCGGCCGGTCGGCCCAGCTGGAGGAGATCAACCGGGTCATCGTCGAGCGCGCCCTGGCCGGCAAGATGGTGGTGCGCTTCAAGGGCGGCGACAACTTCGTCTTCGGCCGCGGCTACGAAGAGGTGCTCGCGTGCCGCGAGGCCGGCGTCCCGGTCACCGTGATCCCCGGGCTCACCAGCCCGATCGCCGTGCCCGCGATCGCCGGCATCCCGGTGACCCACCGTGGCGTCGCCCACGAGTTCACGGTCGTCTCCGGGCACCTGCCACCGGGCCACGCCGAGTCGCAGGTCAACTGGGCGGCGCTGGGCACCATGACCGGCACCGTGATCCTGATGATGGCGGTCGAGAACGCACCGGCCATCGCCGCGGCGCTGGTCGAGGGCGGCCGGTCGGCCGACACGCCGGTGGCCGTGATCTGCGACGGCACGATGCCGGCGGAGCGGACCGTGCTCGCCACGCTCGGCACCCTGGCGGACGAGCTCACCGCCCACGGCGTCCGCCCGCCCGCGATCATCGTGGTCGGCGAGGTCGTCGCGGTCGCGCATCCCTCGGCTTTCGGTGGTCGAGCAGGTCGCGCAGCGACCGTACCGAGACCCAGCTGATGGCCACCCTCGTCGAGATCTCCGACCCGGCCGACCCGCGCCTCGCGGACTACCGCGACCTGCGCGACGTCGAGCTGCGCAAGAACCTCGAGGCCGAGCACGGCCTCTTCCTCGCCGAGGGCGCGAAGGTCGTACGACGAGCCGTCGAGGCCGGCTTCGGCCCCCGGTCCTTCCTGATGGCGCCGCGCTGGCTGGACGGACTGGCCGACGTGCTCGCGACCACCGACGCGCCCTGCTACGTGCTGGGCGAGGCCCTGGCCGAGGAGGTGACCGGCTTCCACGTGCACCGCGGCGCGCTGGCGTCGCTGGAGCGCCGTCCCTTGGCCCCGGTCGACGATGTCCTGGCGGGCGCCCGCTCGGTGCTGGTGCTCGAGGACATCGTCGACCACACCAACGTGGGCGCCATCTTCCGCTCGGGCGCAGCCCTCGGTTTCGACGCCGTGCTGCTCGCCCCGCGCTGCGCCGACCCGCTCTACCGGCGCTCCGTCAAGGTCGGCATGGGCGCGGTCTTCACGATGCCCTGGACCCGGCTCCCGGACTGGGCCGACGCGCTGCCGTCGCTGTCGGCCGCCGGCTTCACCACGGTCGCGCTCACCCTGGCGCCCGACTCGCGGCCGATCGAGGAGGCCGTCGCCGGCCTCGAGAAGGTGGCCCTCGTGCTGGGCTCGGAGGGCCACGGGCTCTCGTCGCGCTGGGAGCAGGCTGCCGACCTGCGGGCGACCATCCCGATGCGCGCGGGCATCGACTCGCTCAACGTCGCGGCCGCGACGGCGGTCGCCTGCTACGTGACGGCTCGTCGCTAGTGTCCTGAGTCGGACGGTCGGCGACCAGGACGTACGGTCCTCCCATGGGACCGCGCCTCTGCATCGACGTCGCGGCACCCGCCGAGCTCGCGTGGGACGAGCTGGTCGAGCTGAGCTCCTGGCCGCGGTGGGGACCCACCGTGCGGTCGGCGCGGCTGGATGACGGCGCGGGACGCCTGTCTGCGGGCGCGCACGGCGCGGTGCAGACCGCGGTGGGCGTCTGGCTGCCCTTCCGGGTCGACGACTGGGTGGACGACGGGCCGCGCCGGTCCTGGTCGTGGCGCGTCGGGGGCGTACCCGCCACCGAGCACGCGGTCATCGAGCAGGGACCGGATCGCTGCCGGGTCGAGATGCAGGCCCCGTGGTGGGCTCCCGCCTATCTCGCCGTGGTCGCGCTCGCCCTCACCAGGATCCGACGCCGCGCCGAGGCCGCCGTCTCGCGCTGACGTCGACAGCACCCCGACCCACGATGACCTGGCACCCGCGTGAGGCGCAGCCTCAGACGTCCATCTCGAAGATCAGCTCGAGGCCGTCCTCCTCGTCCCACTGCTCGCCGTTCTCGACGAACGGGTACTGGCGGACCAGCGCGAGGGACGCTTCGTTGTCGGGGGAGATCGTGGCTCGGAGCGTGTGCACGGACGGCTCCGCCCGGGCACGCTCGATGGCCAGCTCCAGCGCCGCGCGGGCATAGCCGCGACGCCGGTACGCCGGGTCCACGCCGTACCCGACCTCGACCATGCCGTCGGCGTCGGGCGCCCCGTGGAAGCCGGACCCGCCGACCGCGACCTGCTCCTCGTCGTCCCAGAGGACACCGGTGATCCACGGCAGGTCCTCGGGCGACTCGACGGCCTGCCGGGCGCGGTACTGCCAGGTCCTGACCATGCCCTCCGACACCAGCCAGGGGGAGAGGGCGACGGGCGAGAGCGCGTCCGCCGTGGCGAGGTCGCCCTCGGACAGCGCGGCGATCGCGTCGGGCGAGAGCCGGACGATCCGCACGGCCGGACCGGTCACGCCGGCCAGTTCTCGGGGAAGTCGGCGGCGACCTTGTCGTGCTGCTTCTGGAGCTTCTTGCGCAGCTTGGTGGGGAGCCGGTCGCCGAAGACGGTGCCGAGCGTGTGGTCGGTCTCGTGCTGCAGGCACCGGGCGAGCATCCCATCGCCGCTGAACGACACCGGCTCCCCGTCGACACCGGTGCCCGTGACCGACGCGAAGTCCGGACGCGCGCACTCGATGAAGGCGCCCGGGAACGACAGGCAGCCCTCGTCGTCCTCGTCGAGCTGGCGGTCCTTGCCCTCGGGCAGCGTCAGCACCGGGTTGCAGACCACGCCCGCGGTGCGCCGGCCGGACTCGTCGGGGCAGTCGAAGACGAACACCGCCTGGTCGACACCGATCTGGCAGGCCGCGAGGCCGACCCCGTCGGCGGCGTACATCGTCGCGACCATGTCGGCGACCAAGGACCGCAGCTCGTCGTCGTACGACGTCACCTTCTCCTGGGGTCGGTGCATGACAGGCGTGCCCCAGC
The DNA here is from genome assembly GCA_025965275.1 of Nocardioides sp. Classification (GTDB taxonomy): domain Bacteria; phylum Actinomycetota; class Actinomycetes; order Propionibacteriales; family Nocardioidaceae; genus Nocardioides. The sequence goes on from JAOPXG010000004.1 coordinate 10,369, forward strand.
GGGTCATCGGGCGCACCGTGCCGCCTCCGGGGAGGGGCCCGTGGGGCGCGTGGTCGGGAGCAGCGGACACATCGGACATGCCGCAGATCTTAGGTCTCGACAGCGGCCGGCCCGTGGTCCCCATGTCCCTGGGGACCTGGTGGAACGGAGCAGGCGCAGGATCGAGCTCCACCTCGACGGCCTCGCTCGAGCTCGAGCTTCTGAGCCGTCGGGGCGGGTGTGACCCGACCCACGGCGACAGTCGTAGCCCCGAGTGTAACTCCGAGTTACATTATCCGCATGTCCCTGACCAAGAGCCTCAGGCCCGGCGGCAAGCACGGGTTGTCCTCGACGGAGACCCGCGACCCGATCGGGTACGCCGTGGCCGCGCTGAGCCGCCTCGCCCAGAGCGACGTGCTCGACCGGATCGGGCTGCGCAAGCAGACCGAGCAGGCCGTCTTCACGGCGACCCGCAGCGGCTTCAGGACGGTCACCGCGGCGAGCCGCACCTTCGCGAAGGCGGGGAGCTCGGGCCAGCCCGGCGCCCGCCCCGCGGCCGCGCGGGCGAAGGGTGTCTTCGACCTGACCCCGACCGAGGACGAGCAGATGCTCGTCGACGTGGTCACCGAGTTCGCTGCGGAGGTCGTGCGCCCCGCAGCCGCCGAGGCCGACGAGACCTGCACCGCCCCCGAGGCCGTGCTCAAGGCCGGCCTCGACATCGGGTTGCCGATCCTCGGACTCCCGGAGTCGCTCGGCGGCATCTCCGAGGAGCGCTCCGCGATGGCGGGCGCCCTGGTCGCCGAGGCGCTCGCGCAGGGCGACCTCGGCCTCGCGGTCGCCTCGCTCGCGCCCGGCTCGGTCGCCACGGCCCTCGGCCTGTGGGGCACCGACGCGCAGCAGCAGACCTACCTCCCCGCGTTCACGGGCGACGACGTCCCCGCGGCTGCGATCGCGCTCACCGAGCCGACCGTGCTCTTCGACGTGCTCTCCCCGGCGACGACCGCGGAGCGGACCGCCGACGGCTACGTCCTGAACGGCGTGAAGTCCGCCGTACCCCTCGGGGCCGCGGCCGAGCTGTTCGTGGTCGGGGCGTCCCTCGACGGCGCACCGGTCCTGTTCCTGGTCGAGTCGTCCACGCCCGGCATCGACGTCGAGGCCGACCCGGCCATGGGCGTCCGCGCGGCCGGTCTGACGAAGCTGACGCTCACCGACGTCGCCGTCCCGGTCGACGCCGTCCTCGGCGCGACGGACGGCACGACGTACACCGAGTGCGTGCGGCTCGCCCGCCTCGCCTGGTGCGCGCTGTCGGTCGGCACCGGCCAGGCGGTGCTCGACTACGTGGTGCCCTACGTCAAGGAGCGCGAGGCGTTCGGCGAGCCCGTCGCCCACCGTCAGTCGGTGGCCTTCATGGTCGCCAACATCGCGATCGAGCTGCAGTCGATGCGGCTGCTCACCTGGAAGGCCGCGGCGCGAGCCGCCGCCGGCAAGGACTTCGCCCGCGAGGTCGCGTTGGCGCGCAGGCTGTGCGCGGACAAGGGCATGCAGATCGGCCTCGACGGCGTCCAGCTGCTCGGCGGCCACGGCTTCGTGAAGGAACACCCGGTCGAGCGGTGGTACCGCGACCTCCGGGCCATCGGCGTCATGGAAGGTGCGGTGCTCGTATGAACCACCCCATTCAATTGCTCACGTCGTTCCGCTTCGAACGGGGACGCCGGTCATGACCATCAATCTCGACGACCCGAAGAAGTTCCGGCCGCTGGTCGGCCAGGCCCACCAGGTCGCGATGAACATGCTGCGGCCGATCTCGCGCAAGTACGACAAGGCCGAGCACGCGTACCCGCAGGAGCTCGACATGCTCGCGGCGATGATCGACGGGCTCTCCGAGTCCGGCGCCAGTGAGGGTGCCGGCGCCGCCGGCGTGAAGCGCGACGAGTCGTCCGGCTCCGACGACGGGGTGAAGAACGGCACCAACCTCGCGTCGGTCATGTCCATCGCCGAGATGTGCTGGGGCGACGTGGGCCTGCTCCTCTCGATGCCCCGCCAGGGTCTGGGCAACTCCGCGATCGCGTCGGTGGCCGACGAGGAGCAGCAGAAGCGCTTCGAGGGCGTCTGGGCCGGGATGGCGATCACCGAGCCCGGCACCGGGTCGGACTCCGCGAACATCCGGACGACGGCGCGGCTCGACGGCGACGAGTACGTGATCAACGGCGAGAAGATCTTCGTCACCTCGGGCGACCGCTGCGACGCCGTGGTCGTCTGGGCCACGCTCGACAAGGAGCTCGGCCGGGCCGCCATCAAGTCCTTCGTCGTCCCCAAGGGCACGCCGGGCATGAGCGTCGAACGGCTCGAGCACAAGCTCGGCATCAAGGCCTCCGACACCGCGACGATCCGCTTCGAGGACTGCCGGGTGCCTGCGGAGAACCTCCTCGGCTCGCCCGAGATCGACACCAAGCAGGGCTTCGCCGGCGCGATGGCGACGTTCGACAACACCCGACCCCTGGTCGCGTCGATGGCGGTCGGCTGCGCCCGTGCGTCGCTCGACCTGACCCGTGAGCTGCTGTCGCAGGCGGGCATCGAGATCGACTACGACCGGCCGGCGATCACGCAGTCGGCGGCGGCCGCGAAGTTCCTGCAGATGGAGGCCGACTGGGAGGCCGCGCACCTGCTGATGCTGCAGGCCGCCTGGATGGCCGACAACCGGCAGCCGAACTCGCTCGAGGCGTCGATGGCCAAGGCGAAGGCCGGCCGGGTGGGCTCCGACATCACGCTCTCGTGCGTCGAGATCGCCGGCTCGATCGGCTACAGCGAGTCCGAGCTGCTCGAGAAGTGGGCCCGCGACTCCAAGATCCTCGACATCTTCGAGGGCACCCAGCAGATCCAGCAGCTGATCGTCGCCCGGCGGGTGCTCGGGCTGACGAGCGCAGAGCTGAAGTGAGGAGCAGCGACCCGGCCAGCACGAGCCGGGTCGCGTGGCGACACAGGTCGAGCAAGCCGTCCGACGGAGGAACGAGGCCGGATCCGGCGGGTCGAGACCAGATCAGGCCAGCAGGGGAGCGAGGCGCTCGACGTCGTCGGGGCCGTCCAGGTCCGCGAGCGCGATGAACACCGTGTCGACACCCCGGTCGGCCAGCGCGCCGTAGCGGTCGCGCTGCTCGGCGGGGGTGCCGGCGTTGACCCGACGGAGGTACTGCCCTGCGGGGGTGCTGCCGCGCAGCCGCTCGACCCGCGCCCACGTGTCGTCGCGGTCGCGACCGACGACCGGCAGGTCCAGCACCGTCACCGTGATCTCGCGCCCGTTCTCCTCGGCGTGCTGCTGGAGCAGCGGCAGCCGGTGGTCGAGTGTGGCGGCCGCGCTCGGCAGGTTCACCGCGTCGGCCAGCCGGGCGGCGATCCGCATCGTCCGGTCGCCGGAGCCACCGAGGATGATCGGGATGTCGTGGGCCGGGCGGGGGTACGACGTCGTCTCGGGCAGGCTGACCCGGTCGCCGTCGTACGCCTTGGTGCCGGCCGACCACAGCGCGCGCATCGTCTCGATCGCGGTCTCGACCTGGTCGAGGCGCTGCGCCGGCGGCGGGAAGGGCAGACCGTACGCCGCGTGCTCGCGGTCCCACCAGCCGGCGCCGAGGCCGACGAAGGCCCGGCCCCCGGTGAGGGCGTCGAGGGTGGCCGCCGCCTTCGCGGTGATGCCCGGTGGCCGGAACGTCACGGGGGTCACGAGGGTGCCGAGCTCGAGACCGGTGTCCAGGCCGGCGAGCAGGCCCAGCGTCACCCAGGGCTCGGGGATCGGCTCCCACGCGCGGCCGACCTGCGGGATCTGGATCAGGTGGTCCATCAGCGCGATGCCCGCGAACCCGTGGGCGTCCGCGGCCCGGGCGACCTCCGCGAGCCACGCGGCGGGGCCCTCGCCCCAGGGGAACCTCGACACCTGGAGCACGAACCGCAGTCCCTGGGAGCTGCGCCGCTCCGGTGACGGGGTCGTGAGGACCAACGGGCGCTGGGACGCCCCCGCGGGCTCGCGACTCGGGGTGTGCACCAGGTCCCAGCGCTCCAGGTCGAGCGTGGTGCCGAGGGTGCGGGCCTTCTTCAGCTGTCCGGTCAGTGCCGGCGCGGGCACCGGGCGGTCCCGCTCGCGGTTGCGGCGCCGGCACTCCTCGTCCGGTGTCGTCATCAGCACGACCACCGCCGGGAGCCCGGCCTCGCGGGCGGCGGCCAGCCACCGAGCCCGCCGTACGTCGTCCAGGCCGAGCGTGTCGACGACCGTCGTCAGCCCGCGGCCGAGCCGGGCGTCCACGATCCGCTCGAGGAGGGCGAAGGCGTCGTCGGAGGCGTCGAGGTCGTGCGGGCCGCTGCCGACCGTGCCGCGCAGGGCGTCGGACGACACGATCTCGTCGCGCCGGTAGCGCGACTCCGCCCAGGTCGACTTGCCCGACCCCGAGGCCCCGACCAGGACGACGAGCGTCGGGTCGGGCAGGCGGTCAGCTGTCGCTGCCACCCGCGGACTTCTTGGCGGGCGCCTTCTTGGCGGGCGTCTTCTTCGCGGGTGCCTTCTTCGCGGGGACCTCGTCGGCCGGTGCCTTCCGCGGCGGGAGCTTGCCGCTCGGCGACGCGGCGGCCTTCTTCGCCGGCGCCTTCTTGGCGGGTGCCTTCTTGGTCGCGGCCTTCTCCGCCGGGCTCTTCTTCTCCACCACCCGGGCGACGTCGGCCGGGGTGATCAGGACGTCGCGCTCAGGGTCGGCCGGGGGAGCCGCGCTCGGCGTGGCCGTGGGCGTGGGTGCCGGCGCGTCCTTCGCTCCGCTGGCCTTCGCCGTGGCCGAGCGAGCCACCTGGCCGGCGACCGCCTTGCCGACGGCGAACGTGCCCTTCGCCTGGTGGACCGCCTTGCCGGCGCTGCCGACCGGGTCCTTCACGACACCCTTGACGGTGCCGACGACGGCGTCCTGCAGCTTCTGGAGCGAGCTCTTGCTGGCCACGAGGCGTCCCTTCGGTTGACTCATCGGTCGTGCCCTGGATTCAAGCACGCCGCCGAAGCCGCCGGTCCCGCCGTCCGCGCGAGCGCCCCGAAATGCTGCGGTTTGGTCCCAAACCGCATGTCTGGAGCGCTCCCACCTGCGGTTTGGGACCAAACCGCATACCTCGGGGGACCGGTCAGCCGAGGAGCTGGGCGGCGGCGCCGGGCTCCGCGCGCAGGTGCGCGGGCGGCCGGAAGCCCTCGGTGCCGAACGCCAGGTCGATCGCCCGGATCACCGCGTCGACCCGTTCCTCGGGCACCAGCGCGATCGACGATCCGCCGAAGCCACCGCCCGTCATCCGGGCGCCGATGGCCCCGGCCTCGACGGCGAACGTCACGGCCACGTCGAGCTCCGGGCACGAGATCTCGAAGTCGTCGCGCATCGAGGTGTGCGACGCGCGGAAGATCCGGCCCACGTCGGACCAGTCGGACGCCTCGATCGCGTCGACGGTGGCGCGCACCCGCTCGATCTCGGTGACGATGTGCCGGGCTCGGCGCTGGATCCGGTCGTCGCTCAGCGCCTCGACGGACGCCAGCGTCGCCTGGCGGAGGGAGGGTACGTCGAGTGCGGCGGCCGCGGCCTCGCAGTCGGCACGTCGGGCGGCGTAGCCCCCGTCTACGAGCGCGTGGGAGACCCGGGTGTCGGTGACGAGCAGCGCCAGTCCGGCGTCGGCGAGATCGAGAGGCACGGGTCGCGTCGTGTCGTCGTCGAAGTCGATCAGCAGCGCCGCGCCCGCCTCGGCCAGGAGCGAGACCGTCTGGTCCATCCCGCCCGTCGGCGCCCCGGCGACCTCGGACTCCGCCCGGATGCAGGCGTCCCGGAGCCGTCGGCGGACCTCGGGCGTGGGTGCCAGGTCGAGGACGCCGCAGACGGCCATTGCGACCGAGCACTCCAGGGCGGCCGAGCTCGACAGCCCGGCGCCGAGCGGCACGGTCGAGTGCACGAGCACGTCGAGGCCCGGCACGTCGTACCCGTCCTCGCGCAGCGCCCACAGCACCCCGGCGACGTAGCTCGCCCAGCCCGACGCCTCGCCGGGACCCACCGCGTCGACGGTGCCGGTCCAGGTGGTGTCGCCGTTGCTGCTGGCGATCCGCACCCGGCCGTCGTCGCGGGGCGCGACCGCGGCGTACGTCGCGTGCGGGAGCGCGAGCGGGAGCACCAGCCCGCGGTTGTAGTCGGTGTGCTCGCCGATCAGGTTGACCCGGCCGGGCGCGCGCGCGACGTACGCCGACGGACCGTCGAACAGCGCCTCGAAGAGCTCGCTCGCGGCGTCAGCGAGCTCGGCGGGGTCTCCCGGCTCGACCAAGGGCATGCCTACACCCTAAGGACCCGCGCCGCCCGATCCCGCAGCGCACACCGAGACGGGGGTTCGCCGTAGACTTCCCCGACGTGCAGTTCCTCGACGAGCTCAACGGCGGCGCGGCCCCGGCCCACGACCTGACCTACGACGACGTCTTCATGGTCCCGCGGCACTCCGCGGTCGGCAGCAGGTACGACGTCGACCTCGCCACCAGCGACGGCACGGGCGCGACCCTGCCGCTCGTGGTGGCCAACATGACCGCGATCGCCGGGAAGCGGATGGCCGAGACCATCGCCCGCCGCGGCGGGCTCACGGTCATCCCGCAGGACATCCCGGCCGCCGTGGTGGCCGAGGTCGTGTGCTTCGTGAAGTCGCGGCACCTGGTCTTCGACACGCCGATCGAGCTGAGCCCCGAGCAGACCGTGGCCGAGGCCCTCTCCCTGATCCCCAAGCGGGCGCACCGGGCGGCCGTGGTCGTCGACGACGGCCGCCCGATCGGCGTCGTCTCCGCCGCCGACTGCGTCGAGGTCGACCGGTTCGCCCAGGTCCAGCACGTGATGCAGCCGCCGACGGTCGTGCTCGCTGGCGACGCCGACCCGCGCGAGGCGTTCGACGCGCTCGACCGCGCGCACGGCACGCTCGCCGTCGCGGTCGACTCCGACGGGAAGCTGGTCGGCGTCCTCACCCGCACCGGCGCGCTCCGCGCCACGCTCTACACCCCGGCGGTCGACCCGACCGGCGGGCTGCGGATCGCCGCGGCGGTCGGCGTCAACGGTGACGTCGCCCAGAAGGCCAAGGAGCTGCTCGACGCGGGCGTCGACTGCCTCGTGGTCGACACCGCGCACGGCCACCAGGACCGGATGCTCGAGGCACTCGCCGCCGTCCGCGCGCTCGACCCGCAGGTCCCGATCGCCGCCGGCAACGTCGTCTCGGCCGAGGGCACCCGCGCGCTGATCGGGGCCGGTGCCGACATCGTCAAGGTCGGTGTCGGTCCCGGCGCCATGTGCACGACGCGGATGATGACCGGCGTCGGCCGCCCGCAGTTCTCGGCCGTGCTCGAGTGCTCCCGCGCGGCCGCCGACCTCGGCAAGCACGTGTGGGCGGACGGGGGAGTACGGCACCCTCGCGACGTCGCCCTCGCCCTGGCCGCAGGCGCGTCCGCGGTCATGGTCGGCTCTTGGTTCGCCGGCACGCACGAGTCGCCCGGGGACCTGATGGTCGACTCCGACGGCCGCTCCTACAAGGTCTCCTTCGGGATGGCGTCGGCCCGGGCGGTCGCGAACCGGACCTCGGCCGAGTCGGCGTACGACCGCGCCCGCAAGGGGCTCTACGAGGAGGGCATCTCATCGTCGCGGATGTACCTCGACCCGGCCCGGCCGGGCGTCGAGGACCTCGTCGACGAGATCTGCTCGGGCGTGCGGTCGGCGTGCACGTACGCCGGCGCCACGACGCTCGACGAGCTCCACGGGCGAGCGGTCGTGGGCGTGCAGTCGGCGGCCGGCTTCCACGAGGGCCGACCGCTCGCCACCTCCTGGTAGGTCAGTCCTTCGCGGGACCCGCTTCCGGGTCACGATCCACGGCAAGGACGAAGTCGTCGCCGTGCTCGGTCACGCCGGCGATGACCGCCTGCTCGACGGCCTCCTCGGCGTACCGGCGACGCACCATGAGCGGGTCGCTGCGCAGGTCCTTCACCAACGAGACGGCCAGCCCGATCATCACCACCACGAACGGCAGTGCCGCGACGATGGTGATGCTCTGCAGCCCGGTGAGCGCGTCGGAGCCGCCGACCAGCAGCATCACCGCCGCGACCGCGCCGGTCGCGACGCCCCAGAAGATCACCGTCTTCTTGCTCGGGTCCTGGGTGCCGCGCTCGGACAGCGTGCCCATCACGATCGAGGCAGCGTCCGCGCCGGACACGAAGAAGATGGCGACCAGCAGCATCACGACGATGCTCGCCACCGTGGCGATCGGGAAGGAGTCGAGGGTGCTGAAGAGCTGCGATTCCACCGCCCCGCCACCGGCGCCGGCGATGTCGGTGCCGGTCTTCTGCAGGTCGATCGCCGCGCCGCCGAAGATGCAGAACCACACCAGGCTGACCAGGCTCGGCACCAGCAGCACGCCGCTCACGAACTGCCGGATCGTGCGGCCGCGCGAGATGCGCGCGATGAACATGCCGACGAACGGCGTCCACGACAGCCACCACGCCCAGTAGAAGACGGTCCAGGTCTGCAGCCAGTCGCTGGTCTCCTTGCCCTCGGCGCCGGTGCGCGCCGCCATCATCGGCAGGTCCTGCACGTAGCTGCCGATCGAGGTCGGCACCAGGTTGAGGATGAACACGGTCGGGCCGAGCACGAAGACGAAGAGCGCGAGCGCGATGGCCAGCACCATGTTGATGTTCGAGAGCCACTGGATGCCCTTGGCGACGCCGGAGACGGCGGAGAGCACGAAGGCCACGGTCAGGATCGCGATGATGCCGACGAGGAGGCCGTTGCCGACCTCGCCGATGCCACCCACGATCTCGAGGCCGCTCTGGATCTGGAGGGCGCCGAGGCCCAGGGATGCCGCCGAGCCGAAGAGGGTCGCGAAGATCGCGAGCATGTCGATGACCCGGCCCCAGCCGCCGTTGACCCGGCTGCCGAGCAGCGGCTCGAAGGCCGCGGAGATGAGCTGGAGCCGGCCCTTGCGGTAGACGCCGTACGCGATGGCGAGCCCGACGACGGCGTAGATCGCCCAGGGGTGCAGGGTCCAGTGGAAGAGCGTGGTCGCCATGGCGTGCTGGACGGCCTCGTCGTTGCCGGCGGCACCGGTGCCCGGCGGGGGAGTCACGAAGTGGGTGAGCGGCTCGCTGACGCCGTAGAACATCAGGCCGATGCCCATGCCGGCACTGAACATCATCGCCACCCACGAGACCGTCCTGAACTCGGGCTCCTCGTCGTCGCGTCCGAGGGGGATGTTGCCGAACCGGCTGAGTGCGAGCCAGATCACGAAGACCACGAAGCCACTCGAGGTGAGGACGAAGAGCCACCCCGTCTTGGCCATCGTCCAGCCGAGCGCCTCGCCTGACGCCGTGGCGAGCGAGCCGGTGCTCACGAACCCCCAGACGAGGAACGCGACCGCGATCGCCGCGGTGACGCCGAAGACGACCTTGTCGACGCCGGCCTCCGGTGTGGCCTCGTCGACGGGCTGGTCGAGGGCGGGGTGCGGGATCGGGTCGCCGACGGGCGACTTCACCGCGTCGGCGGCACGGGCAGGATGGGGGCGTTGCTCAATAGTCACCCTGACCGGTTACCACCGACACCCGGCTCGAAACGTGTGACGGGACACGCCGGGCGCTAACGGGAGCTGCGCTCCGTGCGGCCCCGGACGATCCCGATGAACCGCTGCACCCAGGGGTCGTCGTTGTCCACGAGCCAGGCGAGCCCGACGGTCGTCGGCGGCAGGTCGGTGACGGTCCGGTAGGTGACGTCCCGGCGGTGGTGCAGGCGCGCGACCGACATGGGCACGATCACGACTCCCGTCCCCGAGGCGACCACCTCGACCGCGTCCCCGACCGTCATCGGCGGCCAGGCCAGCTGCTCCGCGTCGGGGGTCCAGCCCGAGGCGTGGGGGAGCACCAGCTGCTCGTCGGCGAGGTCGGCGAGGCTCACCTCGTCGAGCAGCGTCAGCAGGTGCTCGGTGCCCATCACGGCGACCGGGAGCTCGTCGTAGAGCGGGATGCAGTGGAGCCCGTCGCGGTCGATCGGGAGCCGCACCAGTGCCATGTCCTGGGAGCCGTCGCGGACGCCGGCGACCTGGTCGTCCTCGGTCGTCGGCACCAGGTCGAGCTGGTCGCGGGCGAAGCGGGAGCGCCACACGCCGGCCCACTTGTCGGGAGTCGCGCCGGTGACGAAGCCGATCGTGAAGTGTCCGTACGCCGCGCTCACGCGCCCACCCTACGATCGCCTGCATGACGGAGCCGGACGGCGTCTACCGCGCGCCCATGTGGTCGAGGCTCGACGAGGTCGACCGGTGGCTCGCCGTCGAGCGCGCGCTCCGGCTCGGGCTGGTCGGAATGGGCGACCGGTCCGCGGACGAACGCACCGCCGCCCGGCTCGAACGGTTCAAGTCCGTGCCCGACGGGGCCGAGGTGTGGACCCGCGACGAGGACGGGCTCTTCCGCCGCGGCGTCATCACCGGACCGTGGCGCTACGACGACGGCCCCGACGCGTACGACGCGGACCTGCGGCACGTCCGCCCCTGCGACTGGGACGACGAGGCCCTGGGGGAGCACCGGGTCCCGGCGGCCGTCGCCGCGACGTTCCGACGCGGTGGGCGCAACTTCCAGCGGGTCCGGGCGCTCTAACCGGTCAGCTCGTCTCGCCGAACTGCTCGACCCGGATCGTGTCGGTGACGACGCCCGACTCCTGGAGCAGCCGGGTCGCGAACGTCGCGAAGCCGACCGACCCGCACACATAGGCACGCTCGGCGCCGGCGACGTACGCCGCCATCTCCTCGGGGTACGGCGGGGCCGCGACCCGGTCGCCGAGGTTCTCCCGGGTCAGGGCGATGAACGCGCCGTACCTCTGGAGCTCGGCGGCGTACGGCAGGTCGTCCCAGGTGCGGGCCACGACGACGACCTTGAGCTTGTCCTGGAGGCCGAGCCGCCGGGCGTAGCGGGTCATCGCCACGATCGGCACCACGCCCGACCCGCCCGCGACGCAGACCGCCGGCACGTCGCCGTCCCACACGAACCAGCCGCCGATCGGCCCGCGCAGCTCGAGCTCGTCGCCGACCTCGGCGACGTCGTGGAGGAAGCCGGAGACCTCGCCGCCGGGCAGGCACTCGACCATCAGCTCGAGCAGCGGGTCGTCGGGGTCGGAGGCCACCGAGTAGGACCGCTGCGCGGTGTAGTCGTCGGGATCGCGGAGCCGGACGACGTAGTGCTGGCCCGGCAGGTGGTCGACCCGGTCGTCGACGTGGAAGCGGAGCTGCACGAGCTTGTCGGACGGGTGCGCGAGCTCGATGATCCGGCCGGTGGTCCAGCCGCCGGCAGGGGCGTCGG
>JAOPXG010000054.1 GCA_025965275.1 Nocardioides sp.
GCGGGGAATCGCCCGCGAGCCTCTCGAGCCCACGACACGTCGGCCGCCCGACGAGGCGGTCCGTGGCTGAGCCGAGGCTCAGGCGGCCGCGTCCGCGTCCGCGTGGCTAGGTTCGACGATCAACACCGGACAGTTGGACTCCCCAGGACCGTCCGGGCGATCGGCCCGAGGTGCGAGCCCAGCGGGACGGAGGCACGGTGTCGGCCGACAACCACGAGCACGGCGTGACGGGCCTCGCTGACCAGCAGATCCGCGGGGGGAGCGTGTGCCACCAAGGTCTCGGCCTCGACGTCGGGGTACTCCTCCCGGAGCGGCGCGAGGACCGCCTCAAGGTGACGGTGGAGCCGCGTCGAGTGCCCAGCGCCGGAGTGGTCCCCGAAGACGAGATCGTTGTACAGATGCGAGATCCACCAACACTGGACCAGCCTCACTCCGGAGTGGGTCCGACGGGCTTCGTCGAATGCCTCGCGCACCACGTCATCTGACGACCGCGCCTCCTCGACACCGACAACGACGGTGCCCGGATGCGCATCAGGGCGTTGCCACGATGCCGGGCGACCACCACGGGTGCGTGCGCCCGACCTGCCACACCACTCGTCACCGACAGCGCGGACACCGGGCCAGTACCCGCTTGCGGTGGTTCTGCAGGACGACCAGGCAGGCGTCTGACTCGCGGCGACGGGCGAGGACCTCCGCGGACCAGCTCGGTGCTGACGGGGACGGTCTCGTCAACGAGCTTCTCGACGTAGCTCGCCGCCCGCCCGAGGACGTCGACTCCGGCCATCCTCACATCGCCGTCGATCATCCTCAGATCGACGGCCGCCGACCGACCGAGGTAGCCGGGATGTTGCACATGCACGAGGTGCCCCCCGCACCCGCGTCGCATCGCGGCGGCGGCGTAGTCCAGGGCCGCGTCGATCTCGTGGTCGCCTGTCACCCCGACCAGGACATTCGGGTTGGTCGTGTCCACGATGTCGTCCGCATCGTCAGCCGGTCAGCCGCCCGAGGGGTCGCGATCCGCGTGCTCGACGAACGCGTCAGGCCCGGGGAAGACGAGTCCCTCGTGGCCCGTGTCGGACCATCGGACGACGTAGGGCGGCGACCCGTCCTCGTGCTTGACCTCGAGGATCTCGGCATCTCGGACGTGCTCTCCCACGTGCATGCTGCGCACCACCAGGCGGTCGCCTGGCCGCGCCGTCATCGTCGTCATCGTCTTTCTCCTTCCTCGCGGGACGCGAACTGCCTCCCTGGACCCATGATCGTCCTGAAGCGGCGATCCCGGCAGGGCCCTTCGTGCCGAGATCACTCGGAGCCGGCGGGGCGCAAGGTCCGCTCATGGACCGCCGACAGTGCAGCGCCAGGAAAAGTCCCGGGACCGCACTGACCAGCACGGAACACCAGTGCCAGTCAGAGACGGTCGTGGCGTCGCGACCCGTCACGCCGAAACGAGGGAGAGCGTTGTGGCAGGTGGGCGCGACGCGCGTCTAGTGTGCGGAGACATGGAGAGCGTTGTGCTTCGTGTCCGGCTCATCAGCGGCGACAGCATCGATGTCACCTACGAGGAGCGTGAAGCGGGCAGCGAAGCCGAGGTCATCGACCACGTCGTCTCCACGCTGTCGGAGGACTCCGGCGTGCTGCGCTGCAAACACGGCCAGCGGCTAGTGGTGCTGTACGGAAGAGGTGTCGCCGCTGTGGAAGTCGCGCCACGCGGCGCGGTCCTCTGAGGTCCTCGACGGGTGCCGCTCACGCTTACTCCGTCACGCCGTGCGGCCCGTTGGACGAGGGGTCCAACGCGCCGCAGAACCCCTCCCCCGGGGCGTTGCCCCTTCCCCAAGGGGGATCGGCCGTAAGCCGGAACCTTCACCACGGTCCGCTCGGCAAGGCCGCTTCCGCCACGACCAGCCGACTGACCCCACGACCTCAAGAAAGCGACTGACGCCGGACGCCGCGGCAGCCAGGTCGGCGGTGGTGGTGTGGTCGATGACCTCGTCCGCTCCGTGCGCCGTGACCCACCAGGCCGGCCGGCTCGACAAGGGGGGTCTCGTCACCCGCGCCCCGTCGGCGGACGACGTCCGCGGCGTCACGGTCACCGTCACGGAGCCCGGCCGGGAGCGGATCGCGGCGCCATTGCGGCCGGCAGTGCCGCGCCGCCGACGCTGAGGAGGAACAAGCGGGTCGCCGGCGCCGTTCGCCCCCTATGACCACCATCGGCTTCATCGGCAGCGGCAACATCGGCGGGACCCTCGCGCAGCTGTTCGCGCACGCGGGCTATGACGTCGTCCTCAGCAACTCGCGCGGGCCGGAGACCCTGGCCGACAAGGTCGCCGAGATCGGCGACCACGCCCGGGCCGGCACCGCGGCCGAGGCGGCCGAGGCGGGAGAGTTCGTCGTCGTGTCGGTGCCGTTCCTCGCCGTCGACCAGGTCCCCGTGACCCCGCTGGCCGGCAAGGTCGTCATCGACACGAACAACTACTACTTCGAGCGTGACGGGCACGTCGCCGCGATCGACGACGGGGAGACGACCCCGAGCGAGGTGCTCCAGGAGCACCTGCCCGAGTCGCACGTCGTCAAGCTCTTCAACGCCATCCAGGCCGGCCACCTCGCCACCCAGGGCGTCCCGGCCGGCACGCCCGGTCGCCGGGCGCTGCCGATGGCCGGTGACGACGACGCGGCCAAGGCGATCGTGGCCAACCTCGCCGACGAGATCGGGTACGACGTCGTCGACGTCGGCGCCCTCGCCGAGGGCTGGCGCTTCGACCGCGACCAGGCGGCGTACGGCGCCGCGGTCGACGCCGACGGCCTGCGCGCGCTGCTCGACGACGCGAAGCGAGCCTCCGCCTCGGCGTAGCCGCTGCGTGGCAGGATCCGGGCCCATGGACGGCATGGAGTGCGACAACTGCGGCAGCACGATGCGCTGGGAGACGTCGCACTCGCGCTGCGACCGCTGCGGACACATCCGTCCGTGCTGCGAGGGCGCGCCGGTGACCGCGAGCTGCGTCGTACCGTCGGCCGCCTCCCGTTCCTAGGCGCCGAGCAGGCCCCGCACGTAGGCCGCCTGGCCGGCGTGCTGCAGGTCGTCGCTGACGACGCTCACGAGGCGTACGGCGAGGGTGACCGGCGGGTCCCAACGCTTGTCGACGATCCGGTCGAGGTCGTCGTCCGTGACCGTCTCCAGGTAGGACACCGTCTGGGCGGTCACGGCGGAGAGGTAGTCGGCGAGCAGGTCGGCGCTCGCGCGCACCTGGCCGACCTCCTCGGACGTCTGCCCGTAGCCGGTGGCGGAGTCCTCGAAGGGCAGGTCGAAGCGGTCGGCGTACCCCTGGGCTGTCCACACCTGCTCGAGGCCGGCCACGTCGGCGACGTGGTCGTCCTGCACGCGGGCGAGGTGCCAGACCAGCCAGGCGATCGGGTTCGCGTCGGGGCCGGGGCGGTGCGCGAGCTGGTCCTCGTCGAGGTCCTCGACGGCGGCGCGGCCCGCCTGCTCGATGCGTCCGAAGGCGTCGATGAGGAGCTGTGCGGGCGTCATACGTCGACGTTAGCGACCGGGCAAGTGGGTACCAGCCGGGCATGACGAACTTCGGTTACACCCTGATGACCGAGCAGAGCGGACCGCGCGAGCTGGTGTCGTACGCCGTCGCCGCCGAGCAGGTCGGCTTCGACTTCGAGGTGACGAGCGACCACTACTCCCCGTGGCTGACCGAGCAGGGCCACGCGCCGTACGCCTGGACCGTGCTGGGCGCGGTGGCGCAGGCGACGTCGCGGGTCGGGCTGATGACCTACGTGACCTGTCCGACGATGCGCTACCACCCGGCCGTCGTGGCCCAGAAGGCCGCGACGCTGCAGATCCTCGCCGAGGGTCGCTTCACCCTCGGGCTCGGCAGCGGTGAGAACCTCAACGAGCACGTCGCCGGCGAGGGCTGGCCGGCGATCCAGGACCGCCAGGCCATGCTGCGGGAGGCCGTCGAGATCATCCGGTCGCTGCACACCGGCGAGCTGGTCGACCACCGCGGAGAGTACTTCCAGGTCGACTCCGCCCGGGTCTGGGACATGCCGGACGAGGGTGTCGAGATCGGCCTGGCGGTCGCGGGTGATCGCGCGATCGAGGAGCTGGCCCCGCTCGGCGACCACCTGATCGGAGTCGAGCCCGACCCGTCGCTCGTCGAGAAGTGGAACGCCGTGAAGGGCGCCCCGCAGATCCCGGGCACTGCACGGGCCGTCGGTCAGATCCCGATCTGCTGGGACCCCGACGAGGACACCGCGATCAAGAAGGCGCACGAGCAGTTCCGCTGGTTCGCCGGCGGCTGGAGCGTCAACGCCGACCTGCCGACGCCGGCCGGCTTCGCCGGGGCCACGCAGTTCGTGCGGCCGGAGGACGTCGCGGACTCGATCCCGTGCGGGCCCGACCTGGACAAGATCGTCGAGGCGGTCGGCGAGTTCGCGAAGGCCGGCTTCACCGACGTCGCGATCGTGCAGATCGGCGACGAGGGCCAGCAGCGCTTCCTCGACGAGGCGGCGGGTCCGCTGCTGGAGAAGCTGCGCGCAGGTTGAGGCAGCCGACGGCGGTCGCGGTGCTCGACTGGACGCCCCTGGAGGACTGACGGCCGCCGAACGTCAGGCGTTGAACTGCCGCCACGTCCCCTCGGAGACGACCTCGACGTCGCCGTCGGCCACGCGGATGGCGGTCTCGTCGTCGATGGCGTACGCCGGGCCCCCGATGCCGCCGGCCCACCGCTCCGCCTCGGCCATCGTGTTCCCCGGCATCAGCTCGTGATCGAGGTGCGGGAAGATCGAGAAGTCGACCACACCCAGGGTGCGGTCGGCCTCGGTCGGTGACCTCCAGTTGACGAAGTCCTCCCCGATGCGGGGGGTCATCACCATGCTGCCCGCGCTCATCCCCACCCAGACCGTGTCGGGCAGCGAGGGCAGGAGGTCCGCCAGCCCGGACAGTCGCATCCAGTGGCACAGATACGCCGCGTCGCCGCCGTCCACCAGCAGGACGTCGGCCTCCTGGACCCACGGGACCCAGCGCTCCGCGCCGATCGTGGGCAGGGCCGTGAGCTCCAGCAGGCCCACCGAGTTCCAGCCCAGGTCGCACATGGGCGTCGGGCTGCGCCCGGCGACGAATCGCCACGCCGAGCCCGGGGTGCACAGCGGGTGCCCGTACTCCGCCGTGGGGATGCAGAGGGCGTCGGACTGCTCGACCGGCTTGCCCAGGAGGTCGACCAACGCGTCGTGGATGCTCGGGTTGCTGATGCCACCCGACGTGAGCAGAAGTTTCACGTCACCTCCCGGTCCGCGTGCAATCACCTGCTGCGGGATACGGACCCACCGATGCCGCGAGACTCATCGCTCGGGGACGCGATCAGTCGCGCATCTTCTCCAGGCGGGTGCGCAGCAGCGGACGGCGGTGCTCGTTGCCGGGCAGCTCGACGTACCGGTCGTCGAAGGCCGCGAGCAGCGCGTCGTCGAGCCGGCGTACGGCGCCGGGCGGGTAGCGGTAGTCCATCCGCGCGGTCAGCGCGTCCTCGTCGACGCGGGCGAGGACCACCCCGAGCTCGGCCAGCGTGGTGATGCCGAGCTCGGGCAGCAGCCCGGCGATCCACGCGTAGTGGTCGGCGCGCGACCACTCGGCGTCGTCGAACTGGCCGGCGAGGTAGGCCGCCAGCTCACGCGGGGTGATCGCGTCGGCGTCGGTGTCCTCGTCGTCGACGGAGGCCCCGCGCAGCCGGTCGCGGATGGTGGTGAACTCCTGGTCGGCGAGCTCGAGCAGCCCGGCCGCCAGGGTGAAGCGCCGGTCGAAGTCGCGGGCGTGCTCCTCGGGCACGGTGCCCTTGTAGCGGATGTCGTGCTCGAACTCCGCCCACGCGTGCTGGAGGACGGTGCGCACCTGGACCTGGGCCGTGAGGCCGCGCAGCGACTCGAACGCCGGCTGGCCGTTCTCGAACGAGACCAGCAGGTGGCGGCTCGCGTAGCCGAACCGCCCCTCGCTGGCGGTCTCCTGGCCGAGGTCGCGGTCGTCGATGACCCGCAGCTGGGTGCCGAGCAGGTCGGCCACCGCCGAGACGTCGCTGTGCACGTAGGTGATCACCCGGACCCCGACCTGGTCGGTGATCTCGCGCAGCGGGTCGGTGTAGACGAGCTCGCCGTCGACGGCCCGCGAGGCCTTGGTCGCGAACGACGCCACGCTCTTGGTGCGCCCGCCGACGGTCAGGTAGTTGATCCCGGCCTCGTCGAGGATCGAGGTGATCAGGGCGACGTACTGGTGGCCGGCCTCGACCAGTGCGGGCTGGCGGGCGGCGTACTCCTCGACCGCGGTGCGCACCGGGTCGGGGGCCGGACGACGCTCGCGCGGCGTGGGGGCGTGCCCCTCGGGGAGGGTGGGCGTGACGATGTAGCCGTTCGCGAGGTCGCCGTACGTCGTCACGTGGTCGGGCTCACGGGTCGCGAAGAGCGCGACGTACGCGCAGATGACGGCGTCGACCTGGTCCTCGACCACGCGGAGCTCGCTCTTGCGGGTCGCGGTCTCGACCTGCGCTACCAGCGCGCGCCAGCTCGGGTGGTCGAGCAGCATCGGCGTGGGCGCGGCGGCCAGCCCCTCGAGCAGGCCCATCAACACGAGCAGCTCGCCGCGCAGCCGGTCGAAGGAGCGCCCCGGCTTGTTCTTGTACTTGAGCGTGCGACCGAGCCGGAAGAGCGCGACCGTCGCGGGGTGCGGGTAGACCTCGATCGCCCGGCGGCCGCGACCCGAGCGGGGGTTCATGTCCAGGCCGAGCCGAGTCGCGAGCTTCGCGCCGCGCGGGTCCTTGAGCTCCGGCTTGCCGGTGTTGGCCGGGTGCGCGCCCGCGTCGAAGCGGGCGAAGTCCTTGTTGAGCGCCGCCTCGGCGGGCCGGTTGCCGGTGGCGTTCTTGACGACCAGGGGCGCGTCGATGGCGACCAAGCACTCGCGCTCGACGTACGGGCTCAGCGCCTCGGCGATCTCGTCGTCGGTGCGCACGGCCGAGATGTGCACGAGACGACCGGCGTCGTCGAGCACCGCGATGCCGGTGGGCTGACGGTTGCCCCACGCCAGGTCGAGGCCCACGAAGTACATGGGCACACCCTGCCCTATCGCCGGTCGGGCAGCCCCGGCACAACGTACGTCTCGACCATCGCGCGCTCCTCGGCCGCGTCACGACCGGGCACGATCAGCAGCGAGACGATCACCCGGACCAGCCAGCGCGCCGCGAGGTCGTCACCGGCGGCAGACAGGCCGAGCGCCTCGATCACCTCGCTCGACTGGGCGAGCCCGGCGGTGGTGCCGGCGTCGGCAGCACCGAACCAGGCGAGCAGCTCGGGTGCTTCACGGACGTGCCGGACGGCGGCGAGCACAGCGTCTGCCAGGTCGTCGGTCTCGGCGGCCACCAACGCACCGATGCGCCGGGTCTCGCGGTGCACGAAGGCGACGTGGAGCTCGTGCCGGTCGGCGAAGTAGCGGTAGAGCGTGGCCCGCGAGCAGCCGGCCGCCCGGGCGATCTCGCCCATGCCGACGGCGTTGACGCCCCGCTCGACGAAGAGCGCGGCGGCGGCGTCGAGGATCCGCTCGGGCGTCATCCGGCCACCCGGAACGGCACCGTGGTCGGTCGCCGCACGTAGGGGCCCGGCGCCCACTCGACCGCGTCGAGGTCGACCGTGAAGTCGGGGCAGCGGGTGAGCAGCTCCTCGAGGGCGACCCGCGCCTGCATCCGGGCGGCCGCGGCGCCGATGCAGTGGTGGCTCCCCTGGCCGAACGTCAGGATCTGGCCGGGCTTGCGGCGTACGTCGAGCTCTTCGGCGTCCGGTCCGTAGCGGCGCGGGTCGCGGTTGGCGGCGCCGTAGAGCAGGAGCGCCCGACGGCCGGCGGGGATGGTGACACCCTCGATCTCGACGTCGCGGGTGGCCGTGCGGGCCAGGCCCTGCACCGGCGAGGTCAGCCGCAGGAACTCCTCGATCGCGTCCTTCACGAGCGCCGGGTCGTCGACCAGGAGCCGGCGCTGGTCGCGGTCGGTCTCGAGCAGCTGGACCGCGCCGCCGAGCATGCTCGTGGTCGTGTCGTTGCCGCCGGTGACGACCGTGAAGACGTAGGCGAGGATCGAGAGGATCCCGGCGTCGTCGTCACTGACGCCGGCCGCCACGAGCTGCGAGACGGTGTCGTCGCCGGGCTCGGTGCGGCGCCGCTCGATGAGCTCGGCGAAGTAGCCCAACATCTCCGTGATCGCCTGGGTGGCACTGCCGATCTCTCCGGCCGAGCTCGCCGACACGATCGCGTGGGTCCAGTCGTCGAACCGCTCGCGGCCGTCCTCGGGCACCCCGAGGTAGTGGGCGACGACCATGCTCGGCAGCGGCTTGAAGAGCGCCTCGACGATGTCGCCCTCACCCGCGTCGAGCAGCCGCTCGAGCCGGTCCACCACGAACGCCCGCACCTGCGGCTCGACGGTCGTCACCTGGCGGGGCGTGAAGCCGCGCGCGACGAGCTTGCGGAAGGCGGTGTGGTCGGGCGGGTCCAGCATGACCATCGGGCGGTTGTCGGCGAGGCCGATCGTCTCGAGCTCGTCGTACTCGACGGTGAGGCCCTGCGCCGAGGAGAACGTCGCGGTGTCGACGGCGGCCGCGAGCACGTCGGCGTGCCGGCTGAGCACGTAGTAGTCGCCGTCCGGGCGGCTCGGCCGCGACACGTGGTGGACGGGGTCGTGGTCGCGGAGGTCGGCGTACATCTGCCACGGGCTCCGCCAGGTCTCGGGGGTGCCGGGTTGGTAGCTCACGCGGCCATCGTGAGACATATTCGCGAATTTGTCCAATGGCAGCTCACCGCTACTGGCCGGCGCGCTCGAGTGCGGCGCGAGCAGCGCGCGCGGCCCGGATGGCGCGGTCGCGGCGGCGCGTCGTACGCATCTCGGCCTCCCGGGCCTGGCGGACGTGCTGGAGGGCGATGGCGGGGTTCACCGTGAGGGGGTTCATGGAGATCACCTTCCGTGCTGAGGTACGTCGTTGACATCGGGAGGAGTCCCTGGCCCGAGGTCCTGATACCTCAGATCCCCCCGATGGTTGAGGAAGGACGAAGTCCTGTCTCGAAACCACCGCAGCCCGACCGCCCGCCCTGGTCCGGCCCGCGGGCTGCTTCGGGTTGCCCGCCGACAGGCTGACAACGGGTACGGCGGGCGGGCGGCTGCGGCCGCTTCCCGGCCCGCCCGCCGTTGATCGAGCAGGTCGCTCTGCGACCGTGTCGAGATCCCCGCAACCCGACCATCCTCCTGGCCCGGCCCGCGGACCGCTTCGGGTTGCGCACCGACAGGCTGACAACGCCCGCCTCGCTCGCCGTTGATCGAGCAGGTCGCTCTGCGACCGTGTCGAGATCCCCGCAACCCGACCGCCCTCCCTGGCCTCGGCCCGCGAGCTACTTCGGGTTGCGCGCCGACAAGCTGACAACGCCCGCCTCGCTCGCTGTTGATCGAGCAGGTCGCTCTGCGACCGTGTCGAGATCCCCGCAACCCGACCATCCTCCTGGCCCGGCCCGCGGGCCGCTTCGGGTTGCGCACCGTCAGGCCGACAAAGGGGTACGGCGGGCGCGTGGATGCGGTCGCTTCCCGGCCCGCCCGCCGTTGATCGCGCAGGTCGCTCAGCGACCGTGTCGAGATCCCCGCAACCCGACCACCCTCACTGACCTCGGCCCGCGAGCTACTTCGGGTTGCGCGCCGACAGGCTGACACCGGGGCCAGGTAGGAG
>JAOPXG010000061.1 GCA_025965275.1 Nocardioides sp.
GAGCTTGCGAAGGCTCGGACCCAGTCACCAGGTCGAGTAGCCGCGCGACCGACGAAGGAGGTCGCGACCGGCGTATCGAGACCACACCAGCGGTCTCGATACGCTCGCTGGCGCTCGCTACTCGACCAACGACAGCTCGTTGGTCGAGTAGCCGCGCGAGCGACGAAGGAGGTCGCGACCGGCGTATCGAGACCACACCAGCGGTCTCGATACGCTCGCTGGCGCTCGCTACTCGACCAACGACAGCTCGTCAGATGTCCCGGAACGTCTCGATCGTGGCGCCGAGCTGGTTGAGGCGCTCGGCGAGGTCCTCGTAGCCGCGGTGGATGACGTACGTCGAGCGCAGCACGGACGTGCCCTTCGAGGCGAGCATCGCGAGCAGGATCACCACAGCCGGGCGCAGCGCCGGCGGGCAGACGAGCTCGGTGCCGGTGAAGCTGGTCGGGCCCTCGATCATCACCCGGTGCGGGTCGAGCAGCTTGACCTTGGCGCCGAGCTTGTTGAGGTCGGTGAGGTAGATCGCCCGGTTCTCGTAGACCCAGTCGTGCAGGAGGGTCTGGCCCTCGGCGACGGCCGCGATGACCGCGAAGAACGGCAAGTTGTCGATGTTGAGGCCCGGGAAGGGCATCGGGTGGATCTTGTCGAGCGGCGCGTGCAGGCTCGACGGCTTGGTCGTCAGGTCGACCAGGCGGGTGTGGCCGTTGAGCGCGTCGTACTCCTCCGAGCGGTCGTACTGGAGACCCATCTCCTCGAGCAGCGCGAGCTCGATCTCGAGGAACTCGATCGGCACCCGGCGGATGGTGATCTCGGACTTCGTGACGATCGCGGCGGCGAGCAGCGACATCGCCTCGATCGGGTCCTCGCTGGGCGCGTAGTCGACGTCGACGTTGATGTCCTCGAGGCCGGTGATGGTCAGCGTGGTGGTGCCGATGCCCTCGACGGTGACGCCGAGGCGCTGCAGGTAGAAGCACAGGTCCTGGACCATGTAGTTCGACGAGGCGTTGCGGATCACCGTGGTGCCGGGGTGCCGCGCCGCGGCCATCAGGGCGTTCTCGGTGACGGTGTCACCGCGCTCGGTGAGCACGATCGGGCGGTGCGGCTCGACCGCGCGGTTGACCTGGGCGTGGTACATGCCGTCGGTCGCCTTGATCTCCAGCCCGAACGGGCGCAGCGCGGCCATGTGCGGCTCGACGGTGCGGGTGCCGAGGTCGCAGCCGCCGGCGTACGGCAGCTCGAACACGTCGGCGCGGTGCAGCAGCGGGCCGAGGAACATGATGATCGAGCGGGTACGACGGGCCGCCTCGGCGTCGACGTGGTCGAGGTCGAGCTCCTTGGGCGGGACGATCTCGAGGTCGTTGTCGTCGTTCAGCCACCGGCACTGGACACCGAGCGAGGTGAGCACCTCGAGCAGGCGGTTGACCTCCTCGATCCGGGCGACCTTGCGCAGCGTGGTGCGGCCGCGGTTGAGGAGGGTGGCGCAGAGCAGCGCGACGCCGGCGTTCTTCGAGGTCTTGACGTCGATCGTGCCGGACAGCGTCGTCGGGCCGCTCACCCGCAGGTGCGTGGGACCTGCCCCGAGGGCGACGATCTCGGAGTCGAGGGCCGCGCCGATGCGGGCGAGCATCTCGAGCGAGAGGTTCTGGTGGCCCTTCTCGATCCGGTTGATCGCACTCTGGCTGGTGCCGAGCAGGTCGGCGAGCTGGTGCTGGGTCAGGCCCCGGTGCTTGCGGGCGTCCCGGATGAGGTTCCCGATGCGGTTCTTGTATCCCTCGGTCATGCGATCCACGGTAACTCACATATGAGATAGCGCAACAACGGCGGGTCCGGGGTGTCGGTGCCGGGGGAGCGGGGCCGTGAACACTCCTGTCAGGATGGCGGCATGCGCGCCACCACCCTCCACGCCCCCCGAGACATCCGGGTCTCCGACGTCCCCGACCCGAGGATCACCGCGCCGACCGACGCGATCGTCAAGGTCGTCGCCGGCTGCATCTGCGGCTCCGACCTCTGGCCCTACCGCGGCGAGAACGAGATCACGCCGGGGGAGACGATCGGCCACGAGTGCGTCGGCATCGTCGAGGAGGTCGGCTCCGACGTCCGGTCGTTCCGGCCCGGGGACTTCGTCATCGTGCCGTTCTGCCACTGCGACAACACCTGCCCGCACTGCCTGTTCGGCGCCCAGTCGGTCTGCGAGAACCTCGGCTTCACCGAGAGCGGCCAGGCCGAGTACACGCTGGTCAGCCAGGCCGAGGGCAGCCTCGTGAAGACCGACGGCATGCCCGACGCGTCGCTGATCCCGTCGCTGCTCACCCTCGCCGACGTGTTCCCGACCGGCTGGCACGCCGCGGTGTCGGCCGGCGTCCGCAAGGGCGGTTCGGCGGTCGTCATCGGCGACGGCGCGGTCGGCCTCTGTGGCGTCCTGGCGGCCCACGTGATGGGCGCCGAGACCATCGTCGCGATGTCGCGCCACGAGCCCCGCCAGGAGGTGGCCCGCGCGTTCGGCGCCACCCACGTCGTCGCCGAGCGCGACCGGGAGGGCGCCGCGGCGATCATGGAGATCACCGGGGGAGTGGGGGCCGACGCCGTGCTCGAGTGCGTCGGCACCGACCAGGCGATGAGGACGGCGTACGCGATCGCGCGTCCAGGCTCGATGGTCGGCTTCGTCGGCGCGCCCCACGGGGTGGAGCTGCCGGTGCGCCGGATGTTCCAGCGCAACGTCGGCCTGGCCGGCGGGATGGCGCCGGTGCGCCGCTACCTGCCCGAGCTGCTCGAGCTGGTGCTGTCGGGCGCGGTCGACCCCGGCCTGGTCTTCGACAGCACGCTGCCGCTCGACCAGATCGCCGACGGCTACCGGGCGATGGACGAGCGGCGCGCGATCAAGGTGCTGATCGAGCCCTAGCCGCCGGCCGCTCGAGCGCTAGTCGCGCAGCCCGCTGGCCTGGAACGCCACGCTCACCAGCATCACGATGCCGGCGGCGAGCTCGGCCACGAAGACCTCGGTCGGGTTGTCGAGGAAGACCGCGAACAGCACCGCGGCCACGCCGCACAGCCCGATCAGCCCGAGTGCCGGGGCGGCCGGCAGGCTGGAGCGCAGCCACATCGCGGCCATGATCACGAGCGTGCCGATGATCCCGTCGCGGTAGCCGGCCCACATGCCGTCGTAGTCGATGGGGTAGAGCACCCAGGTCGCGAGGACCAGGCCGATCCCCGCGCCGAGCGCGAGGATCCAGCCGAACGGCGCGACGACGGGCACGGGGGCCGCGGGCGTGTAGCCGGGGGTGTGGGTGGCCGGGACGGAGGCGCTGGGGCGCCGGACGGGAGTCGCCATGGTCAGATCGTAGATCCCACGTAGGTTCAACTCCATGACCGACCTCGTTCTCGGCCCACTACTGCGTCACGTCGACCACACCTCGGCCACGATCTGGGTGGAGACGGCGACCGCCGCCGTCGTCACCGTCACGGCGGGGGAGCACCGCGCCTCGGCCCGGACCTTCGGCGTGCACGGCCACCACTACGCGCTGGTCGAGCTGGACGGCCTCGAGCCGGGGACGAAGACGCCGTACGTCGTGGACGTCGACGACGAGCGGGTGTGGCCGTCGTCCGCTCCGGAGCTCTCCGACTTCCCGGAGTCGGTCATCCCGACGCTCCGGGAGGGCAAGCCGCTGCGGATGGCGTTCGGGTCGTGCCGCGTGAGCGTGCCGCACGACGAGCAGGGCAACGCCGAGTTCGGCGTCGACGCGCTGCGCGCCTACGCGCTCTTCATGGCCGGCCTGACGGAGGGCAGCTCCACCGACGAGGAGCGCTGGCCCGATCTGGTGCTCTTCCTCGGCGACCAGGTGTACGCCGACGAGACCAGCGAGGCGATGCGCGAGTTCATCGAGCAGCGCCGCGACCCCGAGCAGGCGCCGTGGTACGAGCTCAAGGACTTCGAGGAGTACGCGCACCTCTACGGGCTCGCGTGGCAGGACCCGGCGAACCGGTGGCTCCTCTCGACGCTCCCGAGCGCGATGATCTTCGACGACCACGACATCCGGGACGACTGGAACACCAGCTGGACCTGGCGCCAGGAGATGGAGGCCACCGACTGGTGGAACGACCGGGTCGTCGGCGGGCTGGCGTCGTACTGGGTCTACCAGCACCTCGGCAACCTCGGCCACGACGACCGGGCCGCCGACGAGCTGTGGCGGCGGATCACGTCGTACGACGGGGACGACGAGCTCGACGTGACCGACGCCTTGGACGCGCTCGCGGAGCGTGCCGACCAGCACCCCGAGTCGTACCGGTGGAGCTACGCGCGTGACTTCGACACCCAGGCGCGGCTGGTGGTCGTGGACTCGCGCGCGGCCCGGGTGCTGGAGCCGGAGCACCGCTCGATGCTCGACGACGGCGAGCTGATGTGGCTCGACGCCCAGCTGCAGGGCGACGTCGACCATCTGCTGATCGGCACCTCGCTGCCGTTCCTGCTCGCGCCCGGGCTCCACCACATCGAGTCGTTCAGCGAGTCGATCGCCGAGGGCGCCTGGGCGAAGCCCGGGATGTGGCTGGGGGAGAAGGCGCGCTCCGCCGCCGACCTGGAGCACTGGGCGGCGTTCCAGCAGGGCTTCCGCGACGTGGCCGAGATCGTCCTCGAGGTGGGGGCCGGTAAGCGGGGCCGGGCACCACGGACGATCACGTTCCTGTCCGGCGACGTGCACCACAGCTACGTCGCCGAGGCGTGGCCGCGCGACGGCGTCGTCGCGAGCCGGATCCTCCAGGCGGTGTGCTCGCCGATCCGCAACCCGCTGCCGCCGTACATGAAGCGGTTCATGACGGCCGCCTCCCGGCGCGTGTCCGGGGTGGGCGGCCGGCTGATGTCGCTCTCGGGCCGGGTCCCGCTGGAGCCCATCCGGTGGGCCGTGACCCAGGGACCCTGGTTCGACAACAACCTCGCCGTGCTGGAGCTCTGCCCGGAGGGCCTGCGGATGTGGTGGTCGGCCGGTGACGTCACCGGACGCGAGGACCTGCCGGCGCTCAAGCGGGTCGCGACCGTCGACCCGATCGGCTGA
>JAOPXG010000073.1 GCA_025965275.1 Nocardioides sp.
CTCGACACGGCCAGCGCGCCCGGCGGGACGTCCTGTCGTACGACGGTCCCGGCACCGGTCGCGGCACCGTCACCGATCTCGACCGGGGCAACGAACGTGTTGTTCGACGAGGTGCGCGCGTGCCTGCCGATCGTTGTCCGGTGCTTCTCCACGCCGTCGTAGTTGGCGAAGATCGTGCCGGCGCCGATGTTCGTGCCGGCGCCGATCTCGGCGTCGCCGACGTACGACAGGTGCGGCACCTTCGCGCCGTCGCCGATCACGGCGTTCTTGGTCTCGACGAAGCCGCCGATCTTGCCGCCCGCACCGAGGTTCGTGCCGGGTCGCAGGTAGGAGTACGGGCCGACGTTCGCCCCGCCACCGACCACCGCCAGCTCGGCGTGGGTGCGCACGACCCGCGCGCCCGTGCCGATCTCGCAGTCCTTGAGGGTCGTGTCGGGGCCGATGACGGCGTCCTCGGCGACCACGGTGGCTCCGAGCAGCTGGGTGCCGGGCAGGATCGTCACGTCGGGGGCGAGCACGACGTCGGCGTCGATCCAGGTGGTGGCCGGGTCCATCACGGTCACGCCCTCACGCATCCAGCCGTCGACGATCCGGCGGTTCAGCTCCGCGCCGAGACGGGCGAGCTGGGCCCGGTCGTTGACCCCCTCGGTCTGCATCACGTCGTCGATCGGGTGCGCGCCGACGGTCAGGCCGTCCTCGCGGGCGATGGCGATGGTGTCGGTGAGGTAGTACTCGCCCTTCGCGTTGTCGTTCCCGATCCGCGGCAGCGCACCGACCAGGAACTCGGCGTCGAACGCCAGGATCCCCGAGTTGATCTCGCGGACCTCGCGCTGCTCGGGCGTCGCGTCCTTCTCCTCGACGATCGCCTCGACGTCACCCTCGTCGTTGCGCAGCACCCGCCCGTAGCCGAACGGGTCGGCCACGATGCCGCTCAGGACGCTCACCGCCCGCTGCGCGGCTTCGTGCTCGGCCGCGAAGTCCCGCAGCGACCCGCCCTCGAGCAGCGGGGTGTCGCCGTACGCCACGATCACCGTGCCGGACAGGTCGCCCGCCGCCTCGACCGCCATGCGTACGGCGTGGCCGGTGCCGAGCTGCTCGTCCTGCACCGCGAGCACGATGTCGGGGTAGAGCTCCTGGATGTGCGCCGCGACCTGCTCGCGCTGGTGTCCGACCACGGCGACGACCCGGTCGGGATCCATCGAGTGAGCGGCGCCCAGGACGTGTCCGATCATGCTGCGACCCCCGATCGGGTGCAGCACCTTCATCGTCTTGGACCTCATCCGGGTGCCACCACCCGCGGCGAGCACGATCACGGTCAGCTGACTATTCATGCTCCCCGGGTAGGAGTCGAACCTACGTCGCTGGTCCTGCTTCACGAGCGACCCACCCGTCCCACCTGATGGGCTCTCACCGGGGATGGCTAGTACGGACGCATGGTTTCACAGGTTCGGTCGCTCAGGTCGCCGCGGCGTACATCGAGTCGAGCAGCTCCCCGGGTAGGAGTCGAACCTACGTCGCTAGTCCTGATTCAAAGTCAGGCGGGCCCTGCCGGCAGACCAACCGGGGATAGGCGGTCAACGATAGGGCCCGCCTGGCGAGGCGGCACCACAAGCCCGGCAGACCAACCGGGGATAGGCGGTAAAGACTAGTGTCCGGAATATGCAGTTGCCCGTCATGCCTCCGATCCGGCCCATGCTCGCGAAGTCGGTGACAGGGATCCCCGACCCGGCGAAGCACGGCGGGCTGAGCTTCGAGCCGAAGTGGGACGGCTTCCGCTGCCTGGTCTTCCGCGACGGCGACGAGATCGAGCTGACCAGCCGCAACACCAAGCCACTGACCCGCTACTTCCCCGAGGTCGTGGCCGCGATCCGCGAACAGCTCCCCGAGCGCTGCGTGCTCGACGGCGAGCTCTTCGTGAACATCGGCGAGAAGCTCGAGTTCGAGGTGCTCCAGGAGCGGATCCACCCGGCCAGCTCCCGCGTCGACATGCTCAGCGAGAAGACGCCTGCGTCGTACGTCGCGTTCGACCTGCTCGCGCTGGGCGACGAGTCGTACCTCGACCGGCCGTTCGCGGAGCGGCGGGCCGCGCTGGAGGAGGCGCTCGGCGGGCTGACCGGGCCGTGCTACCTGACCCGCACCACCACCGACCCGGCGCAGGCCGAGGAGTGGTTCACGCAGTTCGAGGGGGCCGGGCTCGACGGCGTGGTGGCGAAGCCGCTGGGCGCGACGTACGAGGAGAACGCCCGGACGATGCTCAAGATCAAGCACGAGCGCACCGCCGACGTCGTGGTCGCGGGCTACCGCGAGCACAAGACCAGCACCCCCGAGCGACCGTTGCTCGGCAGCCTGCTGCTCGGCCTCTACGCGGACGGCGAGCTCCAGCACATCGGGGTGAGCGCGAGCTTCACCGAGGCCCGCCGTGCCGAGCTGATCGAGGAGCTCCAGCCGCTGGCCTGCGACATCGCCGACCACCCGTGGGGTCGCTGGCAGGAGTTCCTGACCGCGAACCCCGACCGCGTGCCGGGCACGCAGAGCCGCTGGAGCGCCGGCAAGGACCTGTCGTTCACGCCGCTGCGACCGGAGCGGGTGCTCGAGGTGAAGTACGACCACATGGAGGGCCGGCGCTTCCGCCACACCGCCCAGTTCAAGCGCTGGCGGCCCGATCGCGACCCCGAGTCGTGCGGTTACGAGCAACTGGAGGAACCGGTCTCCTACGACCTCGCTAGGATCCTCGGCGTCGACCAGGAAGGCACCACTGATGTCTGAGAACAGCTCAGAGAACAGCACCACGGACTACGACGTCGTACTCCTCGTCGAACAAGCGCTCACCCCGGCGGACGCCGCCCAGGTGCACTCGCTGCACGAGGGGCTCGACGAGCCGGTGACCTACCACGTCCTGCTGCCGCTGGAGGACGCCGCCGCCCGGATCGAGTCCGCGATGGGCTCGCTGACGGCCGGCGACATGATGTCGTCGCCGACGACGCCGATGAGCGAGGTCGACCTCGAGGCCGTCCGCAAGGACTGCGAGGAGCGCTCGAGCTCCGAGCTCGCCGCCACCCTCGACGCGCTGCGGCGCAGCGGCGCGACCGCGGTCGGCGAGGTCGTCACCGACCCGCCGATCGACGCGCTGGCCGCCAAG
Source organism: Nocardioides sp. (assembly GCA_025965275.1). GTDB lineage: Bacteria > Actinomycetota > Actinomycetes > Propionibacteriales > Nocardioidaceae > Nocardioides. The sequence goes on from JAOPXG010000073.1 coordinate 3,140, forward strand.
GTCGCCGCGGTAGACGGGCGCGAGGCGATCATCCTGACCCGCCCGCACGTGGTGTCGGAGTTCTTCCACCTCGACTGGACCTCCAAGGCGCGGCGCCGGCTCGGCGTGCCGATCCTGCACCTGCTCGAGCACGAGAGCTTCGACGAGCAGGCCGAGGGATACGGGGACGAGGGCATCACCGGACTCTGACCCGGGTACCCGGCTGCGAGACCCGCCGTGGCTACCATCATGCGGTCGTCCGCGAAAGGTTCATCCGGTGAAGATCACCCAACGTCTCGAGGGGCGCGCACGCACCGTCGCCCGCGCCGCCCGTGACCTCGGACGCGGCTCTGCGAACGGCCCCCGGGCGGTCTACGCGCGGGTCCTCGACGGCGAGCGACTGTGGCTCGCCCTCGACGCCGGAGTCGGCGAGCCCGCGCTGCGGCGCCCCGACACCGGGGAGATCCTGCGGCCGGACGACGACCTGCCGCCGGGCCAGGCCGACCACGAGCCCGGCTACCGCTCGGTGCGCTGGCTGCTGACGACGGTCGTCCCCGAGGCGGACGGTGCCGAGCTCGAGGTCATCGTCCTGCCCGACGGCGGCGGGTCCCCCCAGCGGCTGCTCGGGCCCGGAGGACACCCGGAGAGCCCGTCGCGCGCGGACACGACCCCGGACGGCCGCTGGCGGTTCGTCCTCGACGCCGATCCCGGGCTGGTCCTGCGGGTACGCCGTCTCGCCGTTCCGCCGGCCGCCCGGCTGCTGAGCGTCTCGGCCGCCCACGGCGCCGTCACCCTCGAGTGCGAGGTGTCCGGGCACGACCGGCCCGACCTGCTGCTCGTGGACAACGACGGACAGGTCGCCGCGCGCCTGGAGACGACCCCCACCGAGCGTGGTTTCGTGCGCACCCTCGGCGACGCCGACCTCCCCGCGTCCGGTGGCTACCGCGTCGTGCTCGGCACCCCCGACGACTTCGTCCCGGTCTTCCGGCGGCACACCGACCTCCACATCCCCGACCCGACCAACGTCCTGCTCCCGATGTTCACCGACGAGGACGGCGACCGGGTCACCGCGCGGCTGCGCTTCGCGCCGGGCGGGGCGCTCCGGCTCCAGCGCGTCGACCTCGAGACGACGGACGACGCATGAGGATCGCTTTCCTCATCTACGGCATCGACGGGTTGGGCGGCACCGAGCGCTCGGTCGTCACCCAGGCCAACGCTCTCGTCGACGCGGGCCACCAGGTCACCGTGGTCAGCGCCGTACGACGCTTGCCCGTGCCGCACTACGCGATCGACCCGGGCGTCGAGGTCGAGTACCTCGTCGACCTCTCCGACCCGGACGCGCCCCGGGCCCCCGGCATCGTCGACGACGGTCTCGCGGCCCGGCTGGCCACCAGCCCGTCGATCCTGGTCCCGGACCGGTGGGACCCCCAGTTCACCGCCCTGACCGACGCCGGCTTCCAGAGCCGGCTGCCGTCGCTGGACGTCGACGTGGTCGTCTCCGTGACCCCCGGGCTCCTCGCGACCGCGATCCAGCTGCTCCCCGAACGACCCGTGGTCGTGCACCAGGAGCACCGGGCGTCGTCCGACCGCACGTCCGGCCTCGAGCCGCTCCTCAGCTTCGGCCCCCGGGCCGACGTGGTGGCGCTGCTGACGCCGAGCATGGCCGACTGGCTCACCACGGCCCTCGGCCGGCGGGCACCCACGACCGTCGTCGTCCCCAACCCGCTGCCGTACGGCTACAAGCCCCGGTCCACCCTGGAGACGAAGGTGATCGTCAGTGCCGGGCGGCTGGTGACCGAGAAGGGCTTCGGCAAGCTGATCCACGCGTTCGCCGAGATCGCCGACGAGATCCCCGACTGGCGGCTGCGGATCCTCGGCACCGGCCCGACCCGGCTCGACCTGATCCGCCGGATCCGCAAGCAGGGCCTCTACGACCGGGTCGAGCTGCCCGGCCAGAGCAAGGACATGCCCAGCGAGTGGGCGCGCGCGAGCGTCTCCGCGCTCAGCTCGAGGAGCGAGGGCCTGCCGCTCGTGGTCCAGGAGGCGATGGCCGCCGGGGTGCCCGTCGCGGCGTTCGACACGCCGTCCGGCGCCCGCGAGCTCATCCACCACGAGGTCGACGGGCTCCTCGTCGGCCCGGACTCGATCTCGGGCCTGGCCAGCGCGCTGCTCCGCCTCGCGACCGACGACGAGCTGCGTCACCGCCTCGGTGACCGCGCGCTCGAGGCGTCGCAGGCGTTCGCCCCCGACGTGATCGCCGAGCGCTGGGTCGCGATCTTCCAGGCCGCCATCGACCGGCGGGCGAGCGGCCCGGGCAGCCGGCTCCTGCAGCGGGCCGTCGAGCTGACCGGCAGCGAGGACGCCCCGGTGCTGGAGGTCGAGCCCCGCCCCGGCCTGACCCCCGCGGCCGTCCGGGCCCTCGCCCTGCGCTGGGCGACCGCCTGTGCCGACCGGGTCAGCGACCGGTGGTTCGTCCAGCCGGCCCACGAGGCGGCGTCGCCGATGGTCATCGTGCCGATGCCCGCCCGCGCGCGGTTCCTCGAGGAGCTCGGCGCCGCGGACGCACCCCCCGAGCTGAGCCTGGTCGACACCACCGGCCACGGATGGCCCGAGCGCCGCGGCGCGATCACCGACCTCGCGCCGGTCCTGGCCGGCGAGCGCGGCTCACGGGTCAGCCTCGAGCCCTGGCCCACCTGGCAGGGGCTGCCCACCCTGCTCTCCCAGGGCTGCCGCGTCGACGTGGAGTTCTGGGAGCAGGGCCCGCACGGCGAGCTCGTCGCCCACGGCCTCAACCGCTACACCAACACCGTGCCCCCCGACACCGCCACCGTCCCCTACGAGATCGAGGGCGTGCCCGTCCGGACGCTCCCGCTGATGGCCGAGCCGACCGTGCTCGACTGCGCCTTCCCGGTCGACGTCGTCTACACCTGGGTCAACGGGGGCGACGCGGCCTGGAACGCCGCTCGCGAGCAGCGCCTCGCGAACCTCACCGGCACCGCCACGACCCGCGAGTCCAGCGGTCTGGCCCGTTTCATCAACCGCGACGAGCTGCGCTACTCGCTGCGCAGCATCAACCTGTTCGCGCCCTGGGTACGCCGGATCCACGTGGTCACGGCCGGGCAGGTCCCGGACTGGCTGGTCGACCACCCGCAGGTCAACGTCGTCGACCACGCCGCGATCCTGCCGCCCGACGCGCTCCCGACGTTCAACTCGCACGCCATCGAGAGCAGCATCCACAAGGTCCCCGACCTCGCCGAGCACTTCGTCTACCTCAACGACGACTTCCTCCTGGGCCGGCCGCTGACCCCGCAGATGTTCTTCACGGCGGCCGGCCAGACGAAGGTCTTCTTCTCCACCCACAGCCTCGGCCTCGACGACCTGCCCGGCGCCGCGCCCTGGCTCAAGGCCGCGTGGAACAACCGGGCCCTGCTGCGCGAGGCGTTCGGTGCGGTGTCCACCAACAGCCTCGCCCACGCGCCGTACGCCCACCGGCGCTCGGTGCTCGAGGAGATCGAGCGGCGCTTCCCCGACGCCGTCGCCCGCACGGCCCGGTCTCCGTTCCGCCACGACACCGACATCTCGATGCTGTCGTCCCTCGCGCAGCACTACGGTCTGATGACCGGCACCGCGGTCGTCGGTGCGGCCGAGACGGCGTACGTCGACATCAGCGCCAGCGACCTGCCGCGCCGGCTGCGCAGGCTGATGTGGCGCGAGCAGGACGTCATCTGCCTCGGCGACCACCACGACCACTCGCTGAAGCCCGAGCTGCTGCAGCAGATCCTCAGCGAGTTCTTCGAGGGCTACGTGCCGGTCGCCGCCCCGTGGGAGCGGACCGACTGAGCTCGCTCAGAGGACGAAGCGGCTGCTCGGCCAGATCGCGGTGATGTCGGTGTCCGGGAACCGCTTGGCCACGGCGACGTAGGTCTCCCGGAGGTGGGTGGCCACCGTGCGGACGACGTCGTCGGGCAGGGTCTCGACCACCTTGGCGGCCGACACGTTCGCGACCTTGCCGAAGTCCGGCTCCTGGTAGTCGATGCCGACCACGCGGCAGACCCGGCGCACCTGCTCGTCGTCGAAGAGCTCCTCGTAGAACCCGAAGTGGAGGTTCTCCGGGTCGAAGACCGCGTCGAGGTTGCGCAGCGTCACCTCGTAGCGGGACCACTGCTCGTAGAGAGGCTCGGCGTACAGGCGCCCGACCATCTCGTTCGCCGGCGCGGGGAAGCGGCGCGGACGCCGGCCCTCCTGCATCCGGATCTGCGACCAGATCCGGTCGACCGGGTCGCGCATGAGGAACATCGCGACGGTCCGGACCCGGCGCGCGGCGAACGAGTCCCGGATCTCGGTCAGCCGTTCGACGGGGAGCATGGCGTACTCCGGCGTCACGTCGGCGGTGAGCCGGATCCGCGCCTTGCTGCGGAGCAGCCCGGCGAAGTAGTCGTAGTAGAACCTCGAGTCGGCGATCATGCTCGCCCGGTGGAGGTGCACCGGGTCGGCCGTCTCGCCGCGGCGCATGTTGTCGAGCTCGGTCTGCGCCATGTACAGGTTGCGCTGGAGCCACTTCTCCCCGGCCAGGTCGACGCTGTCGAAGACGTGGTACTCCTTGCGGTAGCCGCGGGCGACCTGCGGAGACCGGGCCAGGTAGTGGTGCAGCCAGGTGGTGCCGGCCTTCTGGGCACCCACACCGAGCAGGAACGTCTTGTTGAACGGCTTCCCGCCTGTCGTCGGCTCCGGCATCAGCGCTTCCAGGGGAGCCTGGACCTGGTGGGAGCGGCGTCGGGGCCGCCCTCCTGGCTCAGCTGCTGCTCCAGCTTGGCGACCTGGCGCTTGCGGCGGTTGAGCCGCTCCTTGAGGTCGGCGGTCGCCTCGGCGTGCGCGGCCTTGAGCTTGGCCTGCACGGCCCGGCGCTCCTGCGCGACGCTCACGTTGGTGTGGTCGAGCGCGATCGCCTCGGCGTACTGGTGCAGCACGACGTAGCGCTCGTGCATCTCGGCCAGCGTCGCGATCGCGCCCTCGTCGTACGGCGAGTCGACCAGCACGTCGCAGGCGTCCCACGAGGCGGTGGCCTGCTCCTGCAGCTCGGGAATCGTGTCGACCTCGTCCCAGGTGATCTGGGCGCGGTTGAGCTTGACGTCGATGAAGTCGTCGACCGCGTGGTGGTCGGTCGACGTGAGGTCGGCGTTGTAGGTGATCCCGGTCTGCGCGGCGGCCTGGATCATCGCGCCGCGCCAGTCGGCGAGGAGGTCGGCGTAGCGGACGAACGCGCGGGGTCGCGGACGGGTCGCGACCTCGGTCTCGTACGCCGCGTTGACCCAGCCGGCCAGGTTGGCGGTCTGGCGGGTCCGGCGGAACTCGTCGGTCTGGTTGGTCAGGTAGTGGGTCTCGCGGGACTGCACGACCTGGGCCGGGTGGCGGAGCATCGTCAGGTAGGACAGGTCGATGTCGAGCTCGTCGGCGACGTCGCTCCACAGCTCGTTGACCCAGAAGGTGCGCGGGTCCTTGATGGCGAGCTGCCCGCCGGGCCCGACCTCGGCGACCTGCTCGGCCAGCCAGGTGGTCAGCTCCTCGCGCACCTCGGGCGCCGCGGCGGCCTCACGGATCTGCTCGGCGGCCTTCGGGCGGGCGTCGTTGGTGCGGGCCGGGATGGAGTTGAGCAGGCGCTTGTGGAACTCGACGACCCACTGCGGCTCGTAGAAGCCGCGCGGGTTGCTCTCGTCGGCCGGCATCTCGGGCTGCGGGACGTGCAGGCCGAGGCGCTTGAGGGTGCCGGCCACGGTGCTGGTGCCGCTGCGACCGGAGCCGGTGGCGATGATGAGGCGGACGCGGGCGTCTGGAGCGGACTCGGGCACGGGGATTCCTCAGGACTTCGGCGGCGAACAACGCCCTAGGCGACCAATTCCAAGGTCTCGCACGCTACGCGACGCTCATCACCCACGCTGGCCGCGTTGCCGACGCTCGGAAGACGTCCAGTCTGCCGTCGCATCGGCGCCTTGCCAGCGCGGCGCTGAGCGCCGCTCGCTTGCACGATCCCTTGGACTTACTCGCCTACAGTAACGGTCGCGAGCGTCCGGTCGGCATCGACCGTCAGCCGAGCCCGCGGAAGGACAGCGCGTGCCAGCGGGGACCGACCGGGGTCAGCTCGACCCGGCGTGGGTCCAGCTCGTCGTGCGGCTCGTCGCCGCGCACGATGAGCACCTCGAGCCGGGACTCGGAGAGCCCCTCGGCCAGGCCCTCCCCCCACTCCACGACCGTGACCGCGTCGTCGAGCGAGGTGTCGAGGTCGAGGTCGTCGAGCTCGTCGAGACCTCCGAGCCGGTAGGCGTCGACGTGCACGAGGTCCGGACCGCCGACCAGGGAGGGGTGCACCCGGGCGATCACGAAGGTGGGCGAGGTGATGTCGCCGCGCACCCCGAGCCCGGCGCCGAGCCCCTGGGTGAACGTCGTCTTGCCGGCGCCCAGCTCGCCGCTCAGCACGATCAGGTCACCGGCCGTCAGCTGGCCGGCCAGCGAGCGACCGAGCCCACGCATCGACTCGGCGTCGGGCGCCTGGAAGACGACCGTGCGCAGCGGCCGCCTCAGCTCGACGCTCGGTGCGTAGCGCCGGATCTCGCGGAAGCCCTGCCGGTCCCAGAACCGGACGGTCCGCGGGAGCTCCTCGCGGGCGACGACGGTCAGGTCCTCGGCGCCGCCGGCCTCGGCGAGCTCGGCCGCCGCGTCGATCAGCGCCTTGGCCACGCCGTGGCCCTGGGCCGCCGGGGTCACCCCGAAGCGGCGCAGGTACGTCGTGCTGCCGAACGGGTCGAGGATCAGCGCACCGACCGGGGCCCCGTCGAGGCGGGCCAGCAGGCCGCGCCGGCCCTCGAGCTTGCGGGCGATCGACTCCTCGGTCTCGGAGAGCGCGTCGGCCGGGGGGTCGAGCGGCGGGCGTGCCTCGAAGGCCGCCCGGACGACCGCGAGCACGTCGGCCGCGGACTCCGGGCCCACGGCGTGGATCTCGACGCTCATCGCGGCCCGGCCGCCGCGCCGGTGGCCTCGAGGAGCCGGTCGAGCTCGCCGTTCACCTCGTCGTACCGCTCCAGGATCACCATGTGGCCCGCGCCGTGGCACTCGAGCAGCGTCGACCCGCCGATCCTCGCGTGCAGCTTGCGGCTGTGGCCGATCGACGTCAGCTTGTCGACGGTGCCGCAGATGACCGCGGTCGGGACCTTCGAGAGCACGCCCACCGCGTCGAACTTGTCGAGGCTGCGGAAGCCGGGGAAGAACTCGGCGACGACCTCGAACGGCGTCGCGGCCAGCATGCTGTCGACGAACTCGACGTAGCTCGCGGGGACCGAGTCGCCGAACGCGAGCTGGTCGGTGGCGACCAGGGCGATGTCCTTGCCGATCCGGCGCAGCCCGTCGACGGCGCGGTGGCCGCGCGCCAGCATCGCGACGCCGCGGTGGATGGTCTGGCCGCCGGCCCACGACGGCACCATCGGGAGCAGGATCCGGCTGGGGTCGAGCCCGCCGGCCGTCGTCGAGATGAGCGCTGCCCCGACGATCCGGTCGCCGAAGAGCTCGGGGTGCTGCTCGGCCAGCGCGACGATCGTCATCCCGCCCATGGAGTGGCCGACCAGGACGACCGGACCCTCCGGGGCGACCTCGTCCATCACGGTGAGGAGGTCGGTGCCGAGCTGCTCCATGGTGGCGTGCTCCATCGGCGAGCGACCCGACCGGCCGTGGGAGCGCTGGTCGTAGAACACCGTGCGCACCCGGCCGCGGTAGTGCTCGCGCTGGAAGTGCCAGCAGTCCAGCTCGAGGGCGTAGCCGTGGCAGAAGATCA
>JAOPXG010000076.1 GCA_025965275.1 Nocardioides sp.
GGCTCCCGCGGCGCCCCCGGCAACACGGTCAACAACCGCACGTCCTACTGGGTGCCCAAGCACTCCGCGCGGGTCTTCGTCGAGAAGGTCGACACCGTCTCCGGCGTCGGGCCCAAGCTCGCGAAGGAGGCCGGCACGGCCGCCGCCCGGTTCAACGACATCCACCGCGTCGTCAGCAACCTGGGCGTCTTCGACGTCAAGGGCCCCGACGACTCCCTGCGCCTGCTGAGCGTCCACCCAGGTGTGACCGTCGACGACGTGCGCGAGGCCACCGGCTTCGACCTCCAGGTCGACTCCGACGTGCCCGAGACGCGAGTCCCGACCACGGAGGAGCTCGTCATCATCCGCGAGGTGCTGGACCCGAAGGGCCTGCGCTTCAAGGAGGTGCCGGACGCATCATGATCGACCAGCTGCTGAAGACCCCGTTCACGGAGCTCACCGGCGTCCGGCACCCGATCGTGCAGACCGGCATGGGCTGGGTGTCCGGCCCGCGCCTGGTCAGCGGTACGGCGAACGCCGGCGGCCTCGGCATCCTGGCCAGCGCCACCATGACCTTCGAGGAGCTGGAGAAGGCGATCCTCGAGGTCAAGAGCCGCACCGACCAACCGTTCGGCGTCAACCTGCGCGCCGACGCGGCCGACGCGCCCGCGCGCTGCGACCTGCTCATCAAGCATGGCGTGAAGGTCGCGTCGTTCGCGCTCGCGCCCAAGCAGGACCAGATCAAGAAGCTCAAGGACCACGGCATCGTGGTGATGCCGTCGATCGGTGCCGCCAAGCACGCGGTCAAGGTCGCGTCGTGGGGCGCCGACGCCGTGATGATCCAGGGCGGCGAGGGCGGTGGCCACACGGGCCCGGTGCCGACCACGCTGCTCCTGCCGACCGTGCTCGACGCCGTGGAGATCCCGGTCATCGCGGCGGGCGGCTTCTTCGACGGACGCGGTCTCGCGGCCGCCCTGTCGTACGGCGCCGCCGGCATCGGCATGGGCACCCGCTTCCTCCTCACGAAGGACAGCGCCGTGCCGGACGCCGTGAAGCAGCTCTACCTCGAGCGCGACCTGACCGGCACGGTCGTGACCGCCAAGGTCGACGGCATGCCGCACCGGATGCTGCGCACCGAGCTGGTCGAGGAGCTCGAGGAGACCAGCGCGATCAAGCGCCTCGGCCCGACGATGAAGCGCACGCTCGAGTTCAAGAAGATGAGCGGGATGAGCTGGGTCGGGCTGGCCAAGGACGGCCGCGAGATGCGCAAGGCGCAGGGCCGCACCCTCGCCCAGATGGCGCTGGCCGCCAACACCCCGATGATGCTGAAGTCCGGCCTCGTCGACGGCGACACCGGCGCGGGCGTGCTCGCCAGTGGCCAGGTCGTCGGCGTCATCGACGACCTGCCGACCTGCGAGGAGCTGATCGACCGGATCGTGGTCCGTGCGGTCGACGAGCTGAGGCGGTCCTCGGCGTACGTCGTCTAGGTCAGGCGCCGGGGACGTGTCCCCGCGGCGGCGCCCACTCACCGGTGGCGCGCAGGTTCTCGTAGATCTCGTGCTCGGGTCGGTAGAACTCGTCCAGCCGCGCGCGCATGGTCGTGCTGAGCTCCGGCGGTGGCCGGACGCTGGAGCGGTTGTCGGTGTGCACGTCGATCCCGCCGCCGACCTTCAGCCCGATCCACTGCTGCCAGACCTCGGGCTGCTCGAGCGCGAAGAGCCGGTCGACCCCGATGTCGAGCCGGTCGCTGAGCGAGACGAACTTCGCCGGGCGACCCTTCAGCGTGCCGGGGCGCGGGTCGTTGTCGACGTAGCGCCCCACGAACTCCTCGAAGCTCTGCTCGCCGGTGAACTTCGCCGCGTCCTCCTGGGCGAGCGCCGGACGCTGGCGGTAGCGCCACCACGACTCCAGCCAGGAGACCGGCTCACGGAACAGCGAGACCAGCTCGTAGTCGTCACGCTCGTAGCCGCCGTTGCGGAGGACCGGGACCATCAGGCTGTGGAAGGACCGGCAGTTCATGTGCTTGAGGCGCGGGTTGACCCGCAGCACCAGCTCGGCGTGGCCGGAGAGCGAGCGCACCAGGGACGTCGAGGCGCACTTCGGCATCGACAGCAGCACGAAGCCGTGGGCGGGCAGCCCGATCATCAGCACCCCTGGTGGTCGACCCGGCGGACCCGCGCAGCCTAACGGACCGTGCCCGGCACCGACGTGGCCTAGTGTTCGGCCGTGAACGCACTGGGACGCCAGACGCTGCTGTGGATGATCCCGATCAACCTGCTCCTCGTGGTGTGGGTGTGGATCGGCCGGATCGTGTTCGGCGTCGGGGGCTGGTTCATCCTGATCCTCCTCGTCTCCGCCGTCCCGGTGCTGCTGGTCGCGCTCCTCGTGACGACGCTCCTCGCCTACACCCAGCACGGCCGGCCGCGGTCGCTCACGACCACCCAGGCCACGGCGCAGCTCGCGACCTGGCTGGCGCTCTTCGTGTTCGGTGCCTTCATGCCCGATTTCGGTGACACCGAGGACAGCCAGCTCTCCCTGCTGACCCAGGTCTTCGGCTACTCGGACGCGCTCTTCGACCTGAGCTTCACGATCGCGCTCGTGGCGGGCGGCGCGGCCGTGGTCGCGTACGTCGTGCTGCTCGGCTCCCTGGTGGTCGCCCGTCGCGACGCACGAGCGACAATGGCGGGGTGACCGAGCAACCGGCTGACCCCACTCCGAAGAAGCGTCCGCGGCACCTCATGGACCCGTCGAACCCTCGACGCGAGGTCAAGTCCGCGGCATCCGGCTCCATGCACCTCGAACCCGTGCAGAAGTGGGTGCTCTCGATCCTGGCCGCCGTCACGATCGCGCACCTGGCGGCAGGCCTGGTGATCGCCGCGATCTACGTCGACCCGGACCGCACCGGCGCCCAGGTCGGCCTGAACGTCCTGGCCGGCGCGTTCGGCGTGATCGCGATCGCGGTCTTCCGCGCCATCCACCAGATGAAGCCGCTCTCGCCCTGGCTGCTGCTCGGCGTCGCGCCCACCGTCGTGGGCCTCTGGCTCACCTTCCGCTGACCTCCGGACACGCGAGAAGGCGGCCGGCGCCCCGAGGCACCGACCGCCCTCCCGGTCCAGGCGACGAGGTCAGCTCAGGGTGAGCGCCGTGTCGTCGATCACGAAGCTCGTCTGGAGCGAGCTGTCCTCGGTGCCGGCGAAGCTGATCGAGACCGTCTGGCCCGCCAGCGACGACACGTTGAACGACTTCAGGACGTAGCCGGAAGCCTTGTTGAGGTTGGAGTACGTCGCCAAGGTCGTGGAACCGGCCTTGACCGTCAGCTTGTCGTACGCCGACGTGGTGGTCGTCTCCGCGCTGTCGATGTGGAGGTAGAACGTCAGCGTCGCGGTGCAGCCCGCCGGGATGGCGACGGACTGGCTGAGCGAGTCGGAGTGCGTGGTGCCGTACCCGTTGAGCCAGGCCTTGTAGCTGCCGGCGTGCGCCGGCTGGCCCGAGTCGGTGGTGATGACGCCGCTCGACGCCGTCCAGGAGGCCGTGCCGGACTCGAAGCCCGGGTTGAGGATCTTCTGGCCGGAGCACGATCCCCCGCCGCCGGTGCCGGAGATCGTCCACGTGAACGTGGCCGAGCCGGTGGCGTTGGTGGTGTCCTTCGCGGTGACCGTGGAGCTGTAGGTGCCCGCCGTGGTCGGCGTGCCCGAGATCAGGCCGGTCGACGCGTTGATCGACAGGCCGGCCGGGAGGCCGGTCGCCGAGTAGGTCAGGGTCTGGCCCGAGGCCGAGTCACTGGCCGAGATCTGCAGGCTCTTGGCCGTGCCGACGGTGCCGGTCTGGCTGCCGGGGTTGGTGACCGTGACGGTGTTGGTGCCGCCCGTGGTGCAGGTCGGGTCGGCGGTCTGCGCCGGGACGCTGACGGCCGTCCAGGCGGCCTTGACCGCGTTGAACTCCGTGCACGAGCCGGGGTAGAGGTTCTTGGCCGCGGTGAGCGTCCAGGTGCGGTACTTCAGGTACGACGACGTCGACGTCTTCATCAGCATCGCGTTGTACATGATCTTGATGGCCTTCTGGATGCCCACGCCCGAGATCGCGGTGCTGTTGCAGGTCGGGCTGGTCGGCTGGCCGTCGGTCGGGCTGGTGCCCTCGGCGAGCAGGTAGAACCAGTGGTTGCCCGGGCCGGCGGCCGCGTGCACCTCGTCGGTCGGCGTCGAGGACGAGTAGCAGTTGTCGTCACCGGCCAGCGAGGGGTTGTACATGTAGCGGATCGGACCGCTGCCGACCAGGTTGACCTGCTCGCCGACGGTGTAGTCCGGGGTGTCGACCGGGTTGTTGGCGTACCACTCGGTCGCGGCGCCGAACGTGTCGGCGACGAACTCCTGGGTGCCGTTGCCGGAGATGCCGCCCGGCGTGTGGTCGTCGACGCCGTGGCCGAACTCGTGGGCGACCACGTCGATCGAGCCGATCCACTTGCTGCCGGTCTGCGTGTGGCCGACCTGGACCTGGGTGCCGTCGTAGTAGGCGTTGACGTCCGCGAGGCCGACCCGGATCGGGACCCAGCCTCCGGAGCCGTCCATGCCGCTGCGGCCGAGCCAGCTCGACAGCATCTGCCGCTCCTGCTCGGCGGCGTAGAACGCGTCCACGCAGCCCGTCTCGCGGTTGGTCGCGTTGCCGTCGCCCCAGCTGTCGTCGGTGCCCGTGTAGGTCGCGTTGCCCGAGGCGTTCTGGCAGACGAGGGTGGGGGCGTTCGAGTTCTTCATCGAGTACGTCGAGCCCGACAGGGTCGTGGGGATGGAGACCGTGCCGGCCCAGGCGGAGTTGCCCGTGCCCTCCATGACGTGCTCCTGCGTGGAGAGGACGCCGCCCTTGACCGCGTCGACCAGGACAGTCAGCCGGGAGGCCTCGCCGGCCCGCGTGCCGACCACGGTGGTCTGCCACGCCAGGCGGGAGCCCTGCTGCTGGAGGACGACCAGGCGGGTGGCGCCGTCGTACCGGCCGGCCCGGACCTGGCGGAGTGCGGTCGTGCGCGCATCCTGCTTGGCGACGGCGGGCTTGACGGAGGCCAGGCTCACCGGGCTGCTCTGGGCAACCGTCGTGGTCAGCAACGCGCCCCGGGAGTCCGTGACGACGACGAAGTCGCCGCCGACGACCGGCAGGCCGCGGTAGGTGCGCTCGTAGGGGACGTACTGCAGACCGCCCGACGAGACCACCCGCTGGGCGTGGAAGGCGTCGTGGCTGCTGGCCTGGAGCGAGCGGGGTGGGGTGGCCACGAGCTTGCTCGCCGTGTCCCTGGCCTGCGCCTTGGCCCCGTGGCCGTGGGTGCTGACGGACTTCACTGCCGGTGCATTGTGCGTGGCTGCGTCGGCACCGTTCGGCACCGACACGACCGCCAACGCCGAGACGAGGGCTGCTGTGAAGCCCCCCGCGACGAGTCGTTTCACTGACACTCCTTGAGTTGCGGGCTCGTGGTTGAGCCCCCCGATGAGAGGTGGCCCAGAGTCGCGGAACCGCAGTGGTGTGCGCCCGAGACAAGAACCTCGCGAACTGTCGCCCGCGGGAGAAGGTCGCGTCAATGAGGCAAAGATGCGCAAATGTGCAGTGCGACAACCTGCAAATGTGCAGAGTTTCCGTCAGGTATCGGCGGTAACCGCAGGCGTTACGCCTGCGTGAGACGGCTACAGGCGCTCGATGATCGTGACGTTGGCCTGGCCGCCGCCCTCGCACATGGTCTGGAGGCCGAACCTGCCCCCGGTGCGCTCGAGCTCGTTGAGCAGCGTGGCCATCAGGCGCGTGCCGGTCGCGCCGATCGGGTGTCCGAGCGCGATGCCGCCGCCGTTGACGTTGACCTTGTCGTGCGGGGCGCCCGTCTCGCGCATCCAGGCGAGCACGACGGAGGCGAACGCCTCGTTGCACTCGAAGAGGTCGATGTCCTCGATCGCGAGGCCCGTCTTGTCGAGCGCGTGCTTCGTGGCCCGGATCGGGCCGGTCAGCATCCAGACCGGGTCGTCACCGCGGACCGACAGGTGGTGGATCCGCGCCCGGGGCGTGAGGCCGTGATCCTGCACGGCCTGCTCGGAGGCGATCAGCATCGCCGACGACGCGTCGCAGATCTGAGAGGCGACCGCGGCGGTGATCCGGCCACCGGGAGCGAGCGGCTCGAGGGCGGCCATCTTCTCCAGCGAGGTCTCTCGGGGGCACTGGTCGGTGTCGAAGCTCGATCCGTCGGCCAGGGTCAGCGGCTCGATCTCGCCCTTGAAGCGCCCCTCGGCGATCGCGGCCCGTGCCCGCTCGTGCGAGGCGAGCGCGAACGACTCCATCTCCGCGCGGCTGATGTCCCACTTCTCGGCGATCATCTCGGCCGAGCGGAACTGGCTGACCTCCTGGTCGCCGTAGCGTGCCGCCCACCCCGGCGACTCGGCGAACGGGGTCGAGAAGCCGTACTGCTGGCCGACCAGCATCGCCGCCGAGATCGGGATCGCGCTCATGTTCTGGACACCGCCGGCGACGACGAGGTCCTGGGTGCCCGACAGGGCGCCCTGGGCGGCGAAGTGCACCGCCTGCTGGGACGACCCGCACTGACGGTCGATCGTCACCCCGGGCACGTGGTCGGGCAGCCCGGCCACGAGCCAGGCCGTGCGCGCGACGTCGCCGGCCTGCGAGCCGATCGTGTCGCAGCAGCCGAGGATCACGTCGTCGACGGCTCCCGGGTCGACGCCGGTACGCCGCATCAGCGCCGAGATGCTGTGCGCGGCCAGGTCGGCCGAGTGCACGCCCGCCAGCGCTCCCCCGCGCTTGCCGACCGGGGTCCGGACGGCGTCGATGATGTAGGCCTGGTTGGTCGGGCTAGGCATGGTGGATCCCTTCGAGCAGGATGGACAGGTACTGCTTCGCGATCTCGGTGTGGGTGCGCCGGCCGCCCGGGCGGTACCACGACACGGCCACCCAGACGGTGTCGCGGATGAAGCGGTAGGTGAGCTCCAGGTCGAGGTCGTCGCGCAGGACGCCGGCGTCGATGCCGTTCTGGAGCAGCGTCAGCCAGACCTCGCGGGACTGCCGGTTGCGCTCGGCGAGGTAGGCGAACCGGTCGAACGTCAGCAGGTAGGCCGCCTCGTTCTGGAAGATGGCGACCTCGTCGCGGTGCTTGTCGATCGCCTCGAACGACACCAGCACGGCCCGCTCGAGCTTGGCCAGCGGGTCGAGGTCGGCCGCCGCCAGGATCTCGTCGTACTGGCCGAAGAGCTCCTCCTGGAAGGTCTTCAGGATCTCGTCGACCATCGACTCCTTGGAGTCGAAGTGGTGGTAGAGGCTGCCCGACAGGATCCCGGACGCGTCCGCGATGTCGCGGACCGTGGTGTTCTTGAAGCCCTTCTGCGCGAAGAGCCCGGCCGCGATCCGCAGCAGCTCCTCGCGTCGCGAGTTGATCGGCTCAACTGTCATGTCCGCGTCCCTAGGCTTGTTGGCTGCTCACGGCGACGACCTCGCCGGTCATGTACGACGCGTAGTCGCTGGCCAGGAAGACCATCACGTTGGCGACCTCCCACGGCTCGGCCGCGCGGCCGAACGCCTCGCGCTGCTTGAGCTCGTGGAGCAGCTCGTCGGAGGTGACCTTGGCGAGGAAGGGGTGCATGGCCAGGCTCGGGGAGACCGCGTTGACCCGGATGCCGTGCGGTGCCAGGTCGAGGGCCGAGCAGCGGGTCAGCGCCATCACGCCGGCCTTGGCCGCGGCGTAGTGGGCCTGGCCCTCCTGCGCGCGCCAGCCGACGACCGAGGCGTTGTTGACGATCACGCCCGGCTTCTGTGCCGCCACCATCCGCTGGCCGGCGGCGCGGACACAGCGGAAGGTCCCGGTGAGCGTGATGTCGAGGACCTTGAGCCACTGCTCGTCGGTCATCTCGAGGATGCTCGCGGTGCCACCGAGGCCGGCGTTGTTGATCATGATGTCGACGCCGCCGAACTCCTCCGCGGCGTCGAGCAGTGCGGCCACCTGGGACTCGTCGGTGACGTCGCAGACCAGCTGGCGCACGCGCTCGGCGCCGTGCTCGGCGGCCAGCGCCTCCTCGGCCT
This sequence comes from Nocardioides sp., assembly GCA_025965275.1. Classification (GTDB taxonomy): domain Bacteria; phylum Actinomycetota; class Actinomycetes; order Propionibacteriales; family Nocardioidaceae; genus Nocardioides. Next base: position 8,032 of record JAOPXG010000076.1, read on the forward strand.
CGGCCAGCCGGCGGGCGTGGGTGTCGCTGAAGACGACGGCCTTCGCGCCCTCCTCGAGGGCCCGGCGCACGACGGACGCGCCGATGCCGGCGCCCGCCGCCGCTGTCACGACGACGACCTTGCCGGCGAGCAGGTCGTGGCCCGCGACGTAGTCGGGGATCGGTTGCTCGGGTCTCGTCGCCGTCATCGGCTGGCTCCCTTGGGTTCGCGGGGCAGGCCGAGCACGCGCTCGGCCAGGATGTTGCGCTGGACCTCGTCGCTGCCGCCGTAGATCGTGTCGGCGCGCGAGAAGAGGAAGAGTCGTTGCCACGGGTCGAGGTCGTACGCCGACCCGGGGCGCGCGGTCAGGCCCGCAGGCCCGGCGACGTCCATGGCGACCTCGCCCAGGCGCCGGTGCCAGTTCGCCCACACCAGCTTGAAGATCGAGGCCGCCCCGGCCTGGTCGCCGGAGAGACCGCGCAGCGCCTGGAAGCGCATCACCTCGAGCTCGACCTTGAGGCCGGCCAGCCGGTCGCGGAGCACCGCGTCGTCGATCGCGCCCGTGTCCCTGGCCAGCGCGACGATGCCGTCGAGCTCGCGGGCGAAGCCGACGACCTGGCCGAGCACGGAGACGCCGCGCTCGAAGC
>JAOPXG010000082.1 GCA_025965275.1 Nocardioides sp.
GAAAGTAAAATCTTTCGGCGGTGACCACGACGGTCGACCCGCGCGGACGGCGAGCTGACCGGGGCTGGAAATCGCCGCCTCAACCACGGCGGACGGTGACCACATCATCTCTGTGAATCCAAGGACCACGGCCCGCAGGCCGAGGACGGGCAGGCCTGGGTGGTTTCGAGGCTCGTCGCTGGCGCTCCTCGCACCTCCACCACCGGGTGCGGGTCTTCAGATAGGACTTCGTCCTTCCTCAACCACCGGGCGAGGCTCCGTCACCGTGGGTCGCGGCGCCGACGCCATCCACAGGCTGGTGAGTTACCTGTGGGATCAGGCCGCTGACCTGTGGAGGAAGCGGGCCGTTCCTGTGGAGGACGAGGCCATTTTCGGTGGAACCAGAAGAATGTCGACGAAAGCTCTTGCGCACCCGTTTCGCGGGGGCATAGAACTTCTCTCACGCCCTCCGGAAACGGAAGGCAGGGCAACTCGGAGACGAGGGTCCACCCGAACATGACCCAGCTTGCTGGGGAGTGATCGCAGCGGCAGGGTGACGACGCCGCTGGGACCCGAGAAGACGAGATGTCGATCGGGAGCGTCACCGGTACCGATCACCCGAAGGGCCCTTGCGACTCATACTCGCAAGGGCCCTTCACCTATTTGAGGGAGAGCCGTGATCCCGCTCAACTGTGGGGATCTCGACGATTCCTGTGGATGACCGGGTCGTTTCTGTGGATGACCTGGTGACTTTCGGTGGAACCAGAAGAATGTTGGCGCAACCTCTTGCGCGGTGATCTGCGGAGGGCATAGAACTTCTCCCACGCCCTCCGGCGACGGAAGGCGGGACAACTCGGAGACGAGGGTCCACACGACGAGGAACCAGCTTGCTGGGGACGCGTCGCGGCGGCTGGGTGACGAAGCCGCTGGGACCGTAGTCGACGAGATGTCGATCGGGAGCGTCACCAGTACCGGTCACTGAAGGGCCCTTGGAACTCATACTTCCGAGGGCCCTTCGCCTATTTTCTCACCCGGTTTGTCACCCTCAAAATGGATTCCCGACGGCGGACTTCGGATACTATTCAACCAATCCGGACCAGATGACATTTGAATCTCCTTGGGTGTTCCCCTCCGGCAACGTTTGGGAGACGGGCAATGTCCCCTCATCGCACAGTCCTGCTGCCCCTCGCAACCGCAGCATCGGCTCTCCTCCTGGTCGTCGCGCTCGACGGCGCCGCCGTAGCCGCCCAGCCGCAGGTCGGCCTCGGCACCGCAACGCCGTACGCCGTCCTCGCCGGCACGACCGTCACCAACACCGGTCCGAGCGTCATCTCCGGCGACGTCGGCGTCAGCCCCGGCACGGCGGTCACCGGCTTCCCGCCCGGCCAGGTCAACGCCGGCACCATCCACGCCGCCGACGCGGTCGCCCTCCAGGCCAAGAACGACCTCAGCACGGCGTACAACGACGCTGCTGGCCGCGGCCCGGTCGTCGACGTGACCAGCCAGAACCTCGGCGGCCGGAGCCTGGTGCCCGGGGTCTACAACGCCGCGAGCGGGATGGCCCTCACCGGCACCGTGACGCTGGACGCCCAGGGTGACCCGGACGCCGTCTTCGTCTTCCAGGCGGGCTCGACCCTGATCACCGCCAGCGGCAGCACGGTCGCGCTGACCGGCGGCGCCCAGGCCTGCCACGTCTTCTGGCAGGTGGGCAGCTCCGCCACGATCGGTACGACCAGTGTCTTCGTCGGCTCCGTGCTCGCGCTGACCGACATCAGCCTGCAGACGGGTGCGACCGTGCAGGGCCGGATGCTGGCCCGCAACGGCCAGGTCTCGCTCGACACGAACACCATCACCCGGCCCACCTGCGCCGCGCCCACGCCCTCGCCCACCGCGACGGCCACCGCCACCTCGACCCCGTCATCGACCCCGTCGTCGACCCCGTCGTCCACACCGACCTCGACGCCGACCACCGGCGGGCCGGCCGCGACGCCGACCCCGCCCGGCGGAGGCGGCGGTGGCGGCGGTGGCGGTGGCGGTGACACCCCGATCCCGACCGGCCACCCGGGCACGGGCCGGCTCCCCGACCCGAACGGCGGCACCGGCTGGCTGATGCTCGGCCTCCTGTGCCTCGGCGGCGCGGGTGCGGCCGCGGTCCGTGGTTCCCGACGTCCTGGGGCCGCTGACCAGTCCAGCTCATGAAGGCCCGGGGGCCGAACGCCCCCTGGCGGATCCTGGCCGCGGCGCTGGCTCTCGCCGGCGCCGCGTGCCTGGTGCTGTGGGCGGACCACTCGACCCCGGCGGTGAGCACCGGGTCGACGTCCGGCGTGACGACAGAGGCCGCGCCGACGCAGACGGTGCAGACACCGGAGCCCACGGTCCGGCAGCCCCGACCCGTGCGGCTGACCATCCCCGTCCTCGACGTGACGAGCCGGCTGATCCGGCTCGGCCTGCAGCCCGACGGCACGGTCGAGGTGCCCCAGGACCCGTTGCTGGCCGGCTGGTACCACCCCGGGCCGCCACCCGGTGCCCACGGCACGGCGGTGATCCTGGGCCACGTCGACTCGGTCGACGGTCCGGCGGTCTTCTACCGCCTCGGCGAGCTCGAACCCGGCGACCGCGTCCAGGTGCGGCTCGACGACGACTCGACCGTGACGTACGCCGTCCACACGGTCCGGACCTACCTGAACGCCGACTTCCCCGCCCAGCGTGTGTACGGCGGGCACGGTCGGCGCGAGCTCAACCTGGTCACCTGCGGCGGCACGTACGACTCCAGCCGCGGTGGCTACCAGGCCAACGTGGTCGTCAACGCCCGCTGGGTCTCGGGGACCCGGAGCTGACGCGATCGGTCTACTGCAGGTAGTGCTCGACGGTGCCCTCGGGCCGGACCGAGGCCTCGGCCGGGTTCTCGCCGTACTCCCGCTTCGCGCGGCGCTGGCGGAGCAGGTCCCAGCACTGGTCGAGCTCCGTCTCGAGGTCGCGGAGCCGCTCGTGCTCCTCGCCCGGGGTGATGTCGCCGCTCGTCAGGGACTCGCGCAGCCGGTGTTCCTCGTCGATGAGGGACTTGATGTGCTCCTGGATGTCGGGATCAGCCATCGTTCCAGTGTGGCCCGGCAGCGGCCCGTGCGGAACGTTCCTCACCTGCTCGGGTTCACGAACTCCGGGCCGGCGGTGCAGCGCTCCTGCTGCCCCGACGCCTACGCGAAGTGGGAGTCGCCCGCGCGCGACATCGTGTCGCACGAGTCGGGTGCTCCGGCCCATCTCCTGAGCCGGAATCGGTGGACTCACCGGTAACAGCGACACTGGGATCGTGGTCATGTACTCGGTCCTGCACGCGGTCGTCCCGCCGCTCGCGAAGGTGGTCTGGCGCCCGACCGTGACGGGCCTCCAGAACGTGCCGCGCACCGGCGCCGTGATCCTGGCGAGCAACCACCGGAGCTTCGCCGACTCGCTGGTGATCCCGATCGTCGCCCCGCGCAAGGTCCACTTCCTGGCGAAGTCCGACTACTTCCGCGGCGGCGGGCTGAAGGGGACCCTGCAGAAGGCGTGGTTCGAGGGCATGGGCATGCTGCCCGTCGATCGCGACGACTCCAAGGCCGCGATCGCCAGCCTCGACACGGCGCTCTCCGTGCTCGGCCGCGGCGAGGCGTTCGGCATCTACCCCGAGGGCACCCGCTCCCGCGACGGCCGGCTCTACCGGGGCCGCACCGGCGTCGCCCACCTCGCACTCACCGCCGGCGTCCCCGTCGTCCCCGTCGGCCTCACCGGCACCGAACGGCTCCAGCCGGTGGGCGCCCGCTTCCCGAAGGTCGTCCCGGTCACGGTCACGTTCGGCACGCCGATCCAGGTCGCCGGCCGCTTCGAGGGGGTCCCGCTCGGCCGCGCCCGTCGCGAGCTCACCGACGAGATCATGACCGCCATCCAGGCCATCACCGGCCAGGAGGAGTCCGTGATCTACAACGGGCGCGCCCCCGACGCGTAGCGAGGACCCGCTGGCAGACATTGCCGGAGAAATCGCGTTCCATCGGCAGATTGTGCCGTGGCCCGGCGCGGGCTCGGCCGATTGAATCGAACCGTGCCTCCCACCCACGACCTGGTCGTCGCCGACGCGACGCTGAGGAGCCGTGCCGGCCGCTGGCAGATCGGTGTCGACGACGG
>JAOPXG010000114.1 GCA_025965275.1 Nocardioides sp.
TGCCGCGGACGTCGACGGTGCCGTCGAACGAGACCTGGTGGGTGTCGACGTCGAAGCACCGGCCATCAGCAGCCGCCTGGCGGCGGGCTTCGGCCTCGACTGGGTCGAACCGCACCCGGGCTTCCTCGACGACGCGTTCGAGCTGCGCGAACGAGAGCTTCGCCGCGACCGGGGCGACGTGGGTGTCCACGAACCCGGCACCCTGGAACGGCAGGGACAGGGTGGCCTTGGCGATCTGGCGGGCCTTCCACACCGGCAGCTTCCCGGCCACGACGAGGGCCCAGGTCTTGGGGAGCCGGTAGCGGACCTCGACCGCCTCACCCAGGTACGCCCGGCCCGCGTCGGTGGACTTGCCGATCGCGAGGGCGAACTCGGCCACGCAGAACTCGGCGACCAGGGGGGCGCCGTCGCCGGCGATGGGCAGCTCGCCCTCCCACGCCGCGGCGGGACCGATCGAGTCGACCGAGTGCAGCGCGGCCCAGTCCACGGCCCGCTGGAACATCCGCACCTCGGCCGCGTCGGCCGTGTCCTTGTCCTCGCGGGCGGCAGCCAGCACCGCACCTGCGGTGTCGAGGTCGGTGGTGGCTGCCATGGATCAAGCCAAGCACTGAGCACCGACAGTCAGACCCCGAAAACCCTGTTCTCCACAGGGTTCTGAGCAATCGGAAAGTAAAATCTTTCGGCGGTGACCACGACGGTCGACCCGCGCGGACGGCGAGCTGACCGGGGCTGGAAATCGCCGCCGTAACCGCGGCGGACGGTGACCACATCATTCTCTGATCCATGGATCCACTGCCCGCAGGCCGAGGACGGGTAGGCGGGTCGGCTGCGGTGGTTTCGAGACAGGACTTCGTCCTTCCTCAACCACCGGGACGGCCGTGAGGCGGGCGCCGGCCGCAACCACGGGCCCGCCGTACCCCGCTGTCAGCCTGTCGGTCGCAAGCCCCCGCGGCCCGCACGTCGAGGACGGGCAGGTCTGGGTGGTTTCGAGGCTCGTCGCTGGCGCTCCTCGCACCTCAACCACCGGGACGGCTGTGGGCCGGGAAGCAACCGCGACCCCCGCCCGCCGTACCCCGTTGTCAGCCCGTCGGTCGCAAGCCCCCGCGGCCCGCAGCCCGTGGTCAGGCAGGCCTGGGTGGTTTCGAGGCTCGTCGCTGGCGCTCCTCGCACCTCGACCACCGGCGAGACAGGCGCTGCGCGCCTTCCTCAACCACCCGTGGATAGGGTCGAGCACTTGGAGATTCGGAACCTTGGCGCGAGCGGACTCAAGATCTCGGCGATCGCGTACGGCAACTGGCTGACGCACGGGTCGCAGGTCGAGGAGGACGCGGCGACCGCGTGTGTGCGGCAGGCGCTGGACGAGGGGATCACGACCTTCGACACGGCCGACGTCTACGCGAACACGGCGGCCGAGACGGTGCTGGGCAAGGCGCTGGCGGGGGAGCGGCGCGAGGGGCTGGAGATCTTCACGAAGATCTACTGGCCGACCGGGCCCGGCAAGCACAACGACCACGGGCTGTCGCGCAAGCACATCATGGAGTCGATCAACGGGTCGCTGAAGCGGCTCGGGACCGACTACGTCGACCTCTACCAGGCCCACCGCTACGACTACGAGACCCCGCTCGAGGAGACGATGGAGGCCTTCGCCGACATCGTCCGGCAGGGGAAGGCGCTCTACATCGGGGTCTCGGAGTGGCGGGCCGAGGAGATCCGCGCGGCGCACGCACTGGCCCGCGAGCTGAAGATCTCGCTGGTGTCGAACCAGCCGCAGTACTCCATGCTCTGGCGCGTCATCGAGGCCGAGGTCGTGCCGACGTGCGAGGAGCTCGGGATCGGCCAGATCGTCTGGTCGCCGATCGCGCAGGGCGTGCTGACCGGCAAGTACCTGCCTGGTCAGGCACCGCCGGAGGGCTCGCGCGCGACCGACGAGAAGGGCGGCAAGGACATGATCAGCCGCTGGATGCAGGACGACGTCCTCGAGCGCGTCCAGCGGCTCAAGCCGATCGCCGACGAGGTGGGGCTGTCGCTGGCCCAGCTGGCCGTCGCGTGGGTGCTGCAGAACGACAACGTGTCCGCGGCGATCATCGGTGCGAGCCGGCCCGAGCAGGTCACCGACGACGTCAAGGCCGCAGGCGTACGCCTCGAGGAGGCCACGATGAAGGCGATCGACGACGTGGTCGGCGACATCGCCGTCCGCGACCCGGCGCGGACCGAGTCGCCGCAGCGCCGCAACTTCGGCTAGCGGTAGTCCTCGGGCAGCTGCTGGCCGATCTTCACCTTCGACTTGGGCAGCCGCATGAACTTCATCTGCATCGCCCGGGACACGGCGTAGTAGGTCAGCCCCTTCGTGGGCGTGTCCGGGAACCGTCGGCCGAGCTCGCGACGGAGGCGGAACCGGAGCATGAACATGTCGCCCAGGACGATGACGACGGTGAGCAGCAGCATCGTGTTGCCCCACTGCTTCAGCGTCTGGTTGCCGGAGTAGCCGAGCACCATGGTGATGAGCAGCAGCGGGATGACGAGCTCGATGAACGAGAAGCGGCTGTCGACGAAGTCGCGGACGAAGCGTCGTACGGGACCGCGGTCGCGCGCCGGGTAGTAGCGCTCGTCGCCGTCCTTCATCGCCTGGCGCACGTTCTTGCTCGACTCCGAGCGCATGGAGCGCTGCGACTGGGCCAGCTCCTTGCGGCTGCGCGGGACCTTTGCGCGCGCCTTCGCGGCGGCCTCGGCCTCACGGCGGGTGGGGGTGGGTCGACCCTTGCCCCCGACCTTGGTGACGGTCTGCTCGGCGGGGGTGGCGGACTCTGACTTGCTGCGACGGAACAACGCGAGGCCTTACACGGGAGTGGGTACGACGGAACGTGCCCCAGACTACCGGCGCCGTCGCGTGCGCTTGCTTTTGTGCCTAGGCTGGGTCTTCAGACGTGTGATTCATATGGAGAGGGATTCGTCCTCATGGGCATGTGGCAGCGCTTCACCCTGATCTTCCGCGCGAAGGCCAACAAGGCGCTCGACCGCGCCGAGGACCCGCGCGAGACGCTCGACTACAGCTACCAGCGCCAGCTCGACCTGCTCTCCAAGGTCCGGCGCGGGGTTGCCGACGTGGCGACCAGCCGCAAGCGGGTCGAGCTCCAGATCAACCAGCTCGAGCAGCAGTCGACCAAGCTCCAGGACCAGGCCCAGAAGGCCATCACGATGGACCGCGAGGACCTCGCCCGCGAGGCGCTGACCCGCAAGTCCGGGCTCACCACCCAGATCAACGACCTGAAGGTCCAGCACGCCCAGCTCCAGGGCGAGGAGGAGAAGCTGACCCTCGCGCAGCAGCGGCTGCAGGCGAAGGTCGAGTCCTTCCGCACCCGCATGGAGCCGATCAAGGCGACGTACACCGCCGCCGAGGCGCAGACCCGCATCAACGAGGCGATGTCGGGCATCGGCGACGAGATGGGCGACGTCGGGGCCGCGATCCAGCGCGCCGAGGACAAGACCGCGCAGATGCAGGCCCGCGCGGGCGCCATCGACGAGCTGATCGCCTCCGGCGCGCTCGACGACGTGAGCTCCACGGGCTCGGGCGACGACATCGCCCGCGAGCTCGACGCGATGAGCTCGGCGGCCGAGGTCGAGGCCGAGCTGGCCGCGCTCAGGGGCGGCTCGCCCGCCCCGCAGCAGATCGAGGCGGCCGACGACGGCGGCGACATCCTGAAGGCGGAGCCCGAGAAGAACGCCGCCGAGGGCAACCAGCCCTGACGGCTTGGAGCAACCGGCAAGAATCGGTCGTATGGCACACACTCGGTTCGTCGGCGACGCCGGGCTCACCGCCCGGATGACGCTGGTGATGTTCCTGCTCGGTGGGCTCTTCGTCGGCCTCGTGGTCGTCGTGATGTCGCTCTTCTGGAGCTCGATGGGTCCCGGCATCGGGGTGCTGATCGGGCTGGTCGGCCTCGGGATCGCCTGGTTCCAGTGGTACAAGTCCGACACCGTCGCCATGAAGGCGATGGGCGCCCGTGAGGTCAGCCCGGAGGAGGCGCCCGAGCTGCACGGCATGATCGACCGGCTCTGCGCCCTGGCCGACATGCCGAAGCCGCGGGTGGGCATCGCCGACACCCGGCTGCCCAACGCGTTCGCCACCGGCCGGTCGCCGCAGCGCTCGGTCGTCGTGGTCACCACCGGCATCCTGCGGACCCTCGACGCCGAGGAGCTCGAGGGCGTGCTCGCCCACGAGCTGTCCCACGTCGCCCACCGCGACGTGCTGGTGATGACCGTCGCGTCCAGCGCCGGCATCGTAGCCGGCATGCTGACGCGGGGCGCGCAGTACGGCATGTTCTTCGGCGGTGGCCGCCGCGACAACAACAGCAACGGGCTGCCCGTCTGGCTGGTCGTCCTGCTCGTCAGCCTGGTCACGTACGCCGTCAGCTTCCTGCTGCTGAAGCTGCTCTCGCGCTACCGCGAGCTCTCGGCCGACCGGGCCGGTGCCTACCTGACCATGAAGCCGGCCGCGCTCGCGTCGGCGCTGCAGAAGATCACCGGCGAGATGAACACCATCCCCGACCGCGACCTGCGCTCCGTGCAGCCGATGAACGCGTTCTTCATCGCCCCGGCGGTCCGCGGCGTCTCGCTGCGCACCCTCACCTCCACCCATCCGACGCTCGAGCAGCGTCTCGAGCAGCTCGCGAAGATCCAGGCCGAGCTCGGCCGTCCGACCTGATGGGTCTCTGGGACGTCATCACCGGCCGATCCCGGCCCAAGCAGGCCAACCTGGACTCGCTGTTCCTGGTGCCGAGCGCGGCGATCACGCTGGAGACGACCATCGGGCTGCGCCCGACGGGGGAGGGCTCGGTCTGCTTCCGGGCCGCTGCGGGCGGCGCCTTCCAGCAGATGCAGGACGACGTCGTCGAGCTGCTGAACGCCGACCCCGACGCGCCCGACGTCCAGGTGACGCGTGACGAGTACGGCTACACCTGGCTGGTCGCCCACCGCGAGCCCGACGACACCGCCGGACTCTGCACCGACCTGCACGCCGTCAACACCGCCCTGGAGGGGCAGGGCTTCGGGCCCGGGCTGCTCTGCTCGGTCGTGCCGTTCGCCGACCCGAGCGGGCGCCGGGTCGGCCTCGTCTACCTCTACAAGCAGGCCAGCTTCTACGCGTTCGCGCCGAGCGGCCCGCAGCGGCGCGACAACCTGCTCGAGATGCAGATCCGCGACACGCTCGCCGGCGAGCTCCCGATGGAGCAGGACCTGAGCCGCTGGCTCGCGCTCTGGGGCGCGCCCGGCATCTGACCTGCCGACCACACCGACGTCCGGGGGCCACAATATCCGACGGGGATCGACGGGAGGCCGGGAGCGGTGTACGGGAAGAGCGCGGCGGAGACCTGGCCCGACCGGGTCGGGTGGTCGGACTCGTCGGCCCGGGCAGTGCTGCAGCTGATGGTCGAGTCCGTCGCCGAGATGATCGGCTTCGAGGTCGCTGCGCTCTCCGTGGCGCTCGAGGGCGAGCTGCACACGATGGCCTTCACCGGGCCCGAGGAGATCCGTGAGCAGGTCATGGGGGTCGATCCGGTCTCGGTCCTCGACCCCGTCCTGGCGCAGGCCGAGACCTGGGGCCGGTTCCGCTTCCTCGCGGGCGAGGACTACGACCACGACATCGACGGCCACTGGGCGGTCACGATGGAGCACCGCGCCGACCATCTCGACGCCTGGCACCCCTACGACGTCCTGCTGGGCTGCCTGAGGGACGACCGGGGCGAACTGGTCGGCGTGCTGTCGGTGGACAAGCCGGTCTCAGGTCGCCGGCCCGGCGCCACCCAGCGGCGTCTTCTCGAGCGCTACGCCGCGCAGGCCGAACGGGCCGTGCTGACGGCGTTCGAACGGGAGGCCCTGGTGCAGCAGGTCGCGCAGGCGGAGGCGGCCCGGCGGATCATCCGCTCGGCCTCGATGCCCGCGCAGGCGTCGCTCGAGGCCGTGCTCGCGCACACCCACCGGCCGCTCGTCGAGGGCTTCCGGGCAAGCGGCTCCTGGATCCAGGTGCTCGAGCCCGACGCCGGGCGCGGCTATGCGCGCGCCCGACACGGTGAGCTGGTCGACCTCTCCGACCGCGTGGTCGACCTGGCGCGGCAGCTCGCACCGCGACTCTGGGAGGAGCAACGGGTCCTGGTCATTGCCGACGACGTGGAGCCGTGGCTGCCCGAGGGCTCGACGGCCGGCCTGGTGGACGACGCACGCCGCCAGCTGGCGGAGCTTGGCGTCGCGTCGATGCTGGCGGTGCCGTTGGGTGCCGGTGCGGAGTGCCTCGGGTTCCTGGTGCTCACGCGGCGCGCCCAGGACCCGCCCTGGTCGTCGGTGGAGGTCGACTCCGCCCTCCAGATCGGCCACGACCTGGGCGCGGCCCTGATGACCTCCCGCGCGTTGGAGCGCGAGCGCCGGCTGGTGGTCGAGCTGCAGCAGCTCGACGACTACCGCGGCCAGCTGATCGCGACTCTGTCCCATGAGCTGCGCACCCCGCTGACGGTCATCTCGGGCAACCTCGAGATGCTCGCCGACCTCGGGCTGGAGGGTCCAGCCGCGCGCTACGAGGAGGCCATGACCCGGGGTGCCCGCCGGATGCAGAAGGTGGTCGACGACCTGCTGATGCTCGCTCGCGTGAGCCACCCCCAGCATCCGCTGGTGCGTGTGCCGGTCGACCTCCGCGTCGTCGTCGACGACGTCGTGGCACTGGTCGAGTCGACCGCTCGGTCGAAGGGGCTGGACCTCCAGGTACGGCTCGACGGTTCGGACCTGGTGGTGTGCGGCGACGCTGCGGAGCTCGACCGGCTCCTCGGCAACCTGGTCAGCAACGCGGTGAAGTACACCTCCTCGGGCGGAACCGTCACGGTGTCCGCCGCCCGGCACGGCGACGAGGTCGTGCTGGCCGTGGCCGACGACGGTCTGGGCATCGCGGAGGAGGATCAAGTCGGCCTGTTCCACGCCTTCTTCCGCACGGCGAACCCCGACGCCCTGAGCCAGCCCGGCACCGGGCTCGGGCTGGCGATCGTCGAGCGGATCGTCGATCGCCACGAGGGCACCGTGCGGGTCGCCTCCACCCTGGGCGTCGGCACGACCTTCACCGTGACCCTGCCGGCCGTCTGACGTCGGCAACCACAGGGGAGGACCGCAGTCCCCAGGCGGGGGTGGGCTCCGGTCATCGTGCGCCCGTAGCGGTCCGAACTGCCCTAGGCTGTGCGGGTGGGGACCTCTGTCAACGTGACGACGACCCACCCGACCGACGTGCCGAGAGTCGCCGAGATCGGCAAGTACCGGATCCTCACCGACCCCCCGCGGGCCGACCTGCTCGCACTGGTGGATGTCGCGGCGCAGGTGGCCAGGGTGCCGATGGCCACGATCAACCTGATCACTGACACCGAGCAGCACCAGGTGGCCACGCACGGCTTCGACGCCGCGGTCTGCCGGCGCGAGGACTCGATGTGCAACCTGGTGCTCCACGAGGGTGCGCCGGTGGTGGTGCCGGACGCCAGCAAGGACCCGCGCTTCCAGGACAACCCGTTCGTCACGGGGGTGATCGGCGACGTCCGGTTCTACGCGACGTACCAGCTGGTCACACCCGAGGGCATCGTCATCGGGACCCTCTGCGTCTTCGACCTCGAACCCCGGACGATCACGCCCGCGCAGGCGCACGCCCTGCAGGCGCTCGCCGAGCGGGTCGTCGACCTGCTCGAGCTGGAGCTGCGCACCCGTGAGCTGAGCACCTCGCTGCACGACCTGCAGCGCACCAAGTCGGAGCTCGAGCGGTCGAACGAGCAGCTCGCGGCGTTCGCCGGCCAGGTCAGCCACGACCTGCGCAACCCGCTGACCGCGGTCAGCCTCTCGCTGAAGATGATCGGCGAGAACCTCGGTGGCGAGCCCGACCAGCTGGAGTTCCTCGTCGCCCGCGCGGTGGGGGGCGCCGAGCGGATGCAGTCGCTGATCGACGACCTGCTCGCCTTCGCCCGCGTCGGGGGCGAGCTGCAGCGGGTCCAGGTCGACCTGGCCGCCGTGCTCGCCGACGTCCGCGACGACCTGGCCACCGCGCTGGACGGCGCGACGGTGGTCACCGGCGACCTGCCGACCGTGACCGGGGACCCGGTCCAGCTCCGGGCGGTGCTCCAGAACCTGGTCGCGAACGCCGCGAAGTTCACGCGGCGCGGAGAGCCCGCGCACATCGAGGTCGACGGGACCCGGATCGGGGACGTGTGGCGGATCGAGGTCTGCGACCGCGGACCCGGCATCCCGGAGGACCAGCAGGAGCGGGTCTTCCAGCCGCTCGCCCGGGTCAACGACGACGTCGAGGGCTCGGGCATCGGCCTGACGACCTGCCGGCGCATCGTCGAGGCGCACGGCGGCCGGATCGGCCTCACGAACTCGCCGTACGGTGGGACCTGCGCGTGGTTCGAGCTGCCGGTCTGAGTCAGTCCTTGTGGGTCTTGCCCGGCAGGGCGAGCATCCGCTCGAGCGCGACCAGCGCCCACTTCTCGGTCTCGGGGTCGACCTCGATCCGGTTCACGACCTGGCCGGCCACCAGCGACTCCATCGCCCACACGAAGTGGGGGAGGTCGATCCGGTTCATCGTCGAGCAGTAGCAGACGGTCTTGTCGAGGAACGTGATCCGCTTGTCCGGGTGGGCGGCGGCGAGCCGCTTGACCAGGTTGAGCTCGGTGCCGATCGCCCAGCTCGAGCCGGCCGGGGCCGCCTCGATGGTGGTGATGATGAACTCGGTCGACCCGACCAGATCGGCCTTGAGGACGACCTGGTGGGCGCACTCGGGGTGCACCAGGATCTGGACGTCGGGGATGGTCGCGCGCAGCTCGTCGACGACCTCGGCGGTGAAGCGGCCGTGCACGGAGCAGTGGCCCTTCCACAGGATCATCGTGGCGTCGCGCAGCTGCTCGGGGGTGAGGCCGCCGTTCGGGCGGTGCGGGTCCCACACGACGCAGTCGTCGAGGGTGAGCCCCATCTTGAGGATCGCGGTGTTGCGGCCGAGGTGCTGGTCGGGCAGGAACAGCACCTTCGCGCCCGGCTTCTGGGCGAAGGCCCACTCGAGCGCCACCTCGGCGTTGCTCGAGGTGCAGACGACGCCGCCGTTGCGGCCGCAGAACGCCTTGATGTCGGCGCTGGAGTTCATGTAGGTCACCGGGACGACGGACTCGGCGACGCCGGCCTCGGTCATCGCCGCCCACGCCATCTCGACCTGGGTCAGGCGGGCCATGTCGGCCATCGAGCACCCGGCGGCGAGGTCCGGGAGAATCACCTGCTGGTCGGGGCTGGTCAAGATGTCGGCCGACTCCGCCATGAAGTGGACGCCGCAGAAGACGATGTACTCCGCGTCGGGGCGACCGGCCGCGTCGCGCGCGAGCTTGAACGAGTCGCCGGTGACGTCGGCGAACTGGATGACCTCGTCGCGCTGGTAGTGGTGACCGAGCACGAAGACCCTGTCGCCGAGAGCCTCCTTGGCCGCCAGCGCGCGCGCCACCAGGTCGGGGTCGGACGCCGAGGGCAGGTCGCCGGGGCATTCGACGCCGCGCTCGCTGTTGAGGTCGGTGCCGCGCCCGAGGGGCAGCAGCGGAAGGTCGACGGTCGTCATGGGTCGATCCTATTCTCGGGTCACATCGGTCACTGCGGCGGTCACAGCAGGGCACCGTTGTGAACGTACGGCGCGGGCGGTTTCATCCCGCGCAGCCCGAGATAGCCCTCCTGGTGCAGCTCGAGCCGGGCCGCGAAGCCGACGTCGAGCGCCCACTGGTTCGCCGCGGTGAGGTGGTCGACCGTGACCTCCTCGGGACCGTCCGCGAGGGCGGCCCACAGCAGACGGGTCGCCGTCCGCCGGTTCGAGGCGGCCAGCAGCGCCAGCTGGCCCCGCTCGTTGACGTAGGCGTAGCCCGACCCCGTGGTCGTGTCGGAGACCAGCAGGTGCCAGGTGCGCAGCATCAGCGCGTGGTCGGGCCCGTGCGCGGCACCCCGCGTGGCCCGGTCGAGCGAGTCCATCAGGTCGATGTCGCCCGCGCTGCCGTCGCGGACCTTGTCGACGACCGGGACCGCGCTGCGGTCGACGGTGCCCGTGAGGTACATCTGCGGGTGCAGCTCGAACCCCGCCTGGTGGTAGATCCGCAGCGCCTTCGGGTCCGCCGAGGCGGCGAGCATCCCGCGCGTGCAGGCCCGGCCGTGCTGGAGCGCCGCGGCCAGCAGGGGCCTGCCGATGCCCCGGCCCTGGCGGCCCGGCAGCACGGCGTACGTCGCCAGGCACCAGAGCGTCTCGCGGCGGTACGACGTGACGATCCCGACCAGGCCGGTGTCGTCCTCGGCGACCCAGCAGCCCCCGGGGTCGGTGGCCACGAGGTGCCGGGTCCGCTCGATCCAGACCGCCCGGTGGGCGTCGCCGCGTCGCGAGGGCTCCGGGTCGGAGACCTTCCGCATCCGCACGTCGAGCTCGAAGAAGCCCTCGTCGCTGACGCGCTCCGCGGCGGGGACGTCGTCGGAGGTCATCGGTCGGATCGTCAGGTCTCCCACGCGGTCACCGTAGGGCGCGCGCCACAATGCCCGCATGAGAGTTCTCGTGGCACCCGACAAGTTCGCCGGCACGCTCACCGCGGTCGAGGCGGCTGCGGCGATCGCCGAGGGCTGGCGCCGCCACGCGCCCGACGACGAGCTCGACCTGGCGCCGATGGCCGACGGTGGGCCGGGCTTCGTCGACGTGCTGCACGCGGCGCTCGGTGGCGAGCTGCTGGCGGTGACGGTGCGCGGACCCCACGGCGAGCCGACCCCGGCGACGGTCCTGCTCCACAAGCACACCGCGTACGTCGAGGCCGCGCAGGCGTGCGGGCTGCACCTGACCGGCGGCGAGGGCGCCGAGACGGCCACGACGTACGGCGTCGGCGAGCTGGTCCTGGCCTCGGTCGACGCCGGCGCGACCCGGATCGTCGTCGGGCTCGGCGGCAGCGGCACCAACGACGGGGGAGCCGGCCTGCTCGCGGCCCTCGGCGCGACCGCCGACCGGCCGCTCGACGCAGGGGTGGCGGGCCTGCAGGGGATCACCCGCGTCGAGCTGCCGGCGTTCGACGTCGAGCTGGTGGCCGCGAGCGACGTGGACAACCCGCTCACCGGGCTGTTCGGCGCGACCAAGGTCTTCGGCCCGCAGAAGGGAGTCCCCGAGGAGCGGCTGCCCGTGGTGGACGGCTGGCTGGAGGAGCTCGCCGCCGCCACCGTCCGCCGGGTCTCGCTCGAGAAGGGCGCCGGCGCCGCGGGCGGCCTCGGCTTCGCGGTGCTGCTCCTCGGCGGCACCCGTGAGCCCGGTCTGCGTGTCGTCGGCGACGCGGTGCGGCTGGCCAAGCGGGCCCGGGCCGCTGACCTGGTCCTCACCGGCGAGGGCGCCTTCGACTTCTCCAGCCGCGCGGGCAAGGTGCCGTACGGCGTCGCCGAGGTCGCCGCCGCGGCGATCCGGCCGTGCGTCGTGCTCGCCGGGCAGGTGCTCGTCGGCTCGCGGGAGATGCGCGCCCTGGGCATCGAGTCGGCGTACTCCCTGGTCGACCTCGTCGGGAAGGAGCGCGCCTTCGCCGACCCGGCCGGTGCGCTCGCCGACCTGGCCCAGCGGATCGCGCGCACGTGGTCCAGGGAATAACCGCTCATGTGCGACCATTGGACTCAGTAACAGACTTCCTCCGACCTTGGGAGAACCGCACATGACCGAGCAGGTCGAGACCACCACCGAGCGCCGCACTGACCAGATCAACCTGAGCGACGTCGCTGCCGGCAAGGTGAAGAGCCTTCTCGAGCAGGAGGGCCGCGACGACCTGTCGCTGCGCATCTCCGTGCAGCCGGGTGGCTGCTCGGGCCTCCGCTACCAGCTCTTCTTCGACGAGCGCAGCCTCGACGGCGACGTCGTCACCGACTTCGACGGCGTGTCCGTCGTCGTCGACCGGATGAGCGTCCCCTACCTCAACGGCGCGATGATCGACTTCGTCGACTCGATCGAGAAGCAGGGCTTCACGATCGACAACCCGAACGCCACGGGCTCGTGCGCGTGCGGGGACAGCTTCCACTGATCGAGGACGCGCAGCGGACTCGATGATGGTGGTCAGCAAGCGCTCTGACTGAGCTCGCGAAGTCAGCAGGCGCGTGTCGAGACCCGGTGAGTCAAGAATCAACCTGAACTGAGCACACAGCGACAGCCCCCGCCGGTACGCCCGGCGGGGGCTGTCGTGCGTCTGAGGGAGGGGGGTCCTCAGTCGCCGTCCACCTGGAGGTGCAGCGCGCCGGCGATGCGGGCGGTGGCCGCGGAGATCTCGATCCCCGGCTTGCGCTGCTCGCGCGACAGCTCGATCGCCGCGGCGGCGAGCGGCCGGGTCAGGGACGCCTGGACGGCGCGGCAGTCGTCGTGCATCTCGGCGGGCGTCGAGAGGTCGTCGTAGGCGAGCCGGGCGGTCGAGGTGTCGGTCATACCATCGACGCTATTGGCTACCGAGGGGTAGACCCAGCGGTACCCGTCGGTAGTGTTCGCGGCATGTCGCTGCTCATCGCCGGGTCGATCGCCACCGATCACCTGATGACCTTCCAGGGCAAGTTCGCCGACTCCCTCGTGGTGGAGCAGCTGGACAAGCTCTCGGTCTCCTTCCTCGTCGACGACCTCGAGATCCGGCGGGGCGGTGTGGCGCCGAACATGTGCTTCGGCCTCGGCCGGCTCGGGCTGCGGCCGGTCCTGGTCGGCTCGGCCGGCGAGGACTTCGCCGACTACCGCTCCTGGCTGGAGCGGCACGGCGTCGACTGCTCGCACGTGCGCATCTCCGACACCCGTCACACGGCGCGGTTCGTCTGCACGACCGACGCCACGATGGCGCAGTTCGCCTCGTTCTACCCGGGCGCGATGAGCGAGTCCCGGCTGATCGAGCTCTCGCCGATCGTGGCGCGCGTCGGCACGCCCGACTACGTGCTGATCGGCGCCGACGACCCCGACGGGATGCTCCGTCACACCGAGGAGTGCCGCCAGCGCGGCTACCCCTTCATCGCGGACCCGAGCCAGCAGCTCGCGTTCAGCGAGGGAGACCTGATCCGCAGGCTGATCGACGGCGCCGCGATCCTCTTCTCCAACGAGTACGAGTCGCACATGATCGAGCAGAAGACCGGCTGGTCGGCCGCCGACATCCTGTCGCGGGTCGGCATCCAGGTCACCACGCTCGGCAAGGACGGCGTCCAGATCCTGCGCGAGGGCGAGCCCACCATCGAGCTGCCGGCGGCGAGCAACGTCGTCGCCCTCGAGCCCACCGGGGTCGGCGACGCCTTCCGAGCCGGCTTCCTGGCCGCGATGACCTGGCAGGTCGGCCTCGAGCGGGCCGCCCAGGTCGGGTGCGTGCTCGCGGCGTACGTCGTCGAGACCGTCGGCACCCAGGAGTACACCTTCACCGCGAGCCAGTTCCTGGCCCGGGTCGAGGAGTCCTACGGCCGCGAGGCGGCCGACGACGTCGAGCCGCACCTCAAGGCGATCAGCTAGCTCTCCGGACGAGGTAGCGCGGCACGCCGTCCGCGGCCGGCTCCTCACCGACGTACTCCTGGCCACGCATCCGGCACCACGCCGGTACGTCGGTGCGCGCGGCCACGTCGGTGGCCGCCACCGCGACCAGCCCGCCGACCGGCACCTCGGTGTAGCGCTTCCCGAGCTCGATGACCGGCAGCGGGCAGAGCATCCCGCGGCAGTCGAGCTCGAGGTCCGCGATCACAGTCCCGCCTCGGCGCGGATGTCGCGGACGACCTGGGGGAGCGCGGCCAGGAAGCCGTCGACCTGCTCGTCGGTGGTGTCGCGGGTCAGCGAGACCCGGACGTTGCCGTGGGTGAGCACGCCCATCGCCTCGAGCACCCGGCTGGGGGTGAGCGTCGACGCGGTGCACGCCGAGCCGCTCGCCACGCCGTACCCCCGCCGGTCGAGCTCGGTCACCAACGCCTCGCCGTCGACGTACAGGCAGGAGAAGGTGACGAGGTGGGGCAGCCGGTCGACCGGGTCGCCGACGACCTCGACGTCCGGCACGGCCGCGGCCGCGGCCCGGATCCGGTCGATCAGCGCGAACTGGCGGGCGTTGACCTCGTCGCGCTCCTCCACGACGGCGCGGAGCGCAGCGGCCGCGGCCAGGGCGGCCGGGACGTTCGGGAAGCCGGTCGCGGACTCGTCGAGCGGGTCGTCGCCGGGGAACGCGTTGGCCCAGAACGTGCCCTTGCGGACGACGAGGACGCCGACCCCGGCGGGACCGCCCCACTTGTGGGCCGAGCCGGCGAGCACGTCCCAGCGGTCGGGGAGCGGCAGCCGACCCATCGACGCGCTGGCGTCGACGAACAGGGCGGTGCGGTCGGGCAGGTCGAGGTGGTCGAGCGGCTGGAGCGTGCCGACCTCGTGGTTCGCCGACTGGACCGCGACGGCGGCGAGGCCCGCGGGCACCGCCCCGGTCACCCGCCCGAGCCGGTCGACCGGGAGGGCGACGTGGTCCTCGGACCGGGTCCACTCGAGCGCCTGGAGCACGGCGGAGTGCTCGACGGCCGAGTAGGCGACCGCGGAGCCCGGCCAGGGCCGGCCGGCGCGCAGGCCGAGGAGGCCGCGGTGCACGGCCTCGGTGCCGGAGTGGGTGAAGGAGACCTCGTCGGGTCGCACGCCCAGGCACTCGGCCACCACGGCGCGCGCGTTGTCGAGGAGCAGCCGCGCGTCACGGCCCGGTCCGTGCAGCCGGCGAGGGTCGGCGTACCCGCGGTCCAGGGCCGCCAGCAGGGTGTCGCGGGCCGCGGGATGGAGGGGCTCGGAGGAGGCGGCGTCGAGATAGGCGGACGGGGGTACCGGAGGTCCGTCAGCGGCATTTGTCACACGCCGAACGTACCGGGTGCCCCACCGCTCAAACCGGTGCTCGATTCCTATAGTGTTGGGCGCATCCGAGATCGTTGAGAGAGAGGCTCGTTCGTGGGTCTGCAACTCCCCAAGCGTGTGGCCGGCAACCACGGGACAGCCCGTCGGGTGACCGCCCTCGCCGTCCTCGGCATCAGCGTGCTGGTGCTGGGCGGCTGCTCCTCCGAGACCAAGGGGGAGTGGGAGCGGTTCGCGATGCCGGACCCGGCGTCCGAGCAGGGCGAGCACATCCTGAACCTCTGGCAGGGCGCGTGGATCGCCGCCCTGGTCACGGGCGTGATCGTGTGGGCGCTGATCTTCTACGCAATCTTCCACTTCCGCCGTCGCAGCGACGACGAGATCCCGATCCAGACGCGCTACAACCTGCCGCTCGAGATCTTCTACACGATCGCGCCGGTCATCATGGTGATCGTCTTCTTCGTGCACACGGTGGACACGCAGAACTTCGTCCTCGACGACGACCGCAAGGTCGACAACACGATCGAGGTCACCGGCCAGCAGTGGTCGTGGACCTTCAACTACGGCATCGGCGAGCAGGACCGCTCGGCCGACGACGACCTGTTCGACGACCGGTTCCCCTACTCGTCGTACGTCCACGAGTCCGGCACCGGCTCGCACATCCCGACCCTGGTCCTGCCGGTCGGCCTGACGACGCGCTTCAACCTGCACTCGCCCGACGTGATCCACGACCTCGGGGTGCCGGCGTTCCTCATGAAGATGGACGTCGTCCCCGGTCGCGTGAACCACTACGAGATCACGCCGATCCGCGAGGGCTCGTTCCGCGGCAAGTGCTACGAGCTCTGCGGCGTCTACCACTCGCGGATGCTCTTCAACGTCGAGGTCGTGAGCGTCGAGAAGTACCAGGAGTACCTCCAGCAGCTCCAGGACGCCGGCGCCGAGTCCGACGCGCCGCTGCTCGGCGGCTCCTACGCCAGCACCCAGGCCGGGCTCTCCGGCGACGAGTCCGAGGAGGGGGCGGAGTGACCGCCACGACCGCACACCCGACCGCCACCGGAGGGCCGGAGCGCCCGCGTCTCGGTGAGCAGGTCGCGCGGATCCTGACGACCACCGACCACAAGCTGATCGGCAAGCTCTACCTCGGCACGTCGTTCGCCTGGTTCCTCGTCGGCGGCCTGATGGCGATGCTGATCCGCTCCGAGCTCGCCTACCCGGGCATGCAGGTGGTCAACGACGAGCTCTACAACCAGCTCTTCACGATGCACGGCACGATCATGCTGCTGCTCTTCGCGACGCCGCTGTTCTTCGGCTTCGGCAACGTGATCATGCCGCTCCAGATCGGCTCGCCGGACGTCGCGTTCCCGCGGCTCAACATGTTCAGCTACTGGCTGTTCCTCTTCGGCGGCCTGATCGCCGCCTCCGGCTTCCTCACCCCCCAGGGAGCGGCCGACTTCGGCTGGTTCGCCTACACGCCGCTCTCCGACGCGATCCGCTCGCCCGGCGTCGGCGGTGACCTCTGGATCATGGGCCTGTGGATGGCCGGTCTCGGCACCATCCTCGGCGCGGTCAACTTCATCACCACGATCATCTGCATGCGCGCGCCCGGCATGACCATGTTCCGGATGCCGATCTTCGTCTGGAACACGCTGGTCACCAGCCTGCTCGTGCTGATCGCCTTCCCGGTCCTGGCCGGCGCGCTGCTCTCGCTCGAGGCCGACCGCCAGCTCGGCGCCCACGTCTTCGACACCGCCCACGGCGGCGCGATCCTGTGGCAGCACCTGTTCTGGTTCTTCGGGCACCCCGAGGTCTACATCATCGCGCTGCCGTTCTTCGGCATCGTCACCGAGATCCTGCCGGTCTTCAGCCGCAAGCCGATCTTCGGCTACATCGGCCTGGTCGGCGCGACGCTCGGCATCGCGATCCTCTCGGTCGCGGTCTGGGCGCACCACATGTTCGTCACCGGCGCGGTCGACCTGCCCTTCTTCTCAGGCATGACGTTCCTGATCGCGGTGCCCACAGGAGTGAAGTTCTTCAACTGGATCGGCACCATGTGGGGCGGGTCCATATCCTTCGACACGCCCATGCTGTGGTCGATCGGCTTCCTCACGACGTTCCTCTTCGGTGGCCTGACCGGCATCATCCTGGCCAGCCCGCCCCTCGACTTCCACGTCTCCGACTCCTACTTCGTGGTGGCGCACTTCCACTACGTGGTGTTCGGCACGGTGGTGTTCGCGATGTTCGCGGGCTTCTACTTCTGGTGGCCGAAGATGACCGGCCGGATGCTCGACGAGCGCCTCGGCAAGCTGCACTTCTGGCTGCTGTTCATCGGCTTCCACACGACGTTCCTCGTGCAGCACTGGCTGGGTGTCGAGGGCATGCCGCGGCGCTACGCCGACTACCTGCCCGACGACGGCTTCACCACGCTCAACCAGGTGTCGACGATCGGCGCGTTCCTGCTCGGCGCCTCGACGCTGCCGTTCCTCTACAACGTCTACGTGTCGCGCCGGGCGCCCCTGGTCAACACCGACGACCCGTGGGGCTGGGGCCGCTCGCTCGAGTGGGCGACCAGCTGCCCGCCGCCGCGCCACAACTTCGTGACGATCCCGCGGATCCGTTCCGAGTCGCCGGCGTTCGACCTCCACCACCCGGAGGTCGCGGCGATCGAGCTGGAGGACAACGAGGCCGCCCGCGACGGTGACGCCGCGGACGCACCCGACATGGAGGGCCGCGAGGAGATGCTCCGCGACCGCAACGCCGACCCGGAGGGCGACGCCCGATGAAGTCTGAAGCCTGGATCTTCGGGATCTGCACGATCTTCTTCGTGCTGGTGAGCCCGGCGTACTGGTTCATCACCGGTGACTGGACCGGCACCTCCGCGCTGACGATGACGACCCTGCTCTCGGGCATGATGACCCTCTACCTGGGGTTCCACGCCAAGAACATGGACCCGCGCCCCGAGGACCGCAAGGACGGCGAGATCGCCGACGGCGCGGGCGAGCTGGGATTCTTCCCGCCGTACTCCTGGTGGCCGCTGTGGTGCGCCCTCGCGCTCGGCGTGTGCGTGTACGGCGTCGCGGCCTACGCGTGGTGGCTCTTCATCATCGGGGTCGCCCTGGGCGCCCTGGCGCTGGCGGGCTGGATCTTCGAGTACTACCGCGGCGAGCACGCGCACTGACGCTCGCCACGGCGGTGTGGTTGCGGTCGGACGGCGTGAGTCTTCGCACGGTCGCGCCGAATCGAAGTCGGGGGGACCGGCGGTTACGCTGGTCGCACGACCACACGCAGCCAGTCACGGGGAGTTTCCGCATGTCCGAGAGTCGTCAGCGCCGACACGGGCGCCGAGCGATCGCCGGCGCAGCCGCGCTCCTCGTCGTCGCCGCCCTGGGCCTGACGGCCTGCGACACGAACGACGCGCCCCTCGTCGGCTCCGAGCCCACCGACGACGCCAGCAGCAGCTCGGCGGCGCCGGTCGCCAAGCCGAAGGTCAGCCTCAACGTCGAGAACGGCACCGCCGACGTCTCGGTCGACACCACCCTGGCCGTCACGGTCGCCAACGCGGAGCTCGAGTCGGTCGACGTGACGTCGACCGAGGGCGCCCTCGCGGGCACCATGGCCGACAACGGGCTCTCCTGGAAGGCCGACGCCCGCCTCGAGCCCGGCACGTCGTACGTCGTGAAGACGGTCGCCCAGGGCACCGACGGCAAGCAGGTCCGCCGTACCTCGAAGTTCACGACGCAGGACCTCACCCTCGACGAGCAGACCTTCCCGTCGGTCGCCCCGCTGGCCGGCGAGACGGTCGGCGTCGGCATGCCGGTGATCGTCACGTTCGACGTCCCGGTGACCGACCGCGCGTCGTTCGAGAAGCACATGAGCGTCACGTCGACCCCCCGCCAGCCGGGCGCGTGGCACTGGCTCAGCGACACCGAGGCGCACTGGCGCCCGAAGACGTACTGGAAGGCCGGCACCGACGTGCACGTCGACGTCGACGTGAACAGCATCCCGGCCGGCCACGGCATCTACGGCCAGGAGAGCCGCAAGCTGGACTTCAAGGTCGGTGACGCGCACATCTACAAGGTCGACGCGCAGACCCACCAGATGAAGGTCTTCAGCAACGGCACCCTGCTCCGGACGATCCCGATCACCACCGGCAAGCCCGGCTTCACCACCCGCTCCGGCACCAAGGTGATCATCGAGAAGTTCGACTCGAAGCGGATGAACTCCGAGACCGTCGGCATCGGCGGCTCCGAGGCCTACGACATCGACAACGTCCAGTGGGCGATGCGCCTGACGTACTCCGGCGAGTTCATCCACGCCGCCCCGTGGTCGGTCGGCTCCCAGGGCTACGCCAACGTGTCCCACGGGTGCACCGGCATGAGCACCGACGACGCCGCCTGGCTCTACGCCATGAGCCGCCGCGGCGACGTGGTCGAGTACACCGGCACCGACCGCCCGATGACCCTCGACAACGGCTACGGCGACTGGAACGAGTCCTTCCCCGAGTACTCCCAGGCGTCCGCTCTCTCCTGATCGCTGACCCGTCGCTTTGTGCAAGCGCAGGGGGCGCTGACCCGTCGCTTGGGCACGCCTGAGGGCGCTGACCCGTCGCTACCGCGCGCCCGTCAGCTCGTTGTCCACAGGTGACCGCTGTGTCTGATTGGCGACCTGCTCGGCGTGGGCATCGGCATGTCCATGACCGACGTACCCCGACAGACGCCCTTCCTGGGACCGGATGCTCCGGTTCCCATCGACCGGCCTTTCACCTCTGCTGAGGCACGGGCAGCCGGGGTCAGCCGGCGCCAGTTGGCGACATGGGTCGCGGACGGCCTGCTGATCACCCCGATCCGGGGGGTCGCGTACGCCGCGCAGCTCGCCGACGGACTCGAACTGCGCGCAGCCTGCCTGAGGCTGGTGGTCCCGGACGACGCCGTCGTCACCGACCGCACCGCCGGGTGGTTCCACGGTGCGTCGATGGTGCTCGCGCCCAACGATCACTTCGCGGTCCCACCGGTCTCGATGTATCGGTCGAGGGCGGGATACCGGCTCCGCAACGACCTCACCCAGAGCGGCGAGCGCACCTTCCTCCCGGAGGAGGTGGTGCATATCGATGGCCTTCGCATCACGAGCAAACTCCGT
Source organism: Nocardioides sp. (assembly GCA_025965275.1). Classification (GTDB taxonomy): domain Bacteria; phylum Actinomycetota; class Actinomycetes; order Propionibacteriales; family Nocardioidaceae; genus Nocardioides. The sequence continues at coordinate 19,988 of JAOPXG010000114.1, forward strand.
ACCGCCTGCGACCTCGGGTTGTTGCTGCCGCGGGAGCAAGGGTTCGCAGGCATGGACGCCATGGCAGCGATCTCCGACTTCGACGCGAGCGATCTCGTCAGGCTGGGTGACAGCCGGTTCAAGGGGTACCGGGGCGTGCGGACGTTCCGTGGCACGGCGCCGTACGTCGACGGCCTGGCCCAGTCGCCGCCGGAGAGCGTGATGAAGCTGCGGTGGCGCGACTGCCAGGAGCTGCCTCTGCCCGTCCCGCAAGCGCCTGCGAAGGGGCCGGACGGGTGGTTCTACCTGGATCTCGGAGTCCCCGACCTCCGGTACGCGGCCGAGTACGAAGGACCCCGGTGGCACGGGCCGGAACGCCAGGAGCACGATCGTGCTCGCCGGTCGTGGCTGGTCGAGCACGAGGGGTGGATCGTCGACGTCTTCACCGCGTCGGATCTGTGGGGTCCGGGCGCGCACTTCGAGAGTCGCCTCCGGGCCGGCATCGTCGCCGCCCGTCGGCGCTTCGGTGGTCTGACCTGGTCCGGCCAGGATCGCGGGCCGTGATGAAGCGACGGGTCAGCACTCCCAGAGCGTGCCGAAGCGACGGGTCAGCGAAATGACCGAGGCCGCCCGACTCCCGCAGGGGAGAGGGGCGGCCTCGGAGTAGCCGTGCGGTGGCGTCAGTGCGAGCGCAGGTGCTCGTCCTCGACCAGGTGGTGGCCGTCGAACTGGTGGCCGTCGGCGGCGTGGCCGTCCATCGGGCCCTGCAGCTCGTGCTCGTGCTCGGCGTGGTGGTGGCCCGCGGCGAGCTCCTCCGGCGTCGGCTTCTGCACGTTGTCGGCGTACCAGACCGTGCGGATCCGGTTGCGCAGACCCGTGAGGCGTCCCTTGGCCGGGCCCGGCAGGCCGTTGGCATCGACCTCCTCGTGGTGGCCGTTCGGCACCGGGTCGCGGTCGCGCGCGGTGAGCGTGTAGGCCCGCGACGGCGCCACCGGCAGGTGCTTCTCGGAGTAGCCACCCTCGGCCGACCGCATGATGATGCCGGTCTCGTAGCCGTGGAGCAGGTCGTCGTTGTCCTTGCGCTGCAGCGAGATGCACCAGCGCCGGGTGATCACGAAGGCGATGACCGGACCGATGAAGACCGCGGCCCGCAGGAAGTACGTGATCTGGTTGATCGACGCGTGCAGCGTGATGGCGATGATGTCGTTGCCGCCGGCCGCCCAGAAGAGGCCGTACATCGTCATCAGCGCGACCATCGTGGCCGTCCGGGTCGGCGCGTTGCGCGGGCGCTCCAGCAGGTGGTGCTCGCGCTTGTCGCCGGTGATCCAGGCGTCGATGAACGGCAGCAGCAGCAGGATCGTGAACATCAGCATCGGCAGCACCAAGATGGGCAGCAGCACGTTCCAGCTGATCGTGATGCCCCAGAAGTGCGACTCGATGCCGGGCATGATCCGCAGCGCGCCGTCCGGCCAGCCCATGTACCAGTCGGGCTGGGAGCCCGCGGTCACCTTGGACGGGTCGTACGGCCCGTACTTCCACACCGGGTTGATCGACAGCAACGCACCCATCAGGGCGGTGACGCCGAACACGACGAAGAAGAAGCCACCGGCCTTGGCGGCGTACACCGGGAGCATCGGGAAGCCCACGACGTTCTTCTCGGTGCGGCCGGGACCGGGCCACTGGGTGTGCTTGTGGTAGACGAGCAGCAGCATGTGGGCGGCGATCAGGGCCAGCAGCAGGCCCGGGATCAGCAGCACGTGGATCGTGTAGAGGCGCGGGATGATCGACTCACCCGGGAATTCGCCGTCGAACAGGAAGAACGACATGTAGGTGCCGACCACGGGCGTCGCCTTGACGAAGCCGTCGGCGGCGCGGATGCCGGTGCCGGACAGCAGGTCGTCGGGGAGCGAGTAGCCGGTGAAGCCCTCGAGCGTGCCGAGGAGCAGCAGCAGCGAGCCGATCACCCAGTTGAGCTCACGCGGCTTGCGGTAGGCGCCCGTGAAGAACACCCGGAGCAGGTGCACCATCATCGACGCGACGAAGAGCATCGCGGCCCAGTGGTGCATCTGGCGCATCAGCAGGCCGCCGCGCACGTCGAACGACAGCCTCAGGCTGGACGCGTACGCCTCGGACATCTGGATGCCGCGCAGCTGCTCGTAGGAGCCGTGGTAGGTGACCTCGCCCATGCTCGGCGTGAACCACAGGGTCAGGAAGACACCGGTGAGGAGCAGCACGACGAAGCTCCACAGCGCGATCTCGCCCAGCATGAACGACCAGTGGTCGGGGAAGACCTTGCGCAGGTTCTTCTTGGCCATGGACGCGATGCCCAGGCGCTCGTCGGCCCAACTGGCGATCGCGCCGGCGCGACTCGGCTTCTTGCCCGTCGCCGCGGTGGTCGCGTTGCTGGTGGCGACCTTGCTCGTGTCCATGATCAGCCACGCTCCCAGAAGCTAGGTCCCACAGGTTCGTCGAAAGGTGCTTGCGCCACGAGGTAACCCTCGGAGTCGACCTCCAGCGGCAGCTGCGGCAGCGGGCGGGCCGCGGGGCCGAAGACCACCTTCGCCGAGTCGGCGAGGTCGAAGGTCGACTGGTGGCAGGGGCAGAGCAGGTGGTGGGTGGTCCGCTCGTAGAGCGAGATCGGGCAACCCACGTGCGTGCAGATCTTGGAGTAGCAGACGATCCCGTCGACGGACCAGTTCTCGCGGCCCTTGCCTGGGATGATGTTGTCGGGCTCCATCTTGACGACCACCACGGCGCCCTTGGACTTGTTGATCTGGAGCACGACGCCCTCGAGGGGCTCGCCGTCCTCGCCGCCGTTGAAGAGCGCCTCGGGCTCGGCGTTGACGAGGTCACCGATCTCGAGGTCCGAGGGCTTGATCGGGGTGCCGACGACGTCGCGCACGACGCGCATGCCCTTCGCCCAGATGGTGTGCTCGATGCCCGCGCCGGGGTAGTCGACCTTCTTGCCGGGGCCGACCTGGTTGGGCGTGGGGCCGAGGTCGCGCAGCATCACGACGGCGGGCAGGCCGAGGAGGCCGAGCGCGCCGAGCAGCGAGTTGCGGACCAGCGGGCGCCGGCTGATTCCGGACTCCTCGAGGCCGGCGCTGAGCGCGGCCAGGGCCGCCTGGCGGTCCTCCTCGGAGGACGAGGCGGGGTGGCGGTACTCGACGATCTCCTGGTCGGCCATCAGCTTGCGGGCCCACTGGATGATGCCGATGCCGATGAAGAGCAGCATGCCGGCCATGGAGAGGCCGATCGCCAAGTTGGAGGCGCCGAAGCCGCCGATGACGTCGGGGTCCTCGCCGATCTCGAAGACGAAGTAGGAGACGATCAGCAGGATCGTGCAGACGGCCGACAGCCCGAAGAGGGTCGCCACCTGGCGCTCGGCGCGCTTCTCGGCCTTCGAGTCGACGTCCGTGGGACGCCAGTGGTGCTCCGGCAGACCCGGGTTGGCGAACAGGTCGTCACGAGCGGGCAGGTTCTCGTCCACGGGCTCGTCGTGGGCGTGGTCGTCGTTCGTGGGCGGGGTGCTCACGCCTCCACCTTCTTCTTGTCCGTACGGGTCGTGTGGGCAGCGATCCAGACCGCGGCGCCGGTCAGCAGGCCGATGCCGAACAGCCAGGCCGCCATGCCCTCGGGCACGGGGCCCAGGCCACCGAGCCCGAAGCCGCCGTAGTTGGGCATCTCGTCGAGCGAGCCGAGGTAGGCGATGACGTCGCGCTTCTCGTCGGGGGAGAGGTTGCCGTTGGAGAAGGTCGGCATGTTCTGCGGGCCGGTCAGCATGGCCTCGTAGATGTAGCGCGGCTCGACGCCGCGGATCTTCGGTGCGTAACCGCCGCGCGGCATCGCGCCGCCGGAGCCCTCGAAGTTGTGGCACGCCGTGCAGTTGGTCAGGAAGATCTGGCCGCCGCGGGTGATCGCCTCCTGGCGCTGCTCGTCGGACAGGCCCTCGACGCTGTAGTCGCTCTCGTCGGGGATCGCCGGGCCGGGGCCCAGCGAGGCGACGTACGCCGCCAGCGCGGCGACCTCGTCGTCGGTGTAGGTCGGGGTCTTGCTCGGCACCTGAGCGCCGGGCTGGACCATCGGCATCCGGCCGGTGCCGACCTGGAAGTCGACGGCTGCAGCGCCGACGCCGACCAGCGACGGGCCGAGCTGGTTGTCGCCGCCCTTGGAGTCGATGGTGCGGACACCCTCGCCGTTCTGGCCGTGGCAGAAGGCGCAGCCCACGAGGAAGAGCTCACGTCCCTGGGCGATCTGCTCCTTGCTGGCCGTCGTCTGGTCCGCCGACGCGGGGGAGAACGCCGTGTAGAGCCCACCGGTCAGCAGCAGACCCAGCAGCAGGACCATGAACCCGGCGAGCGGGCCGCGGCGGTGCCGGGACAGTCGACCCGCCGAGCGATTCAGGAGACGCACATCTAGTCCTTCGGTTTCGGGATGCTGTTCGGTTGCCGAGAAGCGCTACTGGACGAGGTAGATGGTCGCGAACAGCCCGATCCAGACGACGTCGACGAAGTGCCAGTAGTACGACACGACGATGGCGCTCACGGCCTGCTCGTGGGTGAACTTGCGCGCGACGAGGGTGCGGCCGAGCACGAAGAGGAAGGCGATCAGCCCGCCGGTCACGTGGAGACCGTGGAAGCCGGTGGTGAGGTAGAACATCGTGCCGTACGCCGAGTCCTGGATCGTCACGCCCTCCTTGACGAGCGAGGCGTACTCGGTGGCCTGGCCGGCGATGAAGATCGCGCCCATGACGTAGGTGAGCACGAACCACTCGCGCAGGCCCCAGCCCTTGATCCGGAACACCGAGCCGACGCGGCCGACCTGGCCGCGCTCGGCGGCGAACACGCCGAGCTGGCAGGTCAGCGACGACAGCACCAGGATGGTGGTGTTCACCGAGGCGAACGGGACGTCGAGGATCGCGGTGTTCTCGGCCCACAGTTCGGGGCTCACCGCGCGGATCGTGAAGTACGACGCGAAGAGCGCAGCGAAGAACATCAACTCGCTCGAGAGCCAGATGATCGTCCCGACGCTGACCATGCTCGGTCGGTCGTGGTGCCCGTGCAGTCGGGAGGCCGGAATCGCGGTTGCTGTCGCCACGCCGTCATTATGTCGTGACCCGAGGACGAGGGCACCCCGACCCCCTGTGTTTCGGGGTCATAAAGTTCACAACGTGCTCATCCCGTCCGCTGGAACCGTCCTCGACGCCGCCGGCGCGCTCCCGCGCTTCACCTTCGGCACCGTCTTCACCGAATGGTCGCTGGCCCCGATCCCGTTCGTCATCACCGTCTGGGTGGCGGGTCTCTACCTGTACGGCGTGCACGTGCTGCACCGCCGCGGGGACCGCTGGCCGGTGGGGCGGACGATCTCGTTCGTCGTCCTCGGGATGGGCGCGTTCTACTTCGCGACGGCGTCCGGTCTGGGGACCTACGACCTCACCCTGCTGAGCGTCCACATGGTCCAGCACATGATCCTGGCGATGCTGGTCCCGATGGCGCTCGCGCTGGGGGCGCCGGTCACCCTCGCGCTCCGGACGCTGCCGCCGCGGCCGCGGCGCTGGCTGCTCGCCGTGCTGCACTCCTGGCCGGCGAGGGTACTGACCTTCCCGCCCCTCACCCTGCTGCTCTACGTCGTGTCCCCGTGGGCGCTCTACTTCTCCGGCTGGTACGACGCGACCCTCCACTCGGCGTACCTCCACGAGGTGATGCACCTCCACCTCGTGCTCGTCGGCTCGCTGTTCTTCTGGCCGATCGTGGGCGTCGACCCGATCCCGGGCCGGGTGAGCTACCCGTTCCGGATGCTGCTGGTGGTGCTGACGCTGCCGTTCCACGCGTTCCTCGGCGTCACGGTCATGGGCGAGACCGAGCTGATCGGCGGGTCCTGGTACCCCGACCTGCACCACGGTCCGATGGGCTCCTGGCTGCCGGAGCCGATCGACGACCAGCACCTCGCCGGCGGGATCCTCTGGGGCTCGGGCGACCTGGTCGCGCTGGTGCTCTTCGGCGTGCTGTTCACCCAGTGGGTGCGCGCGTCGCTCAAGGAGGCCACGCGCGAGGACCGCCGCCTCGACCTCCTCGAGGCGCGAGAAGCGGCGGCATCACGACGCGCAGCGGAGCGCGAGCGGTAGCATCGCCGCCGTGAGCGACTCGACCTCTCCCCGGACCGCGCTGCGCGTGCTCGTCTACAGCGACGACGTCAACACCCGCCAGCGGGTGATCCTCGCGCTCGGCCGCCGGCCACGCTCCGACCTGCCCGAGCTCGAGTACGTCGAGGTGGCCACCGAGCCGGTCGTGCTGCAGAACATGGACTCCGGCCTGATCGACCTCGCGATCCTCGACGGCGAGGCTGTGCCCGCCGGTGGCATGGGCATCGCCAAGCAGCTCAAGGACGAGATCTACCACTGCCCGCCGGTCCTGGTCCTGACCGGCCGCCCCCAGGACGCCTGGCTGGCGACCTGGTCACGCGCCGAGGCCGCCGTGTCGCACCCCATCGACCCGATCCAGCTGGCCGAGTCGGTGATCGCGCTGCTGCGGGCACGCGTTCCCGCCACGACCTGATGAGCCTGACCTGGCCCGAGGTCCTCAGCGCGCTCGTGGCCCGCAAGGACCTGAGCGCGG